>DUCD01000462.1:0-10620 GCA_012959985.1 Verrucomicrobiales bacterium | reverse complement strand
TCACGCTCTAGAAGTTGCCTGTCACGCTCTAAATGTTGCCTGTCACGCTCTCCAAAGTTGCCTGTCACGCTCCACGCCCTGATTATTTGGAAACGAAATCGGGTGAAAAGGTCGATGCTCAGAGCGTGGGGGGAGACTCTGTGCCTTTAAATAATCTAAATAAAAAGTATTATTTAAACGGGCTTATTGAGTTCCTTCAGGATCCCGTTCGATTCCGAATATCGGGAAGAATGCCCGATTTTAATCTTCAGCTTCAGGAGGCGGCGGACCTTGCCGCCTATTTACTCGAAATGACGGAAGCAGCTGTTTCATTGACTTTGCACAAACCGCCCCTAGTGAAGCCCGTTGGAAACGGAAAAGCGATGTTCAATTCTCTGGGGTGTGCACATTGTCATTCAAGGCCAGGCGAAGAAAGCCGGCAGACCACCCTTAACTCGTTTGCTCCGCCGCTAGCAGCACTGGTCGACAAGGTTGGAGGTTGTCTCAGTCCGGAACCCAAAGAAGGAATTCCCCATTTCTTCTTAGATAGTTTTCAGCGGCGGGCTTTGTTAGCGGCTTTGCAGAACCTGCCATCAGCGAAGCCGATTGCCCCTGCGGAAAGCATTCATAGGGAGATGGTCCGCTTGAACTGTTTGAACTGCCACCAACGAAATGGGGAAGGTGGTCCGGGACCTCAGCGCTTGAAGTATTTTGTCAGTAGTGGTTCTGACTTAGGTGACGAAGGTCGTGTGCCGCCGACGCTAACGGGAGTCGGACGGAAAATGCGACTGGAAGCAATGAAACAGACTATTCAAGGCCATCTTCAAAGTCGTCCCTATATGCTGACGCGCATGCCGGGGTTCGGAGAGGTTCATGCCAGTAACATGTCCTCATTGTTTGCTGAGGTGGATGCTCATTCTGAAGAAACACCGACGCCTCGTAATGGCCAGGAGAACATGGTTGGACGCAATATGTGGGGACGTGCTTTGATCGGCACTAAGGGGTTGAGCTGTATTACATGTCATCGATTGAAGGGTAAGAAATCTCTGGGAATTCCGGCGATGGATCTGTCTTTGGCTCCACGACGGTTACGTCCTCAGTGGTTTCGCGATTACCTGATCGATCCGGCGCACTTTCGTTCAGGAACTCGGATGCCTTCATTCTGGCCAGAGGGTGTGCCCAGTTTGAAAGGTTACGGTGGCAGTACTTCGAGACAGATTGACAGTCTATGGGTTTATCTCAATGAGATTGACCAATCCAGACTGCCGGAGGGAATGGAAAACAAGGCCGATTTTCTTCTCATTCCAGGCGAACGTCCGATTGTATTCCGTACTTTTCTCGATCAGGTAGGAAACCATGCCATCGCCGTGGGTTACTCAGTGGGGGTACATGCCGCATTCGATTCTTTGAAACCTCGTTGGGTTGTGGGCTGGACTGGACCATTTCTGGATGCAGAAAGTACCTGGGATGATCGGTTTACCCCGCTCGCCAAGCCTGCCGGAAATGACCCGATTATGATTCAGCCTCATGTTCCGCTACAGAGTGGGAAGATCGTGTTTGCCGGATATAGTCTGGACGTTGATTCAGGCCAACCGGTCTTCAATTACCGGGTTAACAATCATCAAATTGCTGATACTGTCGAACCAAGTGCTGATTCAACATTTCGTTTGACCCGAAAATTACAAATACTGATTGGGGATGAGCCGATCTGGGTGGAGGTTGCCAATGGTAGAACGATTACGGGCACAGAACAACAGTGGGCCGTTGATGGATTACTCGAGGTTGTTACCTCTGCGTCCGGAAGAATTATTAAGGCGGATACCATTGAGCATTTGCAGATTCTTGTCGGAGATTCTGCATCCGACAATCACAGACACGAAGCCATTGTCCATTATAACTGGTAGGATGAGAAATTGGAAATCCGTCATTCTTTTTATCAACTTGGCTCTCATTGCTATAGTTGGGTATGCAACGGATCAGTCGGCTCGAGAAGCAGAATTCTATAGATTGGAAACCTATGAGATGCCGACGGAATTGAAACTGGAGATCAGTGGTATGGCGCTGATGCCCGACGGTCGTCTTGCGGTTGCTATTCGCAAGGGAGAAATCTGGATTATTTCAAATGCTTATGATTCTAGACATCCACGTTATAAACGCTTTGCTTCCGGTCTACATGAACCCTTGGGATTGGCTATTCGAGATGGATCGTTCTACACGGTTCAACGAACTGAATTGACACGCATTGTCGACTTAAACGGCGATGAGATCGCTGACGAATATATTACCGTTGCCAAAGGGTGGGGTGTGACCGGCAATTATCATGAATATGCGTATGGGCCGGTTTTTGACCAACAGGGCAATGCCTGGATCAGTTTAAATTGTTCTATCGGATCAGGGACCGTTCCCGATGACAATGCCTGGCGGGGATGGAGTATGATGGTGAAGCCCGATGGCACGCTGTTACCGGTTTCCGGCGGATTTCGCTCTCCCTGCGGTCTTGGTGTGAACCTCCTTGGGGACATTTTCGTCACGGACCAACAGGGTAATTGGTTTCCAACCTGTCCGCTCATTCATATCAAGCCCGGAGTATTCCACGGGCATGCCGACGCCTTGGTTCATTGCGATCGGCCGGGGGCCACTTTCAAGATTGAGGGAGATCTGCCTGAAAACCTGACGGTTGTGGAAGCCGCCGAAAGGATCGGTCCGTATCAATTGCCGGCCGTATGGTTTCCCTACCGCAAGATGGGAATGAGCAGTTCGGACATTCTTTGCGACACCACCGAGGGAAAATTCGGGCCGTTTGCAGGCCAGCTTTTTGTCGGAGAGTTCACGCAGTCTTTTGTGACCCGCGTCCATCTGGAAAAGGTCAAAGGGGAATACCAGGGAGCGTGTTTCCGATTCCGCGAAGGAATGCAGTGCGCTGTCCTTCGTTTGGAATGGGGACAGGACGGCTCGATGTTCGTCGGTCAAAGCAACCGGGGATGGAATTCTTTGGGAACTCGCAGTTATGGTCTGCAACGGATCATACCAACGCGTAAAATCCCGTTTGAGATCAAAGTGCTTTCGGCTCGATCTTATGGTTTTCATTTGGAATTTACGCGTCCAGTCGACAAGGTGACAGCCACAAATATAGGGAGCTATTCCTTTACCAGCTATACCTATCCTTACCATTCCAATTATGGCGGGGATGAGATTGATCGACGAACCCTCGGTGTGAAATCAGCAATTGTTTCGAATGATGGTTTGACAGTGGATCTGGAAGTGGAAGGATTGAGGGAAGGCTATGTGCATGAATTGAATGCCTCTCTTATTCGTTCAACCGACAAGGGTGCATTGCTTCATTCGCACGCTTATTACACACTGAATCGAATTCCTTGAACTGATAATGCCAAAATGAAAACCAGTAAGGATCGAATTTTGACAACTCATGTTGGCAGTCTGGCCCGCCCGGATAATGTTCTCCATCTCCTCTTTGCTAAGGAACGTAGAGAAACCTATAGTTCAGATACCTTCGAATCTTCTGTGCGACAGGCGGTCCTTGATATCGTGGAGAAACAGGTTGGTATCGGAATTGATGCTGTATGCGATGGAGAGCAGAGCAAGTCGAGTTTTCTAACTTACATTGCAGAACGGTTGACTGGATTTTCACCCGGTGAAAACCTGGGGGAGGATCTTTGGCTAGAGTCTCGGGAAACCCTTGCCTTCCCTGAATATTACGATGCTCACCGAAAGGCCAGGGCGGGATTGGTGGCTCGGCCCGTCAAGTTGGTTTGTACTGCCCCCGTTGAGTATTGTGGTCATAAGGCTCTCCAGCGCGATATCGCCAATGTCAAGGCGGCTGCCGAACTGTCTCTGATTGATGAAGTCTTCATGACGGCCGTTTCACCATCTGACGTTGAAGGCCAGCAACCGAATCAATATTACCCTAACGAGGAAGCCTATCTGTATGCCATTGCCGACGCTCTGCATGTGGAATATCTAGCTATCATTGATGCCGGTCTCATACTACAGATCGATGATCCACGTTTGCTGACTTATTACATTTCACGACCGGATTTAACGGTGGCCGATTGTAGGAAATGGGCCGAGCTTCGCGTTGAGGTTCTCAATTATGCTTTGAAGGGACTTCCTGTCGATCAAGTTCGTTTTCATACTTGTTACGGTATCAATATTGGTCCACGTGTTCATGAAATGAATCTGGCCGACATCGCGGACATTATGCTAAAGGTTAATGCGGGAGCCTATTTGTTCGAGGCCGGAAATCCGCGTCATGAGCATGAATGGAATGTTTGGGAACGCACCAAATTACCCGAAGGTAAAATGCTGATCCCTGGAGTGATTTCTCATTCTACCCCCTTGGTGGAGCATCCTGAACTCATAGCCCAACGCCTAATTCGATTTGCCGGTGTTGTGGGAAAGGAAAACCTGATGGCCGGCAGTGATTGTGGTTTTGCTTCTTTTGCTGCGAGCGAACAGGAGATCCATCCATCCATTGTATGGGCTAAATTCCAGAGCCTGGTTGAAGGGGCAAGGATTGCTTCGAAGGAGCTTTGGTAGGGTGAATGCATTGGTTCCATGTCATAGTCCGGGGTCGGCGCCCCCAGCTTCAGGGGATCAGTGAGGTCGCACCAGCCCCTGAAGGTGGCCGCGTCGAGGCCGGAGCATGGAAAGGGTGCAGGGATCAGTGAGGCTGCACCGCCCCCTGAAGGTGGCCGCGTTGAGGCCGGAGCATGGAAAGGGTGCAGGTTCGGATCCCTGCAAAGGTCCCGAATCGACGCCCCGGGCTTCAGGGGATTATTTGTATGAATTCTGAAGCCGGCTTTCAACGTTTTGCCAATTGATCTTCTACCGGTTCGATACTGTTACGATGATCTTCTGCGGCTTTCACTAAGCTTGCCACGACGTCAGGATGATTCTCTGCGATGTTGTACTTTTCAGAAGGATCATTTTCCAGATGATAGAGTTCAGGGGATTCGTGGACTTCACGTTTCGGTCCTATTCCGTAGCAGCCTTGGGTAATGAAATGGGCTTTCCAGGGACCGATGCGGATTGCGTAGAGTTCAGACGAACGCCAATAGAAGATTTCATTGCGCGGTCCTTTAGTTGTTTTACCCAGGAGCAGAGGCGATAGATCATGTCCGTCGAGAACCCGGTCGGTCGGGGTCGATACGTCTGCCAGGGAACAGAAAGTGGGCAGGAGGTCCATTGTGGCTCCCAGTTCCATCTGAACTTTGGGGATGACGGTCCCGGGCCACCAGAATATTGTGGGCTCCCGCATACCTCCTTCGAAGGTGCTTCCTTTGCCTTCCCTAAGAAGACCCGCGGAGCCTCCATGTGTTCGGAAGGGTAACCAGGGACCATTGTCAGAGGTGAATACAACAAGAGTTTTTTTATCCAGATTCAGATCTTTCAATACCGTGGTAATTTTTCCGACGCCCGCGTCGATTTCCTCGATGACGTCTCCGTAGATTCCTCTGGCACTTTTTCCTCGAAATTCCTTACCAGCAAAAAGAGGGATATGTGGGAGATTGTGAGCTAAGTAGACGAAAAACGGTTTTTTTTGATTTGAGCGGATGAAATCAATTGCTTTGTCGGCGTAACGGGCAGTGATGGTATGCTGATTGGCCGGTTTTTCGACCACTTGGGTATTGTGAATAATCGGCACCTGATATTGTTCGATCGGTGGAGAATAGTCGGCGTTTCTATGTGCTTCGTTACGATAAGCAGGGAACCCTTTTTGGGCATCCATGTCGTTGGAGTAGGGGATTCCCCAATAGGAATCAAATCCATGGGACGGAGGTAAATATTGCGGCAAATGTCCCAGATGCCATTTGCCGACCGCTGCTGTGGCATATCCTTTTGATTTCAGCGCTTCGGCGATGGTGATTTCTGACGATGGGAGCCCTCCTTTCGAATCGGGAAACAGGACGCGCCGTTTCGCGGACATCATGCCACTGCGGATCGGAAGCCTCCCGGTCAGCAAGGCAGCTCGGCTGGGTGTGCAGACACTTGCCCCCACATAAAAATTCGTCCAGCGTTGGCCTTCACGCGCCATGCGGTCCAGATTCGGAGTGCGGATCGTAGGGTGACCGAACGCTCCGAGATCGCCGTATCCTAGATCATCGCAGAAGATGATCACGAAATTGGGTTGTTCGGCGGCATCCGTTTCTGGAATGAGCAGAAATTGAATAACGGTAAACAACAAAATGAGCCGGATCGATAGACGAGTAATGGATTGCATGATGTTCATGTGTGATTAGACGTTATTGACTATAACCTGAGATTACCTGCCGAATCCATCAAAGAATTTTTAATTCAACGTCCCGGTTCGACGCCCCGGGCTTCAGGGGGATTGGCGAGGTCGTTGGGTACTATCCCTGAAGCCGGCCGCGCTGAGGCCGGAGTATGGAAAGGCTGTATACATCCGAATCATGTATAGGTCCCGGTTCGACGCCCCGGGCTTCAGGGGGATTGGCGAGGTCGTTGGGTGCTATCCCTGAAGCCGGCCGCGCCCCGGGCTTCAGGGGATTGGCGAGGTCTTTGGGTAATACCCCTGAAGCCGGCCGCGCTGAGGCCGGAGTTTATCCGAATCATGCAGAGGTCCCGGTTCAACGCTGCGGGCTTCAGGGGATGGTCTAGGAGTATGAATTAATTCAGTTCGTGACCTGGCAGAAGCTTCCATTTAGAATTCCCGGAAATGAAGCTTCAATTAACCTTGAAATCGATCGCGGAATTGGATGTGTGTGGGAAGCGCTCCGGTATCATGCTATCAAATGAAAGAAACAGGAATTTAATACGGACTTTTCTACTGAGTGTTTCATTCATCCTGTTCCTTGGGGTAAAAGTTGAGGCGGAAGTTAAGCATTCTCAATCTCCCCCCCAACATATTGTCGGTGGGCAGGAAGCAGAACCGGGCGCTTGGCCCTGGATGGTGGCGCTGGCGACTCGAGGCATCGATGATTTTTCCGAAGCGCAATTCTGCGGAGGAAGTCTGATTCATCCGTATTGGGTGGTTACGGCAGCTCATTGCCTGGACGGCCAATCTGCCGCTGAGATCGATGTCTTGATAGGAGTTCATGATTTAAAACAGTCAAATTCCCCGGATGTGCGTCGCATTGAAGTCGTTGAAATGCTGGTGCACCCGTCCTGGGAGGGTTTTTCAACGGAGGGATCAGTGTTGGATGCGGATATCGCGTTACTTCGTCTGCGCAGTCCGGTGATGGATCGGGCCGTCCTACCGTTGGTCCATGATGCGGGATTGCTTGTCTCGGGAAAAAACGCAAGAGCGTTGGGGTGGGGTTTGACATCGGATGAAGGGGAACCTTCACCCCTTCTTCGCGAGGTTCTACTGCCCTTGGTCGCTAATTCAGTGGTGGATGCGACGGGTGCCTATGACAGTCCCCTCAGTCCGGATGTTATTGCTGCGGGATTCAAAGCCGGCGGAAAGGATTCCTGTTCCGGGGACAGCGGGGGGCCGTTGATAATTCAGAATCTAACAAGCGGAACATGGATGTTGGCCGGGGTGGTTAGTTTCGGATCTGACAAGGGGTGTGCCGCCGCCGATGCCTACGGGATTTACTCCAGCGTTCCCTTTCATTTTGACTGGTTGATTCGCATGATGCATTCTGGGTATGCTGAGTATGCGTCAGAATTTGAACTGAGTCAGGTTACCGGAGATCCTGACTCAGACGGCTTTCAGAATTTCATCGAGTATGCATTCGACAGGGATCCTACAGATCGGAACTCCAAGCCAATTACCTCATTTGTCATGACCGAGTTTGAGGGGGAATCGTATCCGGCCATTCAAGTCGAGCCGGTCCCGGTTCGAAATGATATTGAACTTGGCCTTCGATTCTCGACCGACCTCAAGACCTGGATCTCACCTGTTTTGACGGATCCGGGCACTGTTTTCCGAAGTCACTTACCACTGATGGAGGAGTCCCGACAATTCCTCAACTTACAGGTTCATTCTTCCACGGATCTTCCTCTGACAGATTTCATTGACACCTCGGTCTTCAAATTTAAGGGAACTCTAGATGATTCACTCGAGAAGGTCACGGAAGAGCAGCAGACATTCTTCACCCGGACCTTCCGTCTGGCCGGGCTTACTCCGGGAGAGCAGGCTGAGTTTCAATATGAATCCTTCAACGATATGTTTGCACCACGTCTGAAACTGACTCGTTTCGGTTCCGGTGAAGTTCTTCTGGAAGCGGGAAGCTCGGGGCAGTTTGCCATGAATACCACCTTTAGTCCTGATTCGGATGAGATTTATCAAGTTCAACTGTCTTCCATCGAACCAGGAGCCGGAGGGGCGTTTGTTTTCAATTTTCCGCCTGTTATTGAATTCACTGGGGAGGGAGGCCCTGTCCTGGATCCGTTCGATGATCCGATTCAGGGTGAGTTGGAAGACATAGACGATGTAGGGGAACCGGGAGAGCCTTTCATCCTTGATGTGTATATTTTGGTTGGAGTCAGATCGGGCGACCGCATTCGAATTACCCTGGATTCAGGTGGGGCTTTTACGCCGGCTCTTTTCATTCTGAACGATGCCGATTTTGAAGTGATTGCTGAACAGATTGCCGATCCGGGTGAATCGGTGGCAAACGTGACGCTGGATGTGGTGGAAGGGTTCGTTTATCTCATCAGTGTTGAAAGTGAATCGGGAGACGAAAAGGGTTCCTATACCTTGTCGGCAACCCTGCTGAGTAATGGTTCATTGTAATGTGAAAACGAATATACTGATTGTTATCCTGGTTTTGTTTCCGGGTATATTGCCCGCACTCTATGGCGGCGAAAAGGCCGAAAGAATCGAACAGCTTTTTGGAAAAGAAAATTTGGTTGCCTGGTGTATTGTTCCCTTTGATGAAAAGGAACGAAATCCGGTGCAACGAGCAGCGATGCTCAAGGATCTGGGAATCCTGCGTTGTGCTTATGACTGGAGAGAGAAACACATTCCCGAATTCGAACAGGAGATTCTGGAATACCGGAAACAGGGAATAGAGTACACTGCCTTTTGGAGTTCGCATGAAGGGGCGTTCAAATTGTTTGAAAAACACGGGGTTTCTCCGCAAATATGGATAACCCTGAAATCATCACCGGAGGGAGATCACGAATCGAAGGTTGCCGCCGCCGCCAATGAGTTGCTGCCACTGGTTGAGCGCACTCGTGAAATGGGGAGCAAGCTGGGATTGTATAATCATGGAGGTTGGGGAGGAAAGCCTGAGAATATGGCAACAGTCTGTAAATATCTGCGTGAACACCACCAAGCAGGCCACGTTGGCATTGTTTACAATTTTCATCATGGCCACGATGATATTCAACATTTTGAAAAAGCATTTACCTCAATACTTCCCTATCTACTGTGTGTGAATCTCAATGGAATGGCCGATGCTGAGCAAGTTAGACTGAATGCTGGAGAGAATAAGATTCTACCTATAGGATCAGGGAAAAATGAACAGGTAATGATGCAGATCATTCTGGATAGTGACTATATGGGCCCGATCGGGATTCTTGGCCACATCGCTTCTCAGGATGTGGAAGTCAGTCTCCGGAATAATCTGGAGGGTTTGAAAAAAATTAAAGAGCAGTTGGAAACTCGCGATTGAAGTCGGGGGGGGGTAACAAGTGTGCGAAAATCGTTTAACCTATAATGGTCGTGGAGCAATCTGAGTTCACCTTCTTCGCTGGACCTTGTGCCCCGATCTATATAATAGTCTGGATATGAGATTTGAATTACCAGGATTGCTTTCATGTTTTTTTCTGGCGAGTGGCGCGAATGCTTTTGCCAAGGTCGATTTTGTCCATGAAGTGGTGCCGATCTTAAAGCAGCATTGTATCGAGTGCCATGGTGGTGAAAAAGCCAAGGGAAAGTTTTCCATGAATAGTCGCGCCTTGATGCTGGATGCCGAAGCGGCTGTGCCTGGGAAATCAGAGGAGTCGCTATTGATTGAGTTGATAACTTCCGATGATTCGGATGAGCAGATGCCCCCATCCAAGAAACCCCGTCTAAGCGAATCGGAAATCCAAAGTATTCGCCAATGGATTGATCAGGGAATGGATTGGCCCGATGAGATTACTTTTTCCGATGATAGATACGAGCCCCCGTTAAAACCCAGAAAACCCGAATTACCTCCATCTACTACTGGAACCGGGAATCCAATCGATCGGATCGTAGAGGCCTATTTCAATGGGAAAGCTGTGACATCACGCGAATCGATCAACGACAGTGAGTTCCTTCGTCGATTATCGCTGGACTTGATCGGCCTTCCTCCATCCCCAGAGGAACTTCTCACTTTTCTCCTGGATCAGAGTGGTGAACGTCGAGAGCGTATTGTCTCGAAACTCCTGAATCGCAAGCAAGCCTATGCGGAACACTGGATGACTTTCTGGAACGATCTGCTGAGGAATACTTATTCCGGAACTGGGTTCATCGATGACGGTCGCAGGCAAATTACCGGGTGGCTTTACCAATCCTTGTTAGACAATAAGCCCTTCGATCAGTTTACCCGTGAACTGATTGCTCCCACTCCCGGATCCGAGGGGTTTATTCGGGGCATCAAGTGGCGGGGAAATGTCAATGCGAGTCAGTCGAGGGAACTTCAGTTTTCTCAGAATATTTCCCAAGTCTTTCTTGGAATCAAT
>DUCD01000461.1:6093-11303 GCA_012959985.1 Verrucomicrobiales bacterium | reverse complement strand
GTGGACCTGTGGCGCGCTGGGACAGCACGATACAATAACAGGGGGTCCTTCCGGAACGCCATTGTTCTTTAAAATCGGAAAATCCGGTTGCTGAGCCAAGGTCGACAAGGCCATGCCTGATATCAGGATCAGGCTTGTTGAATATCGATGCTGAACCCCCAATGCGAGTCCGTTGAGTTCCATTCTATCCCAATCAAAAACGGCTCAATAAATGCTTTAAACCTCATGTAGTCGTGAGAATAGCCGATATTACTTAAAAAAGACCCTGACGCCTGAATATCGCAGGCATTTGCATTGCAATTAGATAAACTTTTTCAATCCATTGGCCATTGATAAACTGGTAGGATGAAATGAATAGACTTGCTCCATTGAAAAACAGCTTGCTGAAGCCAAAAAACATGTTGGTGGGTGTTCTGTTTTTCTTGCTGACGGTCCAGATTGCTTCAGCAGGAGGAACGACATACGATTGGAATGACTCAGGAGGAGGGGATTGGTCCGATGCCAACAATTGGACACCTGGCGGAGGACCTCCTAATGGCAACAAAGACAAGGCCACCTTTGCGGACATGACGGGTAGCGGCGGTATCTCGGTTACGATGGATTCAAGTCATAAAATTGACACCATTACTTTTTCAAGTAACGGCAATAACTACACGATTGGGAGTTCGAGTGATAAGCTGGAACTCTATAAAAATTTCAACTCGACGGGTTCCACTGATACGTCATTCGGTGCAGGTATCCAACTGAATGGCGATTCCACTTTCACGGTTTCCGGAGCAGGGGTTCTTTCAATCAGCGGCGTGATAGAAGGTGGAAAAAAACTCAAGAAAAAGGGGGCGGGAACTCTTATCCTCAGCGGAGTCAATGAATTCAGCAAAGATTTGGAAGTTCATGCTGGAACGGTATTGTTCGGAAACAACACTGCTGCCGGATCCAAAAAGATCAAAATGAAGGGCGGCAATATCGGTGCAACCGGATCTGATAGAACGATCAGTCTTAATGTGGATGTCGACAATAGTTTTTCGGTTAATGGCGACGCTAATCTGACTTTATCCGGACAAATAAACTTAAAGGCTGCGTCGAAAACCATCACTGTCAGCAGCGGGCTGACCACAACTATTTCCGGAAAGATCAAGAAGAACGGCGGTGCGTCGGATGCCCTCGTCAAAGAAGGGGCGGGAACCCTGCTTTTATCGAATGCTGGCAATCAGTACCAAGCCGGCACCACAGTGAATGCGGGGACTTTGCAAGTGAACAACAATACGGTTCTGGGGCCTGGTGACGGAAGCGATTACCTCGGTGCCGGCAGCCTTACTTTGGGATCCGGCGGGACGGTTGAAATCAATGGCAATCTAACCTTGGAAGGGTCCAGCCTGATTGGCAACGGCGGCACGCTTCAGGTGTCCGGAGATCTCACCTACGATTCGACAACCCTGACTTCCAGCCCGAATATCACGTTGACCCCAGCTGCAGGAACTACCTCCACGATTTCCATCTCCAGCGCGGCCACCAGCATTAGCGGTGTTGGAGAGTTTACTGTCAATGGAGGATCCTCGGTTTCAACAGTTCAGTTGGATAATAACCTGAGCGCTACCGGATTAACCATTACCGAGGGAGATTTATCCATGGCAGGGAACGTCACGGTTTCCGGGGATGTCACGTTGACCGGTGGCTCCTTAACGGACAATGGCGGGGGCCTGACGGTATCCGGAGATATCACTTCAAATGGGACAACGCTGAGTGGAACTCCGGACATTACCGTGAATAACTCGGGGGCTGCTGCCGTTAACGGAAGCACTGCCCTGAGTGGAGTCGGGACGTTTACAAAGACCGGTGGTGGAACCTTGACCGTCAATCAGGATGTGAATGCCGCTACGATTTCATTGAATCAGGGAACTCTCCTGCTGGGTGCCAGTGATGTTCTGGGAGGATCGGTTGCCTTGGCTGGTGGCAGTCTCGCATTGGCCTCTGGAATTTCGGAGACAGTTGGTACACTTACTCTATCGTCCAGCTCCACGATCAGTTTTGGAGGTGGCGATGAATCTCTTACTTTCTCAGGCGCATCGAGCTGGACAGGTGGGACACAACTCACCATCACAAATTATGACGATTCCGGAAGCGCAGATGATCAGTTGTTTTTTACAGGATCTTTGAGTGCTGCACAGTTAAGTCAAATCAAATTTGTGAACCCGGGTGGATTTGCAACAGGTAGCTATGATGCTCAAATTATCGGGGGTAGAGTCACTCCGGTAAATGTCATTCCGGAACCATCCACCTGGATTGCCATGATTCTGATTGGCTTTGTCGTGGCCTTTCGGGAGCGGTCAGCCCTGGGAACGGGGTTGTCCGGCCTTTTCAGACGAAACGATAAGGATCGAACTTGACTCCGGTTTGTGGTCGATTGATGTTCAGAGTTCAGAGTTCAGAGTTCAGAGTTCAGAGTTCAGAGTTCAGAGTTCAGAGTTCAGAGTTCCGTGTCCTACGTCCTAGATTAGCCGCATCAAAATAGGAAAACCCGCATTTTACTCTACCGGGTCATCATCTCTTCCACTTCCGATTTGAAAAACCGGATTGCCTGGGTTTTCTGAGTCCTTATACTCCGCTTATGACTTGGAAGGTAACTGTTACTGCGCGTGCTGCGCTTATCGGGGAAGAATGTGCTGTGGATTTGCTGGAAGCCGCCGACTGTGAAGTCGAGGTAGTTTCTGAAACGGGTCCATTCAGCGCTTCTCAAATGAAGCGGATACTGGACGGAAAAGATGCTGTGCTTGCCGGGGCGGATAACTTTTCCAGAGAGGTGCTGGCGGCTGAGGAATCGAAGGACTTGAAGATTGTTTCCAGGTGGGGCGTCGGTTATGACAGCGTGGATCTTGCCGCGGCAACTGAAAAAGGGATTGTTGTCGCCTATACTCCTGGACTTCTGGATGATGCAGTTGGGGAGTATGCCTTCACTTTGATGCTGACGCTTTCTCATCATGTGCATGAGGCACACCAAAGTTTATGCAAGGGTGAATGGAAAGTTCGATGGGGAAATCAGGTCAGAGGAAAGATCATGGGGATTGTCGGATACGGACGGATCGGACGGGCCATGGCGCGTTGTGCCGAGGCCATGGGAATGTCGATTCTAGCTTATGACATTCAGGAGATTTCCGATAAGGAATCACCACAGGTTGAGCAGCTGGGTTTTGATGAATTACTTGAAAGGAGTGACTATGTCAGTCTCCATGCGGCGATGACCCCTGATAACAAGGGTATGATCAACGCAGAGGCGTTGCAGAGAATGAAACCGACGGCTTATCTGATCAATACAGCCCGGGGAGGGTTTGTTGATGAAACCGCATTGATCGAAGCCCTGAATTCGGGATCCATTGCCGGGGCGGCATTGGACACTTTCGAGCAGGAACCGTTGCCTAAGGGGCATCCACTTACTCGAACTCCCCATCTATTGATCACCCCCCACCAAGCTTTTGCTGGACTGGAAAGTGGGGTCGAGGTCGGTAAGGCATCGGCCCAGGCGATCCTTGACTTGATGCATGGAAAACGACCTCAATTACCGCTCAATCCCGAAGTGTATTCCGCATCGCAACTCCGAGCCGAATTGTCGGAAGGTTGTTAGGATGGGTTTTTAAGGTAGGGAGTGCTGTCCCCAGCACGCCGCATGGAATCGGTATTACCAGAGTGGACCTGTGGCGCGCTGGGACAGCACGATACAATACTTGACCTGTGGCGCGCTGGGACAGCACTCCCTACCAAACAAACCTTTCAAAACCTGTTCTAATAGATTTTTAACTATGAAGAAAAATTTTGTGCGATCTAAATTGAAGCTGGGTCAACCGAGTATCGGTTCCTGGTTGACCTTGCCTGATCCGACGGCTGCCCGACTGATGGGACGCATTGGATTTGACTGGTTGACGGTTGAAATGGAACATACTCCCACCACCCTTGAGACAGCGGTTAACAGTTTCATGGCGATCTCATCGGGCGGGACCGTTCCTCTGGTCCGGGTTCCCTGGAATAATGGTGAAAATATCAAACGTGTTCTGGATATCGGAGCGTGGGGAATCATTGTTCCCATGGTCAATTCACGCGAAGAGGCCGAGGCCGCTGTGGCGGCCGCACGGTACCGCAAGCCCGGACGACGCTCTGTCGGCGGACAACTGCATGCGGTCAGTTTCGATACGGATGCGGCAACCTACTATGCCAAAGCAGATGAAGAGATTCTGGTCGTCGTCATGGCGGAGCATGTGGAAGCGATTGACAATGCCGAGTCCATATTGAGTGTTCCCGGAATTGATGCGGTTTTTATCGGACCTAACGACTTGTTGAATTCAATGGGGTATGAACCGGCATTCGATAGCGATAAAAAGGAATTTATCGATGCGGTGGGTCATATTAAAGATACCGCCAAACGCAATGGAGTAGCCCCGGGGATTCACGTGGCGAATTCTGCGGCGGCGCAGCATCGTATTCAGGAAGGTTTTCAAATGATTGCCATTGCCAGTGAAGTCGGCATGATGCTGGCAAAAGCAAAGGAAATTGCTGCTGAACTTGACTTGAAAAGTCGGGGTGAAGTGGCGAAATACTGATTCCGATATTACTTTTTCTCAGGAATTACCAGTGTCGAGAATAGATGCCTTGTGGGTGATACGGATACGGTCCGTAATAATAGTGAGGGTGCGCAGGATAAAAGGGAGGGTGGATTTCCCGTGAATATAAGGTCGGAGTGCTTATGATGAAATTGATCAATTCTTCACTAAACCCATTCTGTTGCATCTGTTCGATTTCACGGACCTGCAGGGTATAGGTTTTTTGTGAGTATTTCAGATACTCGATGATGGATTCATCCGGAACATTTCGTTTCACCAGGTTCTTGATGTCCTCAATTGTCAAATCCTTTCCCCTTCCTACTTTTTCCTGAACCACCGCACTGACTCCATAGGATTGGAATGACTCCGCAAATACTTTTCTCTTTTGTATCGAAACGCAGCCGGAAGCAGAAAGAATCAGAATGATGCAGAGGACGTTTATGAAGGCCTGATAACCGTTTGGTTTGAGGCACAGATGGAAGCGGTAACCATAAGGAGGGTGCGCGTCACTGCGAGCGACATGGCTCATGAGCATTGAAAAGAATCTGAATTGTAACATTTTCTCACTACCTTGGTTTTTCCGTGGCTCCCTCTTGATCCAAAGCGGCGACTTCGCAATATTTG
>DUCD01000461.1:0-6075 GCA_012959985.1 Verrucomicrobiales bacterium | reverse complement strand
CAGTGCACCTTGGACCCACACGCCAGCGGTCTGGAGTGAGCGCGACGAAATCACCGCTTTCCGTTTTATGCCAGTCCAGGCTGAAAGTCTAATTCTGTCTGCAGTGCCTTTGCCAAGTCGAAGCCATGCCGAACGCCAGGAGGTTGACGGCGTAGGGTCGGTTTACCGCTTTCTGACAATTGCAGGTAGTTTCAAGATCATTACAGATCCGGATGAGCGTTCGCTTTCCATGGACAATTCGCCACCCATCAATCTGGCCATTTGTCGACAGACCGTCAGGTCGTAGGAAGCATTGGATTGCATGATTCGATTTGATGAATCGGTGCCATCGAGAGGTGCAAATAAAGATTGAATTTCTCGTTCTGAATGTCCCTTTCCATTGTCTCGAATCTCAATTCGATACCAGTCTTTTCCATCGGGAATTTCTTTGGTTAAGCGAATTTGGAGCCGGGCATTCTCTATTATGTGAATCCGGAACTTCAATAATGTATGGATAATCTTTGCGAACTTGGGTCGGTCGCACTGAATGAATGCCGACGCATTCTTAGTTTCAAAGGAAAGTTGAATGTGACTTTTTTCTGCGGATTTCCGGATCAGCTCAAGGATTTCATTAATCAATAAAGCCGGCTTGAATTCTTCAGGATCCAGTTCCATAGTCCCTGATTCCAATTGGGCAAGGTCCAGGATTCCGTCGATTTTGTGCAACAGGGATTTTCCGGTCGATTCAATGTTTCGCAAAGGTTTTCCGTAGGCATTTCCAGAATTCAAGGTGGGGATTTCATCGACCATCATTGCACAGTCGGAAAGCATGGCACGGATGGGACGTCGCAGGTCTTCATTCATCTTTGCCAGAAAGGAACTTTTAGCCTGACCGGCTTGTTCCGCAGCCTCACGGGTGTCTTCCAGGAGAGCTTGCTGAATCTTCGATTTCTCATGAACGCGATTCATGGCTTCCTTGTTTTCCTTCTCCTGGTTAGCGAAACCCATTCTCGCGAATTTCAGTTCACGGTTTCTTGTCCGGAGGATGAATCCCATGGCGCCTACCAAAAGCAAAAGGACGGCTGCAGAGATCATCGTGATTTCTGCCTGACGATGGGAACTTTCAGGGGGTCCCTGAACAGTAAAGTAAATCGATGAGGGCTCGGAGTAATTCAAATCCTGATTGATGTATTGAACTCTGAAAAGGTAATCGCCCGGTGCGTCGGGAGTCCAGGCGAAGTGATTGCCCGAGACAGGATCCTTCCATGCAGATCCTTCTTTATGCGACCAAATCGACGTCATGGATTCCCCCAGTTTCGATGCTTTGGTGATTTCATATCGGAATTGCCGCCTGTCTACCGGGGAATAGGAATCCACTGCCTGCCATTCAAAAGTGATCTGTTCATTTTGGGCAAACTGCAATTTTGAATGGGAGCTTAGAGAAGATGGGTGATTTCCAACTTTAATCCACGGTGCCGGTGCCTTTCTTTCGGTGCTTCGTTTTCGGATAATACCGGTGGTGGTTGCTAACCAGAAAGACCGATCGTCCGTCTGAACCATGGCATTAATCGGACCCAGCTGATCTTCCAATTCCCAGTGAACGGCAGCCAATCCATCAAAATGGACAATCCCGTTATTTAATCCAATCCAAAGGTTTTTTTTCGAATCTTCAAACAAGGAGTAACAAACTTGTGAATCCAAGCGGGCGATTGGCTGAGGAAGCGGGGCCAACTGATCGTTTTCGAAGCGTTTCAATCCCCGATCCGTCGCCGCCCAGAGAATCCCGTCCGAGCTGCGAATCCATTGATGCAAGTGCTGTTTTTCAGACTGAAGAACGTTCGGAATAGGGTTTGGGTCTGGGTTCGAATCAAACTGATCTATCCTTTCAAAGTAGTCTTCAGTGAAAACCCACCATTGGTGATCGCCTCCAGCGATCAATCGTCCTTCCGGATCGATCGCCAGATGTGTCACTTTTGAAGGATCGACTTCATCCCTGGTATCAAAGGAATCAAACCGACCCGCATCAAATCGCAACAATGTGTTTCCAAAGGTTAACCAGATCCGGCCATTACTGTCTTCACTGAGATGTTTCCAAGAATGATGGGAGGTCAGGTTTACAGGGTGAGTTGGAAGCAGGTGGTGAGTCCAGATCTCGCCATCAAAACGACTCAGATATTTTTCGGATTCCCCATTGACCACCCAGAGAACATCATTGGATGACTTCAGGACCGTAGCGACTTTATTGCTCAGCAAGCCATCCTGGGTGCCAAACGGAAAGAAGATTCCGGAAAGTGTGTCATGGCGGATGATGCGTCCATCCTGGGTGATCAGCCAGACTTCCTCTGCAGTATATGGCAGGATAGAGTTGATTCTGGTTTGTCCCGAATCGAAATCCTTGATCCCTGTTTTCCAATCCAAAGGAATGACCGCTTCCTCGTTTACCTTTGCTATAACTGACCCCGTTGGAGAATCACTCAACACCCATATTTTTCCCGATAAATCCCTGACCAGTTGTCGAATTTTTACTTTTTCATCCTTTACAGGAAATTCAATCTTACTCCATGTGTTCTCCTTCCAAACCATCAGGTTTGTTCCGGAGGCTGCCCAGATGCGATTCTCACTGTCTGTTGCCAGGCCGCTAACACCTGAATGGAAATTACCCTTCGCGTCCTCGATTGATTCAAATCGGAGCTCTGATGGATTAAGAGAATCCTTAAACCGGATCAAACCGCCATCACTGCCTGCCCAGAGGGTTCCCTTATTATCGGAACGGATGAATCGGATACTTCGGCTGATTAATCCATCACTTTCGCCGAATGAAGTCGTCTTTTGCCCATCGGTTCGAACCAGTCCGTTTGAGGTTGCCAACCAGATTAAACCACTCTCCGAAAAGTACAGATCACGAAGATTCTGGATGGGTTGAAAGCCATCCAAGTTGCTGAAGACACGCCATTGAGTCTGTGGAAAGCGAGCCGTTCTTGCGCTGAGATCTGTTATCGGGCGGTCTGCCTCCAACACAATGGGTTCCCCTTCGTTCAGAGAGAAGAGACCTTGCGGGGTATGGAAACTCACCCGATAGGATCCGGGAGCAAGATGGTAAAAGGAGAACCTCCCGAATGAATCCGTCAAGGTGGATCTACGATCATCCGTTATCGTCGGAGCTTCTTTTGTTACGTCCCTGTCTTCACTCGGTGTCGGCAGTAAATCGACCCGACACATTTGAATCGGAGTTTTACCATCCATTGCATACAGATTCCCGGCCAAGTTTGAATTCAGTTCGAAGCTGATCTCCTCCAATGGATTTTCCCCCGGTAGAAAATCCTCACTCAAGAAAAATGTTTCGGGGGCATGGTTGATTCGATAAAGATTAATTCTGCATGAGACCTTGATATTCCGAGTCTCTTCTACCTGATAGACAAAATGGAATTCCCCATCGGATGTCAGGGACTGGCGGATTTCTGGATCTTCACCCCGTTGAAGGGTGATCTCTGCCCGGACCCAGGAAGTAGTTTGTAGACCCAGGCTCTTAAAAAAAACACCTTCAGGGAGATTAATCCTGCCGGATACGTTTATCGGTTGGGAAAGGGGAGTTAGTCCCGGGGCCTTGATAGTGGATTCAAAAGGAGGTTTCCCCGTTAAATCCTGACCGTAAATCAATCCGGAAAATATCGTAAGAACCTTTAGAAAAACGCCGAATCGAAAGAACACCCGTAACATATTAATAATAAGAACGCGCAGTTTAATAGCATTTCTGAAATCCCGAGTAAAGCATCAAGCAGCCATTCGGAAGTCCTTGGATGCGAATATAAGTTCGGGGAGGGGGCTGCTGTAGCGTCGGTTGTCTCCAACCGAAAATATGGCTGTTAACCTTCACTGAAAATGTGTTGGGGACAGAGGGTAGGATAAAGGCAGGTGGCTTTTCGTCACCTGCCTTTTATTAGATAGAAAAAATGGCCCCGGTCGAATCAAACTGATAGGACCGATCACTAATCTATCTGGATGAGAGTTTTTTATCGACCGGGAACCTCTGTAGTTCGGCGTATTTTGGTAATCCACCCTCCATCGGAATTTTATTTTCACCCTCAATCAAGGGTCGGGCATATTCCTCGAATTTCTCATTCGGGGTTAAGCCGTCGTCACTGATCCAATCTTCCGGAATTAAATTTTCCACATTGGCAATCTCTGCCAGATCGTGAAGGTCTGTGGTCCAAGTATAAGGATTAGAGGAGGTACGGACGATTTTGACCATTTTCCCACTGTGCCCAGCCATGGCGCCATTGACGGCAGCGGTGCCACAGGCAAATGATTCCTCAGCATCAGTTCGACTGGCGAAGTGAGCGGCGGCGCGTTGGGCATATCCCAGTTTGACCGTTCTTGTCTTGGTTCCGAGTTTTTCCTCAACCAGATCTCTTAAGGTATCTGCTACGCCTGCCAGGATCGGATGCCCGAAAGCATCCAGTTTTTCGCTGTCGGCGCTGATTTCTTTACCGCTGGCATCCTTAAGCCCTTCGCCGACAACGACGATGCAGTAATTGAAAGTGGCGACGGTCGATTTGACGCGATTTAAAAAAGCCTGTTCATCAAAGGTCCGTTCAGGCAGAAGGATAACATGGGGGGCATCTTCTGTTTTTTTCTTTGCAAGGACAGTTCCGGCCGCGATCCAACCGGCGGCCCGCCCCATTACCTCGATGATGCAGCAGGAACCGGAATCTGTGGCCATGCTCTTCACATCCATGGCGACTTCCATCACGGTTGCCGCATTATATTTAATGACGGAACCATATCCCGGGCAGTGGTCGGTATGAGGTAGATCGTTATCGATGGTCTTGGGAATGCCGATCACCCGCATCTCGTAATTACGTTTTTCGGCTTCCAGATGGATTTTGTGAGCGGTATCCTGAGAGTCGTTTCCACCGGCATAAAAGAAGTATCGGATGTTGTGTACCTCGAATACCTCAAACAACCGGTCGAAGTCCTTGGCGGCCTGTTCCGGGTTGTTCGTGAAATCGATTTTATACCGACAGGTGCCCAACGCGGCTGCGGGGGTGAATTTCAAGCCGGTGATGGCGTTAGCTTTCTCTTCATTCAGATCAAGCAAATCTTCGTTAAGGATGCCCAGAATGCCATTCCTTCCTCCGTATATTTCCTCGATGCAACCGAATTTTCCGGCTTCAAATACGACCCCTGCAATGCTGGCATTGATCACCGAAGTCGGACCGCCCGATTGGGCGACTAACAGATTTCCTTCTAGCTCAGGTACTTCAGACATATTAAATTCTCCAAATTCACCACCCCGGACCTTCGTTTATAAGATTCTAAACGTTTCACTTTTGAAAAACGAAAGGCCACCATGCCTATCCGAAATCCGTCTGTCAAAGCGGAATTGAGCCTATTATTCGGGAACTCATATACGTCTGTTGAATCGAGGTAGGGCGCGCTGTCCAAACTGACTCACTGATTAATTCGTGGACGCAGGGGGAGCACCGGCGCGCAGGGACAGCGCTCCCTTATAGTAATTAGAGTACCGGCGCGATTAGACGGCGCGCCCCACTGCCACTAGGTTAAGGATATACTTTAGCAGGCCGCGGGGCGCGCCCTACCGAAATTAATTACCCATTCAAACGTGGCGGCCTTTAAAGGTAAGTTCTGCGATTCCTGATTTGTCCAGTTCACCTAAACCTTCTTTGACCATGCGGTCGTATTGTTTTTTGGTGGCCTGGGCCAAGGGTAGGTCCACTCCTTCATTTTGGCCGAGTTGAAGGGCGATTCCTGAGTCCTTGGCGGCATGTGCTGCTGAGAAATAACATTCGTGATCCCGTTTTTCCATGTCCTCTCCATCCGTCTGAAGGACGCGGGAGGCCGCACCGGTTTCTCCGAAAACCTCCTGCAGCACTTTCAGATCAAGACCGAGGGCATCTCCCAGTCCTAATCCTTCAGCCAAACCGGCGGTATTGATATTCATGACCATATTAACCATATTTATTCAATTTTTGGCTCACCATCCGGAGTATGTTGAAATAAACCGTAAAACTCTCTAATAGTTTTATATACAGGCTCTGTGATGGAAAAAGACGAATTAGTGAGCTATTTCTTGTT
>DUCD01000460.1:7620-11328 GCA_012959985.1 Verrucomicrobiales bacterium | reverse complement strand
TTCAGTCCGAATTTTGAACCTCTGGACTTTAGTCCAGAGTGGTTGAGTTCATCCTCCACTTGGGACCCAGAGTGAAGGGTTATGCTGTAAATCTGTTTGTCGGCCATCACCAAGCAAATCCCGCCATCAATGACCTCCTTAGTTGGCTTAGTCTCCAGAGTGCCGTCTAACCAATAGATCATCCCATCAGTCTTGCTGTATTGGATCTTCTTTTTACTCATTCCAGCCCCTTTCTGTTTCTACCGTAGGCAAATTGATTGAACTGACTGCTTCAGCCAGCTGTTTCTGTTCAACGTGTGTGTAGACGGCCGTCATATCCATTGTCTTGTGGCCCATTGCGCGTTGGACTATCAGTGGATTTTTGAGGTGCTGGTTGAGTCGACTGGCGAATGTGTGACGGAGTGATTTAAGACCACGAATATTTTTTGCCCTTGCACGGCCTGTCCTACTTTTCCCCGTTGTCTCTATCCCAAGGCTGTGAAGAAGGTCTGAGAATATTGCACTCAGGTCCTTCTGTTTCATGTGTCGTCGCCGAAGAAAGGGAAATGGGAATCCTTTCTTATCTAGAGGGCAGTAACGGTCCATTAAATCACGTAGTCGTGGGTCGAGTGGAATCTTAACCGGTTTAGAATCCTCTTTCCCTGTTTTGCTTCTGATAAACTGGAGGGTCCAACCTGATTCCTTATCGCCATTCAGTTGTGCCTCGTTGAGGTTGACAACGTCCGTCATATCCATCCCCGTAAGAAAACAGAAATGAATACAAATCCACCATTCAATCCGTCCTTCTATTATCAGTTTGGGAAGAGATTCCTGAATAGGAGTGATCTTTGGATTCAAGGCATTCCAGATCGCTGTGAGCTCTTCATCGGTAAAAGGCTGGCGTTCTTCGTAGGCTGGGTCCAAATCACCACTTCCGGCTCGCCTCTTGGATAGATGACGGGCCATTCCATCCAGTGGATTGAAGGCTAGCATTCCTCGATTGAGTGCATGCTGAAAAACAGCCCCGGGCAACCTTACCAACAGTCGTCTGCTATGCAGCGTAAGTTTCAATGTATCTGCCCACCGTGTGAATCCCAGAGCGACGGAGGGAGTAACCTGACAAGCTTTGCTGATATTTGGATGGTGGTCGCTAATGAATCCGATAAATCGCCTCCATCGACTCTTTTTGTCTGGAAGAGATTTTGAAGCCTTCTCTGATGGTAGGGAAAACCAGTCTTCTCCCAACTCTTCGATTGTTGGGGAGTTGTCGCCTAATGTTTCCGGATCATTCAATTTCGCAATCAGTTCCTGCCGCTTCCTGGTCGCCTCGTCCTTGGGCATGTATCGGAGAAATTTCAGCAGAACATCAAATGCACCGTTGCCGTCTGCTTGCTTTTCAATATTGGAGACTTTTTTCTTGGCGATCTTTTCAGCTTGCCTCTTATTTGAAGTTTCGGTGTTGATGCGAAACTCACGGCCGTCAATCCAAGTCCGGAGGTACCACGAGCCATTTTTTTCCGCTGATAGAATCCCATTTCAACTACCTCACTATACACTTATAGTTCATGATTGAACATAGGTGTTCAAGAGTGTTTTGTCGAGCGGAAAACCGGATAAATACCGGATAAACTATGATGTATATTGACTAAAGAATGGCCGAAAAGGTGCGTAAGTGACTGAGTAGAAATGGTACACCGGGAGGAACTCGAACCCCCAACCTTCTGATCCGAAGTCAGATAAGATCCTCTTAAACCTACCCGACTACAGCATACATTCCATTGTCATTTCAACGGTTTACGCTTAATTCCAGTGACACGTAATAGACACAATAGGGACAAAAAAGTGTAATCTACATGTAATCCGATCCGGATGGACATTCACAGGCTGAGATTCCGAGTGGGTGAATAATGCGGAACGGATGAAAAAGTGCGGTTGAGAAAGATTCAAAGGGTAAGGGATTATTGCTTGTCTCACATGGATCGACCTGACCTTGAAAAATCCTGATTATTCGTATATTGTTAAATACTATGGATGCGAAATAACACAGCAGTTTTTGTCGAGAACAAGGTTTGTGGTGGAAAACAATGGGATACACGAAGATCCATCTTCGAGGTGTATTCATTACCGAAAGCCTGTTGGCTCTAGTTGGCGTTGTCCTTGTTGTAGCATCTTTTTACCAGCAAACTGAATTAGCGCAGCGATTAATTCTGACTGGAATTTGCGTATTTCTTGTCCAGATTGGTGTTCTGCTGAGTTCAATTCTATCACTATTATTTTACACAGGACCCCTTCAGAGTATCGACAAGGATTATGCTGGAACTGAAGAATAGACACCGCGCTGTAATCGATTAAACAATGTGTCTAAATTCACTTTAGCATCAGCGATTTTCAAGGGGCTGTTCAGGAACCGAAACTAAGGCGAGACGGAAGCCCAGGTTGAAGTCCGTGAAGGACGGGGCGAACCTGAAGCGAACAGCGGACCGGCAGTTCCCGCCGGGAGTCACGCCGAAAGACGCGGCCCCAACGGATCTACCTGATTTCCTCCAGGATAACCCCCATACTATTACAAACACTACTCCCACACATTCCCATGCATGTCATGCAATCCCCAGAGATTTGGTAATGTTTCTCCCACTGAATGCGTGGTTTTTCCGCTATTAGAAAATTTCGTGACGCCACCTTACTCTGCGGCTGTCCAGCCGTTGCAATGACCAGGTTTCGCAGAACGGCTTTCACGTCAACGCCGTTCTCGCCCGCCGCCTCTTGCATTTTTTTGCCGTAGAGGGGCGCGAGCGTGCTGGGGGTGTTCTATTTGTTGCCTGCCTATTTTGCGTCGACGTCTTTCTTCTTCTTCTTGGTGGCGGCTTTATTTTTTGCCGACTTCTGATTGGATTTCTTTAGGTTGGATTTTGGAGATTTGTCGCCCATATGATTTTGTCTTTCTTCTGAGGATTGATCTTCCTGCAGCGTTGGTTTCTTCTTCCGCAGAGTTCGCATCATGCTCCCGATGAGAGGCATTGTAAAGGATCTCCGCTGAATGGTTGTCAGGCCGTCGTGAATGCCGGTAAACTTCAATCAGCATGGGAATAATCAAACGGGCTTTACGGGTCGCGCTGGCAGTATCATTCGGGCAAGAGGGGGGAGTTGAACTTGAGATCACTCGTGCAGTAAAAGTGACGTTTCAACCCGAAGAAGGGAAGTCATACCAAGTTTTGTCCAGTTCGGATGCGGAGAAGATTTTCCAATCCATTGGCGAACCCGTTGCAGGGAATGGAGGGAAGATTTCTGTGTTCTACGAATCGGAGGAGAACCAGAAGGTGTTTTTTAAGGTGGAGGAAACCAAGGCTGATTTTGCAATTAATGATAGGGATCTTTTCAAGAAAGTTGAGTTCGCCAGTTTATATGGAATTGGGAATCTATTGCATGAGTTGAGGCGGGTTCTATAAACCTTTCCAGGCGTGCCGCTTGAAGCTTGATTTGGGAGTCGATAGATAAATTATGTTCCCAAGACTGTGAAAATACCCAACTACCCAAACAAAGGAAACAAGCGCCCACTAATCGTGACCGACGGATTTGCATTCTACGAAATAGTCATCAACGTTCTCATCAATCCTGTGATAAGCACATGTGTTGCCCTTCGCGATCACAAAATCGAGGCTAGTTTCTAATCAGCGAGGAGACGTGGATTCCGTCACTATCGATCTTCCATCAATTACTCTCAATGGTTCT
>DUCD01000460.1:0-7562 GCA_012959985.1 Verrucomicrobiales bacterium | reverse complement strand
TCATCGCTTTGGGCGGTGCATCCCTCTTGGTCTCCGTATCGATATGGGGGTAATTCTTGGAAATCGCCTCACTCTCATGTCCGATTATATCCATCGCCACGGCGTTGCGGACTCCGGCGTTCTTCATAAGCCTCGTGGTCGTATGTCCAAGGCAATGAAACGATAATTCCTGTTGATTCCGTTTCGAGTTTCTTCCTTTTCCAGTCGCCAGACCTGCGACTCGGCGGAATGTTGAATTATTACCGCTGAAAAGCAGCTTAAAAGCAGTGGTAATCGAATTTCCGGACACCACGGGCATTCCACCCGTCGCCGTTTTTGACCGGCGTTTACACTGAAAACTGGTAGAATAATACCGAAACATTTTGTCATGCCGTGCAGGTTTCTATATCAAAGACACAATTCAATGAATAAGCGTAGTTTATCCGACGCCTGTAGTGTCTGCGGTCTTTGTTGCGACGGAACTTTGTTTGATTCCGTCAACGATGACATTCAGGGGAGATGTCCGGCTCTCCGGAATGGTTGTTGTTCAGTCTATAATGACCGACCGAAAGAATGCCGCACTTTTGTCTGCAGGCTGGGACGGTATTATGAATCGGGTCAGGTCAGCCTTGAATTTGTCCGGCAACGGGCTGAAGAAATGGAGGCCTTGACCGAGGAGATCATTTGTCTTTTTCCACAGGGATTGATTGATGAGCTTGATGAGAAAGGTGAAATCAGAACATCCGCACGATGGTATCTCAGTGTATTCTCCCAATATGCTCTGAGCCATAGTTCCTTTACCGGAATGTCTCCGCAAACCGCTCTCCGATTGGTCGGGTTGTCTCATGACTATTTTTCACAGTTTTACGAATTCTGGGATCGTGAATTTGAAAACGAAACAAACTGGAAAAAACGATCCGGTAAAAAGGAGACACTTTGATTACTCACTAATCCGGAAATTGAAGTCCCGTAGGGTGCCAAAAGTCGAATATTCGTGGAAAACCGTTGATAATCCACGCGTTGTAAAAAGTAGATGGAATTCTATTGGATGCCAGATTGAGGATGTCCTGAGAGGTTGAGGTGAGGATCATCCTTTTCGCAATTCGGTGGGCTTTAGAAATTCTACCACCGAAAAATCGCATGAAAACAGCAGTATTCGAATTTCCGGACACTACGGGAATACCTGAATCAAATCCATGGTTCGCTGTTTTTGCTACGGTTGCGGTAGTGGTGTTGGTTATTATGCATTATTTATGGCAGAATTGGTTGAAGCTGGCATATAAAATCGATCGGAATTTGGAAATGCATTTCGAAGGAAACTTGAGAGCGATTGCGGGCTTCAGTATCCCGGAAGATAGCAAAAGGATATTGATAGGTTAAAAAAACTTCACCTTTCCCAAGACACAAATCGATGGTTTCAGGTGGGAATTACCGTTCTTTTGACTTTTGCTGCCATTGCGAAGATCTGGTCAGGCTATGCCGGTAACGAGGCCGTGGGGTGGGATTACGAGGTGTTTACCGGCGATGTTTCAACTGTAAACAGTAAAATTGAGGATATGGCCACCGGTAAATGGGAGGTATTGACGGTGGCAATGACAGAGACTCAGTATACGGAGACTATTCAAGTTATGGTAGTCATGAAGAAACCGAAGACACTTTAGGGTAGTCACCGCAGGGTTGTGCGGTTAGACCCCGTGAAATAATCGGATTTTCTTTTTCCCGCAACGGCAATCTGGGAATCTGAACTGACGGCCTCTTCAATACTCCACGGCAACGACTCGTCAGCGACGCCCCCCCACTTTCAATTCCGGAAGTTCCGCAAAGTTCCAATCGGTCCGATTATTATTGTATTTCTTAACAATATCCCCCCGGATCGTATCCACATGGGAATCTACGTATAGGTAGTTCGCCTTTCCTTTGGTGAAGTCTTTGTTGGGAGCCCCGAGTCGATGTCGGTCCGGTTGGATATCCTGCAATACAGTGGTCCAACGCCTTACCTGCCAGACTTGCAGTGCATGCAGATGATCGGCAAAAATATCGGGACCGTATCCATCCGAGATTTCGAAAAGAACCTTGGAGTCGGACGGCCGCAGGAGTTGGGTGATGTCGTTTCGGATTCTTGGATCTCTGATCCCCGGAGGAGGCGTGGCCAGAAAATCGCTAAAAATATAGCTGGTCCCACTGGTCGCCATCCGGTCGTTCCGCCTGGGGTCGGACGGACAGGCACGGATTTCATGAGATTTCCCCACATAAGGAAGCACCAAGCGGATCCAGGCATCGTTCGTATTCCTGTGAGAGTTCATGGTCCTGGGAAATTTATTTTCGAAATCGTCGGTATAAAGGTGAATCCCGACCCCGAGTTGTCTCAGATTGGAGACGCAATTAATCTGCTTCGCCTTGCTCTTTGCAGCGGAAAGAGCGGGCAGTAACATGGCGGCCAAAATCGCAATGATGGCAATGACAACCAAGAGCTCAATGAGCGTAAAACCCATCATGGTACGAGTGGTCAATCGATTATTCATGATCGTGACACCGTGATTTCAGTGTGACCTGTTGTAAAGAAAATTATGTTAACGGAGCCGGGGCTTTCCAACCTCGTAGTGTCCGTAAATTGGATTAAATTTTAAGTCGGTATTGATTCGGGCTGTCAGGTGGTTTTCCGGAAAATGGTTGTGTTGAAGTTTGTGCTTGTGGGCTTGGCTGGTTGGATGAATCAAAGTCAGCAGTGGGTGATTGAATATCTTCAGGAGGAATGCTCAATTCTTATTATCGAAAAGCAGTTTGAAATGGTGGTGATTGAGTTTTCGGACACTACGGGGTGAGCCGATTTCGCGAAGACATCAACGAGGATCTTTTGGCAGGTTCCAAGCGCAACTTACAGGTTTTCGAAATGTTGGACTTCCTGGTCAAGGTGACTCAGCCTACCTATCTGACCGGTAATGATCCTCGCAAGAACGGCCAGAAAAGGGTCGAACAAAGGTCTGGAATATGATGCGCGCGTGAATGATTCGGCTGTGGATGGACGTTTTCATGAGTGCTCGAGAGGGCAGGGAGACTACAGACATCAGACATCGTGCACAACGCTTGTTCGGGGACTTTGTCCTTGTCCCACTATCACTAAAGACCTAGCCTCCAAGGCATGATGAAAAAGCAAGTTGATATTTGTAGTGCCAGCGGAATGAGTAGGCGGGACTTTGTTGTCGGGACCACTGCTGCTGCGCTCGCTGCTGTACCGCTTAGTGCTTTGCCCCAAGGCGCTGACGGCCATGGTGGACCTGTGGTTGTTACCACTTGGGACTTCGGTCCTGGGGCCAATGCTGTTGCTTGGCCTATCCTACAGAAAGGTGGCCTTGCCATTGATGCCGTCGAGGCGGCGATCAACCACGTGGAGTTGTTGCCCGATGAGTTTTATGTTGGTTTTGGAGGTTCTCCCAATTCGATCGGTGAAACGACCCTTGATGCCATGATCATGTGGGGGCCGACCCATGATGTAGGGTCAGTCGGCTGCCTCAAGCGTGTTAAGCGGGCGATTTCGGTGGCGCGCAAAGTGATGGAGAAAACGCAGCACACTCTGATCGTTGGTGATGATGCCACCCGTTTTGCCGTGGCCATGGGTTTCGAAGAAACCTCGCTAAGCAATCTGGCTTCCCAAAAGGCCTGGGAAGAATGGATTGCCAAAGGCGAAAAATCCACGGCTTGGGATCCCGAGCGAATCGGGGAAGGACGCAAACCGGAAGGGCACGATACCACCGGCACGATGGCGGTGGATACTCATGGCAATGTTTGCGTTGGCTGCTCCACGAACGGTCGCAGCTACAAACTGCCTGGTCGGGTCGGTGATTCACCTATAACGGGTGCAGGCGCCTACTGTGATAACGAAGTCGGTGCTGCTATTGCTACTGGCGATGGGGATGTGATGATGCGCTTTCTGCCCACTTACCACACTGTGGAACTGATGCGGGCCGGAGCCTCTCCGGAGGAGGCAGCGCGAGCCGCCATCAAACGTATTACCGGAAAGGGTTATTCTTTCGATGGCGGGATTGTGGCTCTTAACCGAAAAGGTGAGCACGGCGCCGTCAAGCAAGGGTGGGAAGATACTGCGTTTAGCTACTCCGTAAAAAACGGTTCGGGTGCGGAGAAGTTGCCGGTGAAAAAAGCATGAGTTGAACCTATCCGAGGTGGAAAGAGACTCCGGCCCATGCAATGGGTCAGTTCCCGGGGGTATCCACATTTGTTTCCTTTACTCAACATCTCGGAACGCCCATTCTCTCAGAATGTTCGAAAAGCAACTTCCTATTAATAAGCACAACTGTGCGGAGGCTGGAGAGATGGCCAAGGACATCGTCAAATGGCTGGAAGAGCTCGGACTCGGTCGATTCGGCGACGTGTTCGCGGAGAACGACGTCGACCTGGATATCCTTCCCCGCCTTTCCGACGACGACCTCAAGGAGCTGGGATTGCCTCTCGGAGCTCGGCGTCGACTGCAGTTGGCACTGGATACGCTCACCGGAGATCACGAGGCCACCGCAGAGATCGAGATCGGATCGACCCTGGCACCGGCCGCAGCCGACCAGGCAGAGCGCCGCCAACTCACCTTGATGTTCTGCGATCTGGTGGGGTCGACGGCGCTTTCGACGTAACTCGACCCCGAGGACCTACGCAGCGTCCTCAAGAGCTTTCAGGACACGACCACCGAGGAGGTGGAGCGCTACGGTGGATACGTTTCCAAGTACATGGGCGACGGCGTGCTCGCCTACTTCGGATATCCCGAGGCGCACGAGGACGACGCCGAGCGGGCCATCAACGCAGGGCTCGGTATCGTGGCCTCGGTCGCCGCCGGGCGTGGGAACTCGGACAAGGTCGACAGGGCTTCTGTGCGTGTTGGCATCGCCACCGGTTTCGTCGTAGTTGGCGATATGATCGGGCGTGAAGGGTCCCAGGAGCGGGCGGTGGTCGGTCAGACCCCCAATCTCGCCGCGCGCCTGCAGGGACTCGCCGAGCCCGACACCGTGATCATCGCCGCCGCCACGGAAAAGCTGGCGGGCGGCCTGTTCGAGCTAGACCACCGCGGCGTCCATTCGCTGAAAGGCTTCGGCGGAAACAGCGCGTCATCGAAACCCTGGCCGATCAGCTCACCGGTCTCTCCGGGCGGCAGCCCGTGCTGTTCGTTCTGGAGGACGCGCACTGGATGGATCCGACGACGCAGGAGCTCCTGGACCTGTTGGTCGACCGTCTGCCTGACATCCCCGTGCTGATGATCGTGACGCACCGGCCTGACTTCGTCGCGACGTGGGCAGGACTGTCCCAGGTGACGGTCTTGACCCTGAATCGGCTCGGTCGTCGCGCCAGCGCCCTGCTGGCCGCTGCGGTCAGCGGTGGGCTGGCGTTGCCCGATGCAGTCTTGCAGCAGATCGTCGTCAAGACCGATGGCGTGCCGCTGTTCGTCGAAGAATTCAACGGCTGAAAGGCTCTTCCAATGAGGTTGAGACAAAACTCTTCTCGCATCCCACCCCAACAGATCGGCACTCCTCAGTAATCTTCAGGGCAGAAAAAATGGCACAATAGTGGCACAATGGTGTTGCGAGGAAGTGTTTGGAAATCTGTAAGTCCTTGGTAATGTGGTACACCGGGAGGGACTCGAACCCCCAACCTTCTGATCCGAAATCCCATCGTTTGGGTGTCTCAATCCGGATCAACCAGCTTATATTTAAGGGTTTATGAGATTTCTACTGTCTCAACCTGTATCATTCGAGATCAATAATTTGTATACCCCTTGTATATGAGGTGTATATTTTATTTCACGTCAGGGTAACGGGCTTCGCGTCTCTGAGTTCGTGTCGCTAAGGTGAGACGCTGGCGATCTGGGGTAAGGCCTAACTGCATGTCCGAAGAAGGAAGAACGGCTCTGCAAGCGAACGAGGTCCAAGTGTGTTTGGCACCCTGATCCTGATGATTATGTTCGCTAATTGGCGGTATACCCTGGTTCCTCTTAACCTGTTTGGGCACTTAGGCGTAACACGCCTCCATTGCACTTGCATAATAAGAACCAAAGGTTGAAGCTGTCATATTGGCTGGAGTAATCAATTCACATTTAAACTACAAAAGGAGCAGTATGGCAGATATTAAGTCTCAATTTCAATACGATCGGCGCTCCTGGCTCCATCAAATGCTTTATGGCTCCGCTGCCCTTTTCAGCCTGGCAGCCTTCAACGCGAATCGCAGCGATGCGGCCGCCATCGGTCCGAAGGAAAAGATCAAGGTCAGCAACATTGAGACGTTCGTTCTCAAAAACTCCTGGGTCTTCGTAAAGATCTCGACGGATGCTGGGATCACGGGGTGGGGCGAGATGCTGAAAGACGACGCGAAGGCCTGCGCCGCGGGCGCTTTGGAAGTGGGCGACTATTTGATCGGCAAGGATCCACGACCGGTCGTCCATCATTGGCAAGCCATCCATCGAGGGGCTTTCTACCGTGGCGGTCCCATTAAGACGGCTATTTCATCCGGTATCGACCAGGCATTGTGGGACATCACCGGTAAATGCTACGGGGTTCCCATTTACAAACTTCTGGGCGGCCCGACTCGCGACAAAGCTTTTGTCTATGGCACACCTGATGAGAAAACGGGCGTCAAAGCAATGAAGGTCAGTCGATGGACCGCGCGGAAAGCATTCAAATACAACGAGGGCCAGAAATTCGTGGATGAGGCCGTCGAGCGCTTTGCCGCTCTGAAAGCCAAATATCCAGGCGTCGACATCGCTTTGGACTTTCATGGAGCTGTGCAACCAACCACGGCCAGCCTGCTAATCAAGGCGCTCGAGCCGCATAGGCCGTGGTTCTACGAGGAAGTCGTCCAAGCCCTCAATGTCGATGTCATGGCCGAACTCGCGAAAAAAACGCATATTCCGCTGGCGACCGGAGAACGCATCTTCACCAAATGGGGATTCCGAGAGATTCTGGAGAAGAAAGCGGCGATGATCCTGCAGCCCGACGTCAACTACGCAGGCGGAATCACCGAGCTGAGACTGATCGCCGGAATGGCAGAAGCCTACTTTGCGCCGTTGGCACCTCATAATCCAAACGGACCCTGCTCGCTCGCGGCCAGTCTGCAAATTGCCGCGTGCATACCCAATTTCATGGTTCAGGAACGCGGTGATCGAGAACACGATCTGCTGGCCAAACCCTTGCCGCCCGTGAGGAACGGTTATCGACCGATCCCAAAGGAACCGGGCCTGGGGATAACGATCGATGAGAACAAACTGATGGATCAAGTCGGAGAACCTCGCCCCTACCGCACACAATTCGATCCTGACGATGGCTCTGTCGTCGATTGGTAGCAGTTCATCGCAAGCGTTCGGACGATCCAGGTAAGAGTCTGATCCTTTGCAATTTCAGTTCCCCATGCCAAATTCGGTGAGGCTACTGTTTTCCCGATTGACGCTGTTATCAGGAGCGTTAAGGATCTAAAAAAGGGTCAACTCAATATTTGCGCAGCCTTATCCAGGGCGAAGTGTAAACGCCGGCCGAAAACGGCGGAGGGTCGAATTGCCTGAAAGGGCACTCGAATATTGCGGTGTACTGCCTGGA
>DUCD01000459.1:9412-11430 GCA_012959985.1 Verrucomicrobiales bacterium | reverse complement strand
AACGAAGTTGCCGTTTTCCGTTGAATGCCCCGATCTGGCTTAACCTAATGGCAGTGGGGTTCGCTTTCTCAGCGCGCCGAAAATCCAGATACGCCCCCAATATATATCAGCTCATCTTAGAACCGTCCCATAAGGCAGCCCTTTGTTCCAAAATCCTTTTTGACGGACGGTAGCGAGCTGTAAACTCACGATGAAATTCACCGAAACTCCCTTGCTCGATATGATCCCGGATTGTCTTCATTAAATTCATGAACAAATGCGAGTTGTGTACACTCAACATTCGTAAGCCCAGAATTTCCCCTACATTCAATAAATGCCTTAAATATCCGCGCGTATAATGCCGACAGGCAAAGCAATCACAACCCTCTTCAATCGGCCCCCAATCCTTCTTATATGAACTCCCTTTAAGATTCAGGGTTCCGGTCATGGTGAATGCGGTTCCATTTCGGGCGACCCTCGTGGGCAGCACACAATCAAACATATCCACTCCTCTGGCAACCAGCTCGACCAATTGGCTCGGGGTGCCGAGCCCCATGACGTATCTCGGTTTATCGGCTGGAAGATGTGGCACGGCAAAATCCACTGCTTTGAACATCTCGTGTTCCGGCTCACCGACACTGACTCCGCCCACCGCATATCCATCAAACTCCAACACCACAAGTCTCTCAGCACATTTTCGCCGTAAATCTTCATGACTACTCCCCTGCACAATTCCGAACACATGTTGATGTTCCGCCCTTGGCTGGTTCCGACAGACTTCTGCCCAATTTATGGATTTGCGGACGGCTTCTGCCGATTCTTCGCGGGTACAACCGTGGGGCGGACAAACATCCAGAACCATTGCAATATCTGATCCCAGATCCTTTTGAATGGCCATGGCTTCGACCGGTCCAAGAAAAAGAGCTGATCCGTCCAGATGTGATCGAAAATGGATACCTTCCGGTTTAATTTTCCGGATTCTGGCTAGACTGAACACCTGAAAGCCCCCGCTATCCGTCAAGATCGGGCCTTCCCAATTCATAAACTGGTGCAAGCCTCCCGCCTCGCGGATAATTTCCATTCCAGGCCGAATATTCAGGTGATAGGTATTCCCCAAAATGATGCGACTCCCGATTTCAAGTAATTCCCTGAGATCCAACGCTTTCACACTGGCTTGAGTTCCCACCGGCATAAATACCGGAGTTTCCACATCACCTCGAGCCGTAGAAAGGCGACCACGCCGGGCTTTGGTATCGGTATCGGCTTTAATCAAACTGAACATGCGGCGTTGATTCATCCATGAATCTCATCGTATCTCCAAGGATTTTGTTATAATAACTCCTTTTTTCATTGAATATATCCCCCCGGAATTCATGTCGAAAAGTTAGACGAGGACTGCACTTGTATTTTTAATGGAAAGAATTTCGAAGAAAACCTACCCCCTATCCTGCCTAACTCTCGCTTATCTATCGACAAGTTTCTGGCTGTTCTCTCAGGAATCCATCCAGTCCCCCTCTGAAGCGGCTCTTAGCTTTGAACAGGATCTCAAACCTCTGCTGTCCGAATTCTGCATAAAATGCCACGGAGACGAAAAACAAAAAGCAGATTTGAATCTTCAACTCTATCTTGATTCTCCGGATTTTCTGAAAAAACGGGAAATGTGGATCAACGTCATGGAAATGATCCAAGAGGGAGAGATGCCCCCTGAAAAACAGCCACAACCGGAAGAATCCCAGAAAAACAGACTGCTGGAGTTCATTGGTTTCGAACTCGCCAAATTCGATTGTGATCAGGAACAGGATCCTGGAAGGGTTACCGTCCGCCGTCTGAATCGAAACGAATATAATAATACCATCCGGGATCTTCTAGGCCTTGATTTCAAGCCGGCAGCCGACTTCCCGAATGATGAAGTGGGATATGGTTTCGACAATATTGGTGACGTTTTATCGCTCCCCCCCCTGCTGATGGAAAAGTATCTGGATGCGGCAGAAAAAATTGCTGACGAAGCGATCGTTGGACCCGGTTACCTCAAACCGCCA
>DUCD01000459.1:8188-9288 GCA_012959985.1 Verrucomicrobiales bacterium | reverse complement strand
TGAATCATCCCGGAAGATACTTGATGCGGGTTCGGGCTTATGGAGACCAAGCCGGATTGGAGGCTCCTAAACTGGAAGTGAAACTGGACGATGAACGGGTGAAAATCTTTTCCGTACGAGCTGAAAAACGAAACCCAAGGACATATAGCACCGAGTTTGCCATAAAAAATCCTGAAGGACGGTTGAAAATCAGCTACACCAATAACTACGTCGATAATGATCACCCCGACCCGAAACAACGAGGCGATCGAAATCTATTTGTCGATTTCATTGAATTCGAAGGTCCGCTGGATCAAGCCCCCCCTGAGGCACCCTTGTCTCATCGATTAGTCATTTTCAAACAACCCGGAAAAGAGAGCCTGACTCAGGACATCAGGGACATTATCCGCCGATTCGCAGGGCGGGCGTACCGTCGACCGGCCAGTAAACTGGAAATTGATCGCTTGATGAATTTATACACATTTGCCCGGAAATCGGGAGATTCCTTTGAAGGGGGCATCAAACTGGTGATTCAGACCGTCCTTGTATCACCCAATTTTCTTTTCCGCTGGGAACTTGATCCACAGACCTCTCCAGCTTCAACGGGAAATTCAATCGGCGATTATGAGCTTGCCTCACGATTATCTTATTTTCTATGGAGCAGTATGCCAGATGAAAATTTGTCCTATCTAGCCGAACTGGGAATACTCAGCGATCCGGACATCCTCCAGGATCAAGTCCAGCAAATGCTCCAGGATTCCAAAGCAGAAGCCCTGGTGGATAATTTTGCCGAACAGTGGCTCCAGATTCGTAATTTAGATCACCTGACTCCTGATCCAGAGATGTTTCCTGAATTCAACGACCAGCTGCGTTTCTCAATGAAAGAAGAATCACGAAGATTCTTCGCAACCATCATCGAGGAAGATTTGAGCATCCTCAATTTTATCGATTCGGATTTTACTATTCTGAATGAGACTCTCGCCGAGCACTACGGAATTTCAGACGTTAAGGGAGATAAGTTTCGAAAGGTGAAGCTATCACCTGAAACCGGCCGTGGTGGCATATTGACACAGGCCTCCATCCTTACCATCACCTCCAATCCCACCAGAACTTCGCCCGTT
>DUCD01000459.1:0-7931 GCA_012959985.1 Verrucomicrobiales bacterium | reverse complement strand
AAGGGCGAATCATTCGAGGGTTCGACAGAACTCAAGATAATCCTTAAATCCAGGGAAAATTTCATCCGAGCCTTTTCAAAGAAAATGTTGACGTTTGCATTGGGACGCGGCTTGGAATATTATGATGAATGTGCCGTGAATGATCTCTGTGAAACCTTGGAGAAGAATGATTATCGATTCAGCGCACTGATTTACGGAATTACGGCTGGAAAACCGTTTCAAATGCGACGAACACAGGAACCTCAATCATGAATCAGAATATACAATTGCCGAGAAGACGTTTTCTCAAGGGACTGGGAGCTGCCATTGCCCTGCCCATGCTGGATACCATTCCCTCCTTCGGAGAGCTGACTTCTGGAACCCTTGCTCCCCCAAAAAGAATGGCCTTCATTTTTGTTCCCAATGGGGTCTGCCCTGGCCACTGGACTCCCACTGGCACGGGCGCTAATTTCGAACTCAGCTCCATCCTCAAACCTCTTGCTCCGGTAAAGAATGATATTATGGTATTGAGCGGACTGACCCACGATAAAGGTCGCGCCAACGGCGACGGTGCCGGAGACCATGCCCGAAGTGCCGGCGTCTTCCTCACTGGAGCACAACCCGTAAAAACCAACGGCTCTGAAATTCGCCTCGGGGTTTCGGTAGATCAGTTTGCCGCTGCCCATATCGGACATGACACCCATTTCCCTTCCCTGGAACTCGGCACCGAAAAAGGACGACAATCCGGAAATTGCGACTCCGGTTACAGTTGTGCCTATTCCAACAATATTTCCTGGAGAAATGAGTTCACGCCCATGGCCAAGGAAACAAACCCGCGCCAGGTTTTCGAACGACTCTTTGGCAATGATCAGTCTTCCGAAATGAAAGCCAGCCAGGTCAAACGCAAACTTTATCGCAAAAGCATCCTGGATTTCGTGATGGAAGATGCCCGCTTACTCAATAAACAAATCGGTGGATCCGACCGCATGAAAATGGACGAATACCTGACCGCCGTCCGCGAAATTGAGTTGAGAATCCAAGCGACCGAATCCACGGACCAGGAACACCAGTCGGCACTGATTGCCGGAGCGGAAAAACCTGAGGGCATTCCTGACAATTACCGTGATCACATCCGGATCATGGCTGATATGATGGTCCTGGCATTTCAAACCGACATGACCCGAATCGCCTCCTGCATGTTTGCCAATGCCGGTAGCAATAAGAGCTACCGGGCCATCGGGGTTCCGGACGGCCATCACTCGCTTTCTCATCACCAAAACAATCCGATCAAGTTGGAAAAAATCCGTAAGATCAATCAGTTCCACGTTGAACAATTAGCCTACCTTCTGGAACGACTGAAATCGATCAGGGAAGGTGATTCCAACCTACTGGATAACTGCATGATTCTTTACGGAAGCGGAATCAATGACGGCAACCGTCATAATAACGAAGATCTTCCCATCATTCTTGCGGGAAGGGGCGGCGGCACACTGCTTCCCGGTCGACATGTCCGGTACGCAAACGAAACTCCCTTGACCAATCTGTTCCTGTCCCTTCTGAACCGCATGAATGTCGAAACCGACTATTTTGGAGATAGCACCGGGCACCTTCCTTTTCTAAACGGTTGATGCATTGGAATCTATCTTTTCGACATCAACACAGTGCAGTTCAGACCTACCTGAAGCCGCGCAACGTGAATAAGGAATGATGATGATTCAGTGTCGTACCATTTACATGGCTGGAAGCATTCTCTTTTTCACTGCTGCGGCCGCCTTTCCTCAATTTCTACAGACACCGCCGGATCTGGAAAAGTTGATCATCCAACTGAAACAGGGAGATACCAAGCAGAAAAGAAATGCCGCCTACCAACTCAGTCGCCTCGGTCCGGAAGCCGCATCCGCAGTCCCGGCATTGATCGGCGCCCTGAAGGCATCCCGTCAGGATCCTCAGATCTGGTTCCACTCCATCACATCGATTGATCGGATCGGACCGGCAGCTGCCGAGGCAATTCCGGTTCTGTTGAGAGAGTTGGACAACCGCAGCTCACAGAAATGGTATCGAACCGCCCGCGCTCTCGGATCCATCGGGCCTGCGGCCCTCCCAGATCTCATTCGGATTCTTGACGATGATAACCGCCGAGAAAGGACTGGCGCGGCTAAGGCAATCGGCTGGATGGGACCGGAGGCAGGGGATGCAGTGGCGGCTTTGATTCGAATACTGGATGATTCAGAAGAGCAGGTTCGAAATGAATCCCGTGAAGCTCTGGGTCGAATCGGAGAATCGGCGCTGAGCGAATTGAAACATTCCCTGTGGCACCGTAACAACCTGGTTCGTATTGGAACCGCCTATGCGCTGGGCTACATGGGACGCGAGGCAAATTCAAGCTCGCCTGAAATGCTGAACTTGTTACTGACGGAATCCGCCCCCGAAGTCAGAGCCACCGTTATCACCGCGCTGACCCGTACGGGAACCGAACCTGTGAAGTGGGTTGCATTACTCCTCACTGAATTGCAGAACCCGGATGAACTCGTCTTCAACTCAGTCGTAAACGCCTTTCTGAAACTCAGCCCACCAGAGACCGTTTCCGTGCCGTCTTTAACGGAACTCATCCTCAGCCCGGATCATTCGTTGAGTGGAAGAGCCGCTTATATTCTTGGACGAATAGGGCCATCGGCCATAGAGGCGGCTCCTGCCCTGCTACAAGCTATCAACCGTGGCCCAAGGCTTGAATCGAGTAAAGTCTACCGCGAGTCACTGGTCCAGCTCGGCGAAAGAGCCGTTCCGGAACTGCTGACAGAGGTGGATCGGAAATCTTTACGATCTCAGGAAGACCTGCAATGGATCGTCGAATGCCTGATCCAAATCGGGCGCCCCGCCGTGGACCGCCTTGCCGCATTATTACCGAACTCTTCAAAACGCGCCCGTCTATGTATCCTGGATTCACTGACTGGAATTGGCCCGGCAGCAGAAGCGGCAACACCGGATTTATACCTGATGGCGAAGGACCCGGATGAGGAAATCCGCGCTTCAGCCATTTCCACTTTGAGCCACCTGCAAGTTCCGATTCCTGGATTTCTCAAATTGCTGGATACGTCCATGACCGATGGTTCAGCAAACGTCCGATCCGCCTCTGCCCATGCGATCGCTTCTCTGGAAGAAGACGCGGAGCCGCTGCTGAATCGATTGCTGGATTCCATGAATGATCCCAATTCCGATGTGCGCCTTCAGGTCATCCGGGCACTCGGATCCATCGGAGAGAAGGCGGAAAAAGCCGTATCGGAATTGCAAAGTCAACTGGATCCGGATTTCGCGATACAACTGGAAATTGTAAGATCACTTGGAAAGTTGGGAAACATCTCCGCATCGGCAGTTCCCGGAATCAGTGCCCTGCTCCAAGGTGAAAACATTCAATTGCTCGCACTCGAAAGTCTCGGACGAATCGGCGCCGATGCCAAAGAGGCCATGCCTGAAATCATTAAAAAATTGGAACACTCCGATCCCGTCATTCGAGCCCAGGCAATTCAAAGTCTGGATGCCGTCTGCGATGACCACACCCTACTTTTCTCCTATCTAAGGGAAGGACTCAACGATACTTCTCCATGGGTTCGTCAGGCAGCATGCGGTGCCCTCTCCGAATTGGGAACCGATGCCTCGGAAGCCTTCCCCAAATTGTTTGCCTTGCTGGACAGCGACTTGGATTGGCGAAAATCCCTGGAAGCCCTGAGACGCTTAAATCCAAAGTCAACTCACCACCTCATTCAAGCCTTGGAAAACAAAGAAACATCAGTCAGGTTGTTCGCTTGCGAAGTATTGGGTCGGATGGGCAACACAGCCAGCGATGCTATTCCGGCGTTAAAGGAACGGGCCCAGAAAGACGATTACCCTTTCGTCCGGAGGCAGGCCAGAAACGCTATCGACCGAATTCAGAAAAAGCCCTGAAACCTGAAAACCAATCGATCGACAATGCCTCATCAAGAATCCAACCCACGTGTCCTCCCCCATTCTTCAACCCATATTCTTCCCGACACAGTGGATGCGACGAAAACCCGCAACGAATTGGATCACGGATACTTGGTCATCTGCTGGAATGATCCAATCAATCTGATGGAGTATGTCACCCATGTCTTTCAGGTTTTATTTGGTTGGCCTCGACAAAAAGCGGAACATCACATGATGCAGGTTCACGAAAATGGTAAAAGCATTCTCAAACGGGAACCGAAGGAAAAAGCGGAACATTATGTCCATCAATTGCAGAAATACAGCCTGCATGCCACGATGGAGAAGGATGCATGAAGCTGGTCGATCAAAAAGGAAACCAATACTTTTTTGAACTCAGTACCGAAGAAAGGAGCGTTCTTTTCGATATCGTTGGTTTATACCCTCTGTCCCCTTCCCCTCGATACGGAATAAATCGCACCATCTCGGACAACGATGGCGATACAAACGAAGATCAGGCCCTACTGGAAGAGGCCCTAATGGATTATCGAATGGAACAACGCCAACGAATTCATAAATTGTTCAACCAGAATGAATCGTCCGATAATTGGCAACAGACAAAGTCCGGTTACCGTCTGGAACTGTCGCGAGTTGAGGTGGAATGGTTGCTGCAGGTGCTGAATGATATCCGGGTCGGTAGTTGGTACGCCCTGGGCTGTCCAGAGGACCACAAGAAACCCTCACTCGATGAATCCACCCAGTCCCTTCTGCCTTATCACTGGTCCATGGATGCCTGTTGTTATTTTCAAATGGTTTTTCTTTCCGTCACTTTGCAATCTTAGAATAGTTCATGTACGGAATCCCGATCCTGAACGGAAATGATGGGTTTCCGGATCCCCGTAAAGCCCACATTCCCGATCAACCGGGATTGGTGGCGCTGGGCGGCGACCTGTCTCCTGAACGGCTTCTGACAGCTTATACTAAAGGTATTTTCCCTTGGTCGGCCAACCCGGTTTCCTGGTGGTCTCCCGACCCAAGAGCCATCATCGATTGTCATCAGGTTCATATCTCAAGGAGCCTGATGAAAAGCCTTCGATCGGGGCGCTTTGTCATCAGTAGAAACCAGGCTTTTGGTGAAGTCATTCAAGCCTGTGCTGAAGCCGTTCCGAACCGTCCGGATACATGGATCGGTCAGGAGTTCGTTGAAGCTTACACCACCCTTCACCATCTGGGTCATGCACACAGCGTAGAATGCTGGATCGACAATCAACTGGCAGGAGGCATCTACGGTATTGCAATCGGAGGGTTGTTTGCCGGAGAATCCATGTTTTTCCGACAAAGGGATGCTTCCAAAGTCGCCTTATATGCCTTAACAACTCACCTGAAAGAACAGGCCTTTGAGCTATTCGATATACAAATGCTCACCGAAGTCACCACAGCTTTCGGCGCTTATGAAATTCCACGGGTAGACTACCTGGATCGTCTGCCCCTGGTCGTAAAGAAAAACTGTCTGTTCAGAACGCAGAGCCCTCAGCTCCTACCTCGGCCGGATCCACAGTGAAATGACCCCCCAAATCCATTTAGGGACCACTCAAGAATAACTTCGCCATTTGCTGGAGGCGAATTGGGTTTCTGGCAAGGCGCGACAAAGGAGCAAAGCCAAAGCTCTGTGACTGGGAAGCAACGAAGCCGGATGCCCAATCCGCCCCAGCCCGGTGTCATGCCGCCTGCGGCGTTACTCGTCGGTTGAATCCCCATGAGGGGATGCGTCCTCCTCGTGCCTTGCATCCGACAAGACGGCGCTCCCGCCAAATGGTGATTTTTTTTGAGCGATCCCTTACTTGCCGGCTCGCATTTCAGCTTTCCAGCTGTCGGGTTTCTCCGAAAGGTCGCTGTCTTCTTCGTAATGAACCTGTAGCGCTGTCAGTTGTTTCTTCAAGCGCTTTGTGAGTTTGGCATGTTCGGATTTGCCATAGAGGTTGGTCAACTCATCAGGATCCGTCTTCAAATCGTACATCTCCCACTCATTGCCGAACTGATAAAAGTGCATCAACTTGTAACGTTGAGTGCGAATACCATAATGACGTGGAACCATGTGAACATAGTAGTGGTAATAGAGGCTCTTACGCCAATTCTTAGGCGATTCCCCCTTCAACAGCGGCACTAGCGAAAGTCCCTGCATGTCGCTTGGTATTTTTACGCCCGCGATGTCGAGAAAGGTCTCGGCATAATCTAAATTCTGAATAAGGCGCTTACTCCTTGAGCCCGCTTTAGTCACTCCCGGCCATTTGATGATAAACGGCATCTTTAAGGACTCTTCATACATCCAACGTTTGTCATACCAACCGTGATCACCGATATAGAATCCCTGATCGGAGCTGTAGATCACAATAGTGTTCTCATCCAGCCCAAGTTCCTTGAGTGTAGTACGAAGTCGCCCCACACTTTCATCCACGCCTTTAACGCAACGCAAATAATTCTTGGCATAACGTTGAAACTTCCAACGGACCAAATCTTTGCCTTTTAGATTCGCCGCATGAAAAGCGGCGTCTTTCGGGCCGTAAGCAGCACGCCAGGCTTTCAACTGCTCTGACGACATTCGTTTCATGTTAACCCACGCAGATCGGTCCTGTCTTTTCTGTGATGGAGCCTGATCGAATTCCGCTGTGAGATCCACAAATAGATCATAGTTCAAGTCCATATGCCGGTCGATCTCCAGTTCCTGAAACCGAGCAGGTGGGGCATTGTCCTCCCACTTATCAAACAGCGTAGCCGGCTCAGGAATTTTAATATCATCATAAAGGTGTAGGTGACGAGTGGCGGGCATCCAATTCCTGTGCGGCGCCTTATGCTGCACCATGAGCATGAAGGGCTTTTCAGTGTCCCTTTTCTCCTTCAACCACTCGACCGCAATATCCGTCACGATATCTGTACAGTGACCGTTGATACGACGGCGCCCGTCAGGAAAAATCATGTCGGGATTGTAATAAAGCCCCTGCCCCGGCAGGACGGCCCAGTCATCAAATCCCTGCGGACGCCCCTTCAAGTGGCTCTTTCCGTAAAGTGCGGTTTGGTACCCAGCCTTGCGCAGAATCTTCGAAAAAGTTTGCTGGCTCCAGTCAAACGAATTTCCATTATTCATGAACCCGTTCTTGTGGCTGTGTTTGCCACTCAGAATCACCGCACGACTGGGGCCGCAAATGGAGTTCGAACACATACTGTTCTGGAACAACATGCCTTCAGCAGCCAACAAGTCGATATTCGGCGTCGGATTCACCGACTTCAACCAGCCGTTATACGCCCCAATTGCATGTGGAGCGTGATCATCAGAGAAAATGAACAGTATGTTCGCCCGCGGGTCTTTGGCATTCGCCAGAGAGCCCATCAGAAATATCAACAAAAACAAAATGACGATGCGTTCCTTCATAATTAATCGAATTTTGTGCCAGCCTACCAATCCTAAGGTTTCCGTCGAGATATTATGGAACCGTTCAAGAATATATTCACCATTTTACGGTAACTCGGAATCGATCTCAAATCCTGCACCGTCGGGTGCTTCCGTCATTAAGTTTCAGGTGCTAGGACGTAAATCGCTTAAAATCAGCAGGTTACAAGGGGGGGGTGACGCAGAACAAAATTACCTGATCAATATACCCCCTCTTAACGTCCTCGTCATGAGTAACTTACCGCAATTCTATTCACAGTTGATTGCGGAAGCACTGTTTCCGTAGGAAACCAGCACCGTATGAAAGACGGAGAAACGTTGGCAAACCAACCTATGCGCTGTAAAGTTGCGAGTTATCGTAAAGAGCCCGGCGCGTGAAAATTGCCCGATGGGATCTGTGAGGAGTGCGTTGGACAACCATCGTCCCCACCTCGACTTAGTAATTTTCCGAAACAGGAACGCTTATGAATCTCAAACATTGGTCCGTCTATTTTGCCCTTCTAATGGGAACGTGCGCGTCGTCTTACGCGGAGACCTTGAGCTTGCAAAAGGATCCTGATACCGGTGCCAT
>DUCD01000458.1:4755-11463 GCA_012959985.1 Verrucomicrobiales bacterium | reverse complement strand
TGACCAGTGATCTGAAATACCACCCTTCACATTCTGAAGCGTGCTGCACCCAATCAATAATCTTCCGATCTTCCGAATCCAGCGACCGCGTTGACGACACCAGGAGAAACTGCCCCCACCGATCAATGAACAAACCGGGACGTCCGTCAGAAGCCCCGTGGAAAAGTCGATAGGCATCCGTCTCTTCGCTTTCGAACAATGTTTCCCTTAGCTGAAACCAAACCGGATCATCAAATCGATGATTACTCGCAAAGTGCATCTTTTGTCCGTTCACCGGATGTTTAAACACCAACTCACAGGCATGCAGACACAATCGGGAAAAATCGTGTCCACCATAAACAGAATCTCCAAGAATGGGGATTCCCAATTCCGCAGCGTGATAACGAATTTGATGGGTTCTTCCGGTACGGGGAATCGCTTCCACCAGATATCCATGGGGATCCTTTTCCTGAACTCGGAACCGGGTGATTCCTATCATTGATTTGGAATCGGTATTCCTTTTCTGAAATGAGGACAGGCGAACGCGAACTTCGGATTCCACCAGGCATTCATCGAAGGGAGGTGCATGATGGGTTCGAAATACATATTTCTTTTGAATGAGACGCTTTTCAAACTGAAGGGTTAAGCTCCGGTTTGCCTCCCTCGTCTTGCCGAACAACAACAATCCCGAGGTGCCCTTGTCCAGGCGATGCATGGTGGCAAGGGAGTTCCTTTCTGGAGATTGGTTGCGCAACCATTCATACATTCCTTCGGTGGTAAAAGGAGTCGGCGAATGAGTATTCCAGCCGGAGGGTTTATCCACGACCAGAAGATGCTCATCTTCATGAAGGATGGAGGAAGTGTCCTTTGAATTCATCACCAATATTTCCAGAGCCCCATAAAGATCACCCATCCTCCGAGCAGGAAGTTAGTTACCGCGTGCGCGGTTATGGCATCCCCGAGCCTCCGTTTCCTGCAGACAAGCCCCTGGTAAGCAAATCCGCATAACAACGCGGCCAACCACTCGTGATGCGTCGATGCAAAAATGGCACAGGTAACCAGAAAGGGCACCCAGGAAAACTTCCACAGGGAAGCCTTTTCAAAATCCGCTTCGGTATAATAACGATAGACGAACGAACGATAGAACACCTCTTCAAGTGGGGGAACCACCAGCGTAGATCCTATCCACCTGATCAGGACAAATCCCCAGGCCGTCAGTGCGTTTTCTGAAAAGAATTCAAAAGGATTCCACGGATCACCCGAAGCTCCCAGCTTCGGATAGGAAGATTTCCAACCCAATCCAACCAGCAATGCATCGAGACAGACCCACATGACGAACACAAGCACACCCGTGATGATTCCGATCCAACTGATTCGCCATTTCATCTCGGGAATGAACCCTCGTAAATTCCATACCATCCAGCCTCCTAGAAATGTCTTTAGGGCATAAATCCAATAACGGGAAGCTTCCCCAAAGGAACCTTGCATTCCCGTAAGAATGAGAAAAGAAACAAAGGGGGCCACCCTGCATGCCATGGGAGATTGTTTCAATAAGCCAGGTAAGGAGGTTTGCATTAAGAATTTCTGAAAGAAAAGGTCATGATCCCAGAGGCGGATCACAGGAATGGGTTTAATACATGGTAAGCGTTTTTGTTTCCCCACCTTTGCTGTTCAGAGCATGGTGCCGGGTAATGGCTACTACCTGAACACCTTCAACTTCATCCCCGACAAACAGCGTCCGACCATTGACCAGAATTGAAGGATTATTCGCACGGAAGAAAATCCCGCTCAATTTCAACTTTGGCCAATCGACGGTTTCAGCAGCAGGAACCGGAACCGAAGGGCTCTCCACCTTCTCGCTTATCATCTCGCCGCCAATAACAGGAGAAGCAACTTTGGGTGCATTCGATTCAATTCCTGAAAGAGAACTTGAGGTAGCCATCTGGGATATTTCAGCCCCTCCAGTTTCACTCAGATTCACAGTCTCCGTTTCATCAGAAACAGGATCCTCGGGTAACGCAACTACTTGCTGTTCACTTGGCACTACAGGATTCGACGCTGTCGAGGCGTCTGAATCCGTAGCCGATCCGGATATCTGGGTTTTCGCAAGAGTTTCATTCCCGGAATCTGCCAATGGAACCGAATCCCCTTTCTGACTCATCCAGATAAAGAAGGCCGCCGCTAATAAAATCACCGCACCTAATATCATCCCTCCAACTAGAACCCACGGCGACTTTCCCGAGCCAGTCGAGGTGCCGGAAGAGGGTGAGCCCGTTTCCACGTAACTCTTGGGCAACTCTTTTCGAGGTGCTCGTCCCGCTCGCTTCAATGCATCATTGATCAGACTCATTTACCTAGTTCTATCCTTCCAACTCCCGGATCGCAATGACAACTAACCTGCGATCGATCCGATCCGTTTCATGAACAAATCCGGCAAGCAGACATTTGTCAGCAAGCGAACTGATCAACCGGGGAATCCCCTTGCTGTAACTGTATACTTTCCGAAGGGCACTGTTACTGAAATAGGGCGCTCCGTTCGCACCCGCTACAGCAAGTCGATGCGCCAGGAATTGCCCCACTTCCTGGCGGGTCAATTGCCGTATATGGTAGCGAACGGTAATTCGCTGACGCAATTGACGCAGTTCATGACGATTCAAGCGATCCCGTAATTCCGGTTGCCCCATCAGGATAATCTGCAATAACTTCCGATCGTCCGTCTCCAGATTGGAGAGCAACCGGATCTGCTCAAGCAGCCGATCGGTCAGATCCTGCGCTTCATCAATGATCAAAACACACTCCTTCCCTTCGTGAATCCGATCCAGAAAAAACTGATTCAAGGCCGCCACGGTATCCAGACGATCCATGCCTCCAACACTCAACCCAAACTCCATCGCGATCGCCTTGATCATCTGATCGGCGCTCAAAACGGGATTCAGGATCAATGCCGTGCAGTACTCCTCCTCCCCCAATTTCTCCAGAAGAGCCCGGCAAAGAGTCGTTTTCCCAGCCCCCACTTCACCGGTCAACTGAACGAAGCCTTTTCGTTCTCTGATGCCGTAAAGCAAATGGTTCAAGGCTTCGCGATGCTGGACACTGAAGTAGAGAAACCGGGGATTCGGCGTTAAATTAAAAGGCGCTTCCGTCAACCCATAGTACTCCAGATACACAAAAGGAACTTAGCCGAAATCCCTGTATTTGAAAAGAAAAATGAGCTTTTTGAAGAAGGATGACCCTAAAACGGCCCTAGGAGGATCCTAAATGCAACGGGATCGGCAAAGGAGCTTCTGACTGTAGTTTGCGCAATCTCAACGCATTTCCAGAGCAATCAACCTTCCTTGCAACTGGAACAGCCGACGCTGCAGGCGATAGGATTCACGGCGGTTACGCCTGAAGCGAGGCCTAACCTCAACTCAAAGCATGTTTGAGAATTTTTTTGATTGTTTTCAACAAGTGGTTCATTTCCGATGGGGTTCCGATGCTGATTCTCAGATATTTCCGGAGTTTAGGTTTGTCGAACCATCGAACTAGAATTTTTCTGGAACGGAGTTCATCGAACCAATCATTTGCTTCTATAACCGGTGGTTGAACTAAAAGAAAATTGGTCTGACTCGGGAAAACCTTGAACCCGAGTTTTTTCAGCTTATCCGCTGTTTCTTCCCGGGTTTTGATTATCCTGTCAAAACACTCCCGGTAGTAATCCAAGTGATCCAAGGTGGTTTCCGCGGCGATCTGAGCCAGTCCATTGACATTGTAACTATCACGGATTTTATCCAGAGCCGAGATCAAGTCAGGGTGACCGACTGCATATCCGATACGCTGAAAACACAAAGAATAGGCTTTCGAAAAAGTCCGGGTCACAAGGACATTTGAATGTTCCAAGGCGAGATTCAGAGCGTTGTCGTCCGCAAAATCAGCATAGGCTTCATCGATCAGAACCATGCCTCCCGCCTGTTGGCAATACGTATTCAGTTGGCGAGTGGAATACCCTTTACCGCTTGGAGCATTGGGTGAAGTAATGAATGTCAGGGCGGCATCAAAATCATGCCGATGGTTTTGAGACAATTTCTCAATGGCCGGCAAGCAAAAATCAGATTGCAGTGGAATCTTAACTAAGCGGGCACCGTGAATGGCAGTCAGAACCGGATAAAGAGAATAAGATGGTTCAAACATCTGAACTCGACACCTCGGATCATTTGATGAGCCTTTCACGGAAAGATTGCCTTCGGGCTCAACAAAAGCTTTGATCGCCATTGCCAGAATATCATCGGATCCATTTCCAATGATTATCTGCTCGGCCTTACAGCCATGAAACCGAGCCAGTTTTTCACGCAGTGTCTGACTGGTGGGATTCGGATACAATCGAAGCCGTTCATCCACGGCATCGCGGACCGCCTGTAGAACTTCGGGAGCCGGTGGATAGGGGTTCTCGTTCGTATTGAGTTTGATCAATCCCTTTACCCGCAATTGCTCCCCGGGCACGTACGCCTTCAGTCGGCGAATAAGAGGCCTTACCCACTTCATGATGGATTCAATCGAATGCTGGCAGAGCGCCCATGGGCGTCCAACCCTTCAAGGTTTGCGAAAAAGGACACGGTCGATGCCGATCGTTTCAAGGAGGCTTTGGATGCCTGAACGATACTGGTTCGGCGTTGAAACTGATCTGCAGTCAAACCTGAAAAGGCGGTGCCGGTGCCACCGGTAGGCAGTTCATGGCTGGGTCCGGCAAGATAGTCTCCCAGGACGGTCGGAGTATCCACACCCAGGAAAAGAGCCCCGGCTGTTGTGATTCGAGAAGCTTCCTGTCTCGGTTTTTTGGTAATGACCTCACAGTGCTCTGGAGCAAAGCGATTGGTGATCTCAATTGCCTGATCCATATCTCGTGCCAGCACCAGACGTCCGCCCTTTCGCAATGCCTTCTCAGCATACTTTTTCCGGGCAAGCTCCGGGAGTTGCTTTTTTATCTGCTGCTCGACCTTTTTCAACAAGGCGCTTGAATCTGTGACGAGCCAGACCCGTTCATGGCCATCTCCATGTTCAGCCTGAGCCAAAAGGTCCGCAGCAATGTAATCCGGTGGGGCCGTTTTATCGGCCAATACCAGAACCTCGCTGGGGCCGGGCAGAAGATCAATCGATACAAACCCGAAAAGAAGACGTTTTGCAGCTACGACATAGCCTCCGCCGGGACCAAATATCTTGTCGACCGGTGCTATTGTTTTCGTTCCGAATGCCATAGCCGCAATGGATTGAGCTCCACCGACCCGGAAAATTTCGGTAGCGCCGGCACTTGCGGCCGCATACAACAAAGCAGGATGCACTTCACCGTCCGACGAACAGGGTGTGCAAACCACAATTTCAGGACAACCGGCTGCCTTTGCCAAAACGACGGTCATCAGTGCGGTCGAAACCAAGGGGGCCGTACCACCGGGAACGTAGATACCCACTCTTCGAATCGGGTCGAATTTCTCACCCACGAGCACTCCCTGGGCATTCCGTCCGGACCAGTTTTTCCTCAGTGATTCTTTGCTGAATGAAGCGACGTTTTGAATCACCGAAGAAACCGCAGATTTCAAAGCAGGATCGGCACGGCGCAGAATCCGAGAGATTTCTTCAGGGGAAACTGCCATCCGGGACGGAGACAAGGCAGCGCCGTCGAATCGTCTGGTAAATTCAATGACGGCCGTGTCGCCCTTCTTCCGCACAGATTCAAGGATTTCCCTTGTTCGATTCTCAATACCCGAATCAAACAATCCGGCACGCTGTGTCAATTTCTTGATCTTGGAATTAAATCGGAGATCGGAGTATTTAAGTATCTTCATAAAAGAAAGGAAGTTAGCCATTCATCGGCAAAAAGTCAAAAAAGCAGGTGATCGGAGGTAGAGCCCGCTGTCTCAGCGCGCTTCGTTGCCACCGATTTGGGTAGGGCTCGCTGTCTCAGCGCGCCTCGTTACCATCGATTTGGGTAGGGCTCGCTGTCTCAGCGCGCCTCGTTACCATCGATTTGGGTAGGGCTCGCTGTCTCAGCGCGCCGCATGAGTGATCTTAACCAGCTAATTCACGGCGAACTGGGAACATCATTCCCTAAGTCGAAGACTGAGGCATTCTTTCCTGGATATAGGATTGCTTCTTCTTCAAATAAACCGAGGCACAGACTCCGGCCGCAAAAGCGATCAAGCCACAGAAAAAATACGGAGCTCGATGGTCCACATCATAAAGGACCCCGGCCAGAAGAGGCCCCACAATTCGGGCTAAGCTCCCAGCCCCCTGAGCCACTCCCATGACCGCGCCCTGCTGTGCTTCAGAAGTCATCATGGATATCAGACCAAAAGTGGGTGGACGATTCATCCCGGAACCAAGCCCCAGCAAACCCAAAGCTAACACCAGGGCAACCATTCCTCCTGCAATCGGGAGCCAAAACAGTGAAGCAGAATAAAGAAAGCAACTGACAACGATGAGACGACCTTCCCCATATCGTTTTACCAACCTCCCAATCAAACCTCCCTGAACCATCGCCGATACAAACGCACAAAACGCAAATAAATAACTGATTTGGGATATTCTGTATTCCTGGTAAGTGACCATCATGCGTGAAAAGGTCACTTCGAAGCAGGCAAAGCATACCGTAACGGCAAAGGACAGAATGATCATGAATCCTGTGACGGGTCGACTCAGAACTTGCAGCCATCCGATCGAGGGTTTTACTGCCGAAGGAGTGTCCGCCTCTTCCGTCCG
>DUCD01000458.1:3131-4679 GCA_012959985.1 Verrucomicrobiales bacterium | reverse complement strand
CCGTCCGACTTTCCTTCAGAAAAATGAAAGCCATCACAAAGTTCACGGAACAGAGAATGCCGGCAGCCCATCCAGGACCCGTTATCCCCAAACGATCATAGCTCACCGCTCCAATGATGGGTCCGAAAATAAACCCAAAGCCGATGGCCATTCCGACCAATCCCATTCGGGCACTTCTCTTTTCTTTTGGAGTGATATCTGCGATATAAGCGGATGCTACCGCCATATTAGCAGCAAAGATACCGGCCAGCATTCGCGAGCCAATCACCATCCAAAGTCCAGCGCTTCCGGTCATGGCCGAGGCTTTGGCAAACATCCAATAGGAAACTGCCGCTCCTGCAGTACTCAGCAATAGAATCGGCCGACGCCCCACTCGATCCGACAGTCTGCCCCAGAAGGGTGAGAACAACATCTGCATCAGCGAATAAGAAGCCATCACCCAACCGATCATCAGTCCCTTTGCCCCAAAATTTTCGGTGTAAACCGGAAGAATAGGCATCACGATACCGAATCCGACAAGATCGATGAAAAACGTCAGAAGAATGACCAACAAGGAAGGTTTCTTCATCTCGCAGCCTCGATTTTCAAGTATCGTACAAATTCAATCATCAGATGTGTTTTAAATCACAACTCCAGGCACTGTAAATGGAGGGTGCCAAGGCATAGGCAAAAGATTCTTTCCTGCTTTTCCGGAGATGCCGGTGAGGCGTCTCTACCCTAGTTGGCAAGCCCACGAGAGTGTAGTGACACAATACGCTACGTCAAGCCGCACGGATGTGGAAATAAACATGCCCCGATATATGAAAATTCACTAATAAAGATTCCGCACTTTACATTTGCATAAACTTTCCAGTAATATCATTTCGTTGAACCCAGATATCAAACCCACAGGCTTTCTGTATCCTGGAACAGCCTGATTGAGACCTGAACCATGAACAAACAAGACCTCATTGCATCGGTACTCGCAAACAAGGACGCCAAACTTGAATCCAAAGCAGCCGCGGAAAGAGTAGTGAATGCCGTCCTTAAGAGTATTGCCGAAGGAATCAGAAAGGACGGCGGTGTCCAGTTGATTGGTTTCGGCAGCTTCGGCATCAAATCACGGAGCGCCCGAAAAGGCAGAAATCCCAGGACGGGAGAAGTCATCAAAATCAAGGCATCAAAGTCGGTCGGCTTCAAAGCGGGAGCCGCCCTCAACGAAAAAGCCAAAAAACACAGGCCCAAGAAAAAATAATTTTATTCCATGCATCGTGCCGGGGCAGCATGACCTACTGATCAAAGATTTTGAATAATACTCTGTCGTATTTCAAGCAGGCTCTTGTACCGCACGACCTCTTCAGGCATAGTCCGCAATGCGGATTTTAATCTTTTTCGAGAATTCGGGCATGGTAGCAACTCCGATAATGCAGTGATCTCCAACCGGATTCCGAACTGGATACCGAGGCATTCATGAATCGGATAAAGCACCTGATTTTCGATTCGGAAATCTACGTCATCCATCGGAGTATCTGAATGCAAAGAGGGGTGATTGGTGCTGGGATGCATATT
>DUCD01000458.1:2344-3108 GCA_012959985.1 Verrucomicrobiales bacterium | reverse complement strand
CAGTTACTTCGTTCCCAGGCAACACCTCTAGTTGGAAGATGATTCAACAGTAGGAAAGGAATAATCCCAAGTTCGAAGAGTATGACCATTCTTCAGGAGAATTCCCTCTTTGGAATAAGGAGTGCCCGCCGGGTCGCACTCATAGTCAGATCGGATCGAGTGGATGTCCAAATCATTTAAGTTGAACACTTCACTCCTATCGGCCTTCCCATCCGGATCGAGCTCAATCCAAATACGAATCCCGTCCAACTCCCCGTCTTCAAGATTACCATTGTTATTCAAGTCCAACAAAGACAGCGCCTGATACCCATTATCATGAGGAATTTGGAAAGTGTAGGATCCAAACAACTGCCTCCCCGAATTGATTATCCCGAGATAACCAGGATCCCAGACTAGAAAAGCTGTCCCTGCCTTGACCCATGGTCTTAGCTCCTTGATTCCGTCTCCATCCAGATCAAATTCCACAATACGATTGAAATCGAGAAGTTGCCAAAGTTCAAGATCAGCATCGAAGGAAAACAAAACCGGGGTTACCATTCTTCTGCGCGGCAATGCATGCAACTGATCAACCACTTGCGTTACTTCGGAGATTTTCAGTGAGATAGATGGGGTATCAGAACTTGGATCGTTTTTCATCAGACGAAGAAAGCTTTGCCCTGCCTCATAGGCAACTATACTTCGCAAAGGTTCGATCGGTCGTCTGTCAATACTCAGAGCTTTAAGTTTTTCCAGAGTGAAAGCCCCTCGATCTTATCATTGATCTT
>DUCD01000458.1:0-2333 GCA_012959985.1 Verrucomicrobiales bacterium | reverse complement strand
AATAAATAGCTGAAATCTGAGTATCATCGATGGATTGAAAAACAGCTTGATCCCCTTCTGCCTTCAAGGATTTCACCTGCTCCAGCAAACCGGCCAATCCCAAGGGGTATAACCCATTACTGGAATCATGACGCATTGCTTTATCAAAGGCCGCTTTGGATTTTATGGCGTGTTCCACTCTCTGGGCCTTATCAAGAGAAACGGGCTTCCAGGATGAATCGCTCAGCGCTTTTGCTCTCTTGGATACTTTAAGCCAAAACTCTCGAGCGGATTTATCAGGTACACCGGAAACCGAAGAATACGCGTTTTCTTCCAATATTTGTACAATGGCTTCACTCCTCACCAAGCGTAAATCAAACTCTTTCCTTGAATACCAGAAGGGAACGACCGCCGGAAGTATTCTCTTGGAATTGTATAGGGGAACCTCTAATGAGGAATTAAAGAAGGCAAGATAATGCAAACGTGCCAGGACATACCACCCTCTGGCATCCTTCGGAAATTGTTGAAGGTATGTTTCCGTTTTTTTGAGAGTTTTATCAATCGGCACTAAAGAAGGAACGGCAAATCTGGCCTGTACCGGATATACAATCCCGAACAAGAGGGCGAGTCCCCATACGAAGCGACGGTGCAGCCCAACCCGATTTGAGTTCGAGGTGAGATCAATCGAAGAATGCTTTGAATGAAACCCGCTTGTCACTTGACCATGCAGATTGCGCTGGAAGCAAAAGATCTCACTTTAGATAAGTGCCAGAATCAAATGGAACCGGAGGACGGGGTTTGACCGGCTCCTTCAATTGTTCTGTTTTGACGACGCCTCACCAAAGAAAAAGCAAGTATTGCAAACCCCATAAAAGCTGCATATTCGGCAGGTTCCGGCACAGCCGCAAAACCTATATCTTTCAGCACTCCAATTTCAATGGAACTGAGGGTTCTTGTTCCAGGACCGTCATCTGTTGTTGCATTCATCAATAGGGCACTGGTGCCAGTAAAAAAGTTATCATCAGTGTGGTGACTACCACTGCATACAGCCCAAGATTGAGAGGAGCAGATCCCGTTCCCCCAGTCAAAGCTGTAGTCCACTTGGTTCCGTCCAACACCCCTCCCGAACTAATAATTGATCCATCCTTATCGGCCATAAACTGATCGAACAGGCTCCAAAAACTCGCAGTAGCTGGAGTATCGCCAAATGCGCTATTTCCATTCTGATTGATCTGCGATGAAAACCCAACCGCATGCAGCAACTCATGCATCATCGTCGACTTGAAATCCAACGCATTGGATGCAACTGAATCGTCAAAATCCCAAGTGTGAAAGAAATTGACATCGACTGTCCCGTCGGCTGTAGCTCCATTGGGATCCGTTGCTCCATTACTGAGTGTTTTTGTCCCAACAACACCTCTGTCCGTAAATTTGCCCTCATCAAATGTATTACTATAAGTGGACCCTGCACTGGCCAGTGTCGAAGTGTCCGCATTGCTTGAACTGACAGCAATATTAATGGTTGCGGTATGATTGAACCAGGATGACACAGTGGAGGCCGCACTCTGCAGGGAAGCTTTACTGGTGACATTAAAGTCCCCGGCTCCGGTATAATCGAAGACAAAGGTAACCTGCCCCCATGAAACCAATCCGGACCATGAAAACCAAAGATCCGAGCAACTTGGAGTAATAAGTTTTAAACATATCAGTAACGAGTGAGATTTAGAAGTTGGACTAGTGGGCTTGTAATCTCTACTAATGTAGAATGTAACCTTTTCCACTTCAACATTTTGAATACTAAATCGTGAGTGGGAATGAGATTGCAAACCTGTTAAAGAAGGCTAATATCACTTTTCGCTGATTGTTATGGCGTTCTTAATCCTGTATTAAATGGTATAGTTCGTACAATCCGTCACCGTTTTTCAATTCTTGGGATGCCCGTAAAATTAAACGGGGACACTCTTGAATATTAAAAAATCGATCAGGATCCAACCGGAGTTTTCAACGCTCCCGTATCGGCAACCCGAATGGATGGAATCCTCACTGAAACAATCTTTTAATGATTCCTAAATCCTTAAAGCAAATATTTTGGCCAGTATTTCTCTTTTTTCTCTTATTGATTCTCTATCTCAATGAAAGAGATTTTCTGAATAATCCGGACCCGGATGTTCAGAAATATCTGGCTCGAGTGGAACCTATATTAGCAACGCTACTTGGCATGAGCGCCGCATGGATGCTCAATCGTCTGCTTTATGTCCTGTTCTGGCCCTTGATTGAATTTCGGATTGGCACCGCGATTCCCCGCCTGTTAAAGGACATCCTTGCCGCTTTAGTCATGCTTACCGCTGTGATCG
>DUCD01000457.1 GCA_012959985.1 Verrucomicrobiales bacterium | reverse complement strand
CGCCATTATGAGCATCGTATTCAATAAATCTCTCACCGGGGTTTGGGCAACTTCAGGGATTCTTGGAATCTTCCTCGGGTTCGCCTTGAGGAACATGATCGCGGATATTTTCGCCGGCATTGCCTTGAATGTCGATCAGCCTTTCAAAATTGGAGATTGGATTATCCTTTTTCATCGAAGCATCAACCCAAAAAAGGGTTGTGTGACGGAGATTACCTGGAGGTCTACACGCCTACGGTCTCTGGACAATACCTTAACAATCATACCCAATAGTATCATCAGTTCCATGATTCTGACCAACTTGAGCAAGCCGGAACCAAAAAGCAGATTCGAACTCGATATCCAGCTCGATTTCAATGTACCGGTTGAGCGTGCATTCCGAATCCTGCTGGCGGGGGTCAAATCAGCCAAAGGTCCATTGGAAGAACCCCCACCTAAAATTCTTATCAAAGACGTCACCGATTCCGGAATTTCCTATCTCATCCAATACTGGCTTGAACCGGCAGAAGTTTCTCCCAAGAAAGGACGCAACCGGGTTCTGTCTTCAATTATGGAACATCTTCACCATGCCGGCCTCACTCCCGCCCATGAAAAGCATGACGTCTTCCTTGCTAAAATACCTAACCGACATCAGTTGGATAAACGATTGGACCGGACTTCAGTTTTAGAACGCATGGAGATCTTTTCCAGTCTCGAAGAACCGGAATTAGCAGCTCTCGCTGAAAAAATGACGGAACACTTTTTCAATTCAGGTGATGCGATCGTGCGAAAAGGAGAACCGGGGAGCTCCATGTACATCCTGATGGAAGGTCTGATGCAGGTTTTCTCTACTTCAGCGGCTGCAGCATCTCCAAAATTAGTAGACTTCATTCGTCCGGGTGAATTTTTTGGGGAAATGTCATTACTGACAGGAGAACCCCGTATCGCAACGGTCATTGCTGCCACGGATGCCGTCGCTTTCGAAATCGGGAAAGAGGACTTGAACAGCTTGTTGGTTTCCCGACCCGAGATTGCCGTGCATATCGCCCAAATCATCGCGGCAAGAGTTGCTCAAGTCGAAATGATGAAGGGGGGAACCGTAATCTTGAAAGCCGATGATACCTCCAATTCTCTCGCGGATACTTTGCTCGATAAAATGAAAAATTTATTTTCATGCTTGCGAAATGCCGTTGGCCCCTCCAATCCCCAGAACCCCAACACCTAAAAAAAGATGCCATACAAGGTGGAATTCGAGGTCTCAGCGAACCGCATCGCCATTGGTAAAGAAGCATTTATGAGATAAATCATCTTTCAAGGAGCATTTCCATATTGGATTACATCCTTTACATATCTACGAATCTTGATATGATGATTTGTAAATTAATGAAATAATGTCTTTTAAGAATGAGGAAATACCACTGACCGAAAGAGGTCGTCAGATCCAGGAATGTTTAGAAGAAAGGATTCTGTTCATGGATGGAGCCATGGGCACGATGATTCAGAAACACTGCTTGGAAGAGCCCGACTTTCGGGGAGAACGCTTTAAGAGCTGGAACAGTGATTTAAAAGGTAACAATGACCTGCTGAGCTTGACCCGTCCGGACCTGATAAAACAGATCCATCTGGATTTTCTCATGGCGGGCGCAGACATCATTGAAACCAACACTTTTAACAGCACCTCAATATCTCAATCGGACTACGGCATGGAATCCGTGGTTAATGAGTTGAACCGGGAATCCGCCGGATTGGCAAAAAAGGTCGTCACTGATTTCACTCGAAGACATCGACGCCGCGGTCGTGGACGCCGAGCGCATTGCAAAGCAGGGCATGCGCGGCGCCATGATCTGGGCCGCGCCTCCAGAAGACCGCCCGTATGACGACCCCGCGTACGAACCGTTCTGGCGTGCCGTCTCGGAGCACCGGCTACCGGTTTCCCTGCACATCGTCACCGGTCGCGGGAGTCACAGCGCCAAG
>DUCD01000456.1:3200-11480 GCA_012959985.1 Verrucomicrobiales bacterium | reverse complement strand
AAGAGGGAGACGCTGCGCTCGTCCACGGCCCGCTCGGCGGGGCGCAGCTTGCGCATCAGCCGGACGGCCGCGTACTCGGCGTTGTAAAACATGTTGAACTGAGACAGTTCAGCGCCCTTGGGGCGACCGGTCGTACCCGAAGTGTAAAGCAAGGCGGTTAGTTCATCTTCTTCACATCGTATTTCCTTTGGTTTTTCCGGGGAAGTATTTGAAAGAAGGGATTCATAATCCAACCACGAAGGGGTGTCTTCGCTTACATCATCGCTTGCGAGAATGAAGTGTTCCACCGAACTGAGTTGAGCACGGATCGGTTCAATCAAGTGTTCAAGTTCTGACTGCACCACAAGGGCTTTTGCTTTTCCATGGTTCAAAATATATTCGAAATCCGAGCTCAGCAATCTGAAGTTCATCGGCATCGCAACCAGGCCGTTCAAAGGGGCTCCGTAGAAGGCATCGATTACCCGATGGCAGTTTTTGGAAAGAATGCCTACACGGTCTCCTTTTTGAAGACCCAGGCCGGTCATGGCATTAGACCAGCGGTGAACCCGATCCGCCACCTGATTATAGGTTAACCGATGGGCTCCGCAAATCACAGCCTCCTTCTCACCATACACGGCTAAAGCCCTTTTGAGGAAATCATATTCATTCAATGGGATATTCATACGGCTTAAGGAAGCTCGGATTGATTACCGTAATTTCTTCAATAGGGTTTCTGCGGTATCGATCAGGATCTTTCCACACTCATCCGTTCCGGGACCTACGACGCCCATCTCATAGCCGCCCAGTGGTTTCTGTTCGGGAATACCGACGTATTGAACCCCGTAACCGTTGGTATAACCCAGAACCAATGTATGCGGAAAAGGGGAGATCTTTTGGATCGCCATGGATAATTCGATCAGGGGTTCCCCCGGTAACGAAACCAAGGCCAAGTCGCCAATGGTGAACACCTGGACCTCTGTTGTGATATGGGAAAGATTCAGCTCTTTGGATGGCGCTTCCTGTAGCGGCAACTTGACAATTCTCCTGATGGCTTTCAGTGGTGTAGATAAAATTTTGTGCCGTTGCTTTAATGCGCCCTCTGCACGGTGTGTCATGAACTCAGTCATTTCAATTCTGGACTCCAGGCCACGCCTTGAAGGCACTACGTTTCCTCCGCATCCCTGAACCACCATCACCGGCGTGGATTGGCTTTGCTCTATTTTTCCCGCAAGGAATCCAGGCCAGTCTCCTGATATTCCGTTATGAAATGGATAAACCGAAACCGGGTGACAGGAAAGATGACATAGAATTCCGTTCAGCGACTGATCCTCCGACTCCAGTGACAGTAAAGTCATTATTGGATCCACGGCACTGAAACGAAGTCCGTCCGGAAGGCTGAAAGGATCTTTCGGCTGGTAGACTGTCAGGACCTTGCCGTCTTCTTTCACCGGTCTACGATTGAACAACCAGCTTCCGACACGTGCCCGAGAGATTAAAAGCTGAGATGTTTTGAGGCTGGCAATGGCTTTCTTTACTGCCTTCAAACACATTGACGGCAGTTCTTCCGCCCATTTTTGGAATATTGAATCGGCTTCTACTTCGTCGATCCTTGTTTTTTCAAAAGATAACAACGGAGTTTTTCCGTAGGTCGGTGACCAAGGGGCGGAGTGGTTGTGGGTTGCATTGATCATGATATGGTCTAAGGGAATACCCGTTTCGGTTTCGATATGTTCCCGAACCCTTTCGACCGCAGATTCCCTTGCATCCACAAGATCCCAACCCAGAAGAACCAGGCGTTTGCCGTTCTGTTCCCAAACCAGGGCATGAACGAAGACCGGGTCCAAAATCCCATCGTAGGGTTTTTTGGTAATCCAGTTGGTCATGGAAGGGTCAGGGGTGATATCCACTTTTGCAGATCCGGTTCTCAACTCATCGGAACGAACCGATAGAAGACTGCACAGCAACAAGGCAAAATTCAGGTGTTTCAATAATGAATTCATAATGAAGTTGTCGATCCAGTGAACGCCTGATTCAAGTAAAAAGCTCCCGCACGGGTTTGCCGAAATCAGTGATGGGAACCGGGCGATCTCCCGCATAGAGTTTTTTGTGGGGATTAATCCCAAGGGCGGAATGAATCGTCGCGTGGAAATCCGGAAGGGTTACTTTTCTTTCCAGGATCTTTTTGGATAGTTCATCGGTCTTTCCAATGACCTGGCCGGTCCGCAACCCTCCTCCTCCAAGGACGCAGGTGAATGAGTTTGATTGATGTCCGCGACCTCCACCGCTGTCGAACTCGGCGGGGCGGCCAAATTCCGTAGCAATGACCAAAAGGGTTTTATCGAGGATGCCCTGATTTTCGAGATCACGAATCAGTGTGGCAAATGCCTTGTCGAGGTCCTGTATCAGCAAGTGTTGTTTCAGTTGACCTTCGTTATGCGTATCCCAGCCGGTTCCGTTGAGAAAGTTCAGGTTGAATGAAACTTCCACGAAACGAACACCGGACTGGACCAGTCTTCTTGCCAGTAAGCAGCGTTGACCGAATTCGCTTCCATAGGATTCGCGAAGCGAAGAGGGTTCCCGGTCAAGGTTGAACACCGACATAAAACTCGGCCCGGCCATTCGAAAGGCTTCTCGGCTGACATCGATGACATCCTGGACATTCTTGTCGCCGGCATTGCGGGATTGGTACTCTTTCTGCCAGTTGACCAACAAGGCTTCCCGGCGTTTTTGACGTTCCAGCCCAACATCGGGTGGGCGTGTGAATCCATTGGGACCGGTCTTCAATTGGGTCAAGTAGACATAACCGTGTTTCGGCCCAAGGAAACCGGGGTCTCTTGCAATGTTTGGATAACCCATGACCACATACGGGGGTACCCCATCGTCTCGAGGACCCAGTTGATGAGAAACGATGGAACCAATGGAAGGGTAAATCAGGGTTTCGCTGGGTTTTCGACCGGTGTGAACTAGGTTGGTCGCGGCGCCATGCTGAGCCTCGATGTCGTGGGACACGGTGCGAAGCAGGACACATCGGTCCAGCAGGGGGGCGGTGTGTTTCAGGTGCTCGCAAACATTTTCTCCGGGAATCGCTGTTTCTATGGAAGCGTAATAAGACCCGGCTTTCTTTTTTCCATCCCCTCGTTGCTTGGGATCGAACATATCAATTTGAGAAGCGCCCCCTCCCAACCAGATGAATATGCAGGATTCCGCTTTCCCAGATAGACGTGGCTGTTGAGTCGATGTTGCCGAGTAAAGAAGAGGATCGGGCTGGGTCAGGGATGCCAGAGCCGCGGCACCCAGTCCTCTCTTCAGGAAGTCCCGGCGTGTTGATGGGGGTAGGTTTTCTGAATTCATGGCGTCTCAGGTTTCATACCTCAAGGAATTAAAATAAATTCCGGTGAGTTGATAAGTGACCAGATTAGATCTTCGTAACGTTCTCGGAATTCCGGAGAAAGCCTTTCCGTGGGGGGGGCTCCCAGACGCAGTCTTCGCTCCTCTTCCATCCGAATTGCTGAAGCGCGCTCATCAAAGTGGTTGGCCCATGAAACCCGTAGGTCCGTTCGGAATCTGCGGGAAGTGGTCGAGGATCCTTTTCGGATTCGCGCCGGGAATTCATTTTCAAGAAACTCTGCCGCCATCCTGGATTCTGAGCCATGAGGAAGTCGGCTGAGAATTCTCATGAATGTTCTGTCCAGGAGATCCTCCAAAGTGACGGTATTCAAGGCGATTTCGGTGAAAACGCTTTGATCCGAGAGTCGCACCATTCGGGTTCCGAGAATGCCATTTGCCAAGATCAATGACTGCATGGGGGAAGGAGCGTCCTTTCGATCGGTCGTCGGTGTTTGACGGGATTGTCGCCAGCCGAAAATGCTCAGGACATCGACCACTGACTGAGCGACAGGAAGGGAAAGAGAAGGACGGTCCCGTTCATTCATCAAGGCCGTAAACTCCCAGGCTTTTTCGGGATACCCCAAATTGAGAAACTGGGTTAGGGGTCGATCTCCCAGAGGATTCAGACTGAGTTCCCCGGTGTCCATTCGCTTCCCGGAAGCCAGGAGCAGGGAATCCACCAATTGTTCCGCGGCCATTCGCCTTCGCATGGGTCCCGCAAATAGGCGCTCCTTCAATGGGGTAGTGACCGAGAGGCCTGCATCCGGTTCTCTCTGATAGACATGGGAATTAAGAATCTGTTTCGCCAGTGTTTTCAGATCGTAGCCGCTGAGAATGAATTCCCGAGCCAGATATTTTAAAAGGTCAGGATGGGAGGGTATGGCTTTAGACCAGTCCCCGGCAGGTTCCACCAATCCGATTCCCAGGTATCGTTTCCAGACCCGATTGGCAATCACCTGGGCAAAGCGTTTATTGGAAGGTGAGATAATAGTCCGCGCCACCTCATTCCTGGTTTCCGGTACCCCTCCGCTCAAGGGAATTAACGAGCTCAATTCGGATTCCGGAGAAAGTTGTCGGAACGGGAATTCAGGATGAATTACTTCCCCGGGTTTCAGGCTGACGGTGACTTTCGGTTTGCGGAATCCTTGGACCATGGGGACCGTGCTGGACGAGGGAAGGGGAATGGGTTTGCCTTTTAACATGGCAGCCAGGCTGAAAGTATCGATCTGCCGATGCGGGTGATCCGGAGCGTCATGGCAGCGCGCACACGAAAGTTTTTCGGCCAGAAATGCCTGAGAGAGAATATCCGCTTTGGCGGCCATCGGGGCATCATTCAAAGTTGCCTGACCGAATCCGGCCGGTCCTCCTTTCAAGGCGCTGCCGTCCATTTGAATCAGTTCCGCTACCAGACGATCGAACGGAATGTCATCAAGCAGAGACTGATGAAGCCACCAGCGAAACGGACCGGAGTTGTTCAAGTCCGGTTTCAGAATTCCAGGATTTTCCGCCAGGACATCCTGCCAGTAACTGACCCAGTGATCCGCCCATTCAGATTGCTCCACAATTCTGTCCACTGCTTTTTCCCTGCGTTCCCGTGGTGCAATATTCATGAAGGCTTGGATCTCGACCGGTGTCGGAATCCTTCCGAGAACATCCAGACTCAGACGCCGAATAAACGCCTGATCCGAAATCATGTCTGTAGGCTGAAGGTTTGCATTCTCAAGCGAAGCTCCGATGAATCGGTCGATGGAGTTGTTCCCCGGGGTATTGGCGGAAATAGCGGGAGGCCTGATTACATTCCGGGTTCTGAACTTCTTACGAACCTTCTCATGATACGCATCCCATGCTGCCGCTGTCCCTCTGCTGAGCAGTCGCCGCCGTTGAATATCTGCCCGCTCATGTCTGCTCTTTTCGTCCTCCTCGTAGATTGTCCAATCTGCGTCCGTCAACTCCGGCGCACCCTCCGGGCCAATCAGTCGCGGCATTTCGCCTTTTTTCTGAATACTGACCGACAACTCTCCGGGAAAGGGTACCAGGCCTTTTCCTCCGATCACTGCTTGCAGGGTAAATTCGAACTGGCCTCCGGTCAGTTCCAATTCCTGGATGATGTCCTGGTGGGAAGGGAGGGGGATTCTGATCCCCGGTTGGTCTACTTGAGGTGGAGGAGGCAGGCGATCATGGGACGATTTATTTGCTCTCTGAGGCTTGGATTTCAAAATCACCAACCGATTGATCAAAAACCGCGACCATCCTTTTGTCCGGAGCCGAAACCGGTATTTTCCCGGAGGCAGGTTCTTTCGGTAGCTCGCTTCGAGAAGGAATGGAGTGGAGCGGTTCAGCGGTAAAGCATTCTCGGTGTAGCGTGTTGGGATAAAAGGAAAACCCAACGCTGGTTCTCCATAGGAAGTCAGTGAATCGGCAGAAGAAAGGTCGAAGGGATTCTTTCCGTCCAGATTTTCATAAATTGTTACCTCGACAGGGCCGGTCAGAATCGGGATCGGTACTTTCGGAGAATCAAGGGCATGGGACGTCAAGGTTGTCCACAGCAACCAGAATAAAAGAACGATTGCCGCGTTGGATCGGTTGCAGCGGATGGGGTTGAAGTATTCAAAGTCAGCACTCATGCCGTGAGATGGTTTATTCTTCCAAGGACACTCGAATAAGTTCCTCATCATTTCGAGCAAACATATGCTTGTTGGCAAACGCCGGGTGAGACCAGACAACATTCCGGGTCCGACCTGCCTTTCCTGTTGGTTTCAGAAGATGCGTCCGACTGATTTCCCGGTATCCTTCGGGTGACATTTTAGCGATGATCAAATCTCCCAGTTCATTGAAAAGAAAAAACTGATCAGCTTGCTGGACAATGAAAGCGTTGGCCCAACGGACGGGCTTTCCCCGGGTCGTTGCTTCAAAGGTTTCCCATTTTCGAGTTCCGGTTTTCAAGTCGAGGCATCGAAGCTGTCCATAGCTGCAGACTCCATAAATATGATCTTTGTATAGGGTCGGTGTGCACATAATGCTATGCAGGCAGCTGGTGTCCTTCTCGCTTGATTTGACACTTTTCCAAAGCAGTTTCGGAGTTCCTTCCGCAGGATCCATTTGATACATCCGGGATCCATTGTAAAAGGCTGTGATGAACAGCTTGTCACCGGATAGCCGTGGCGTTGAAATGGATAAACCGGACTGCACCTTGAACGGCAGTGACCATGAAAGTTTTCCTGTTTCAGGATTCAGTGCATTGATGGATTCCGGATGCCAGATAATAAGATGATTCTTACCACCGTGGTGGATTAATGTCGGAGGACAATAGCCAGGCTCTTTTGCCGTCAAGGCTTTCCAGATTTCCTTGCCGGTTTCCGGATCAAACGCGACTACCAGTGCATCCGGTTTTCCCCCGACAAGACAGATAAGGCGTTCTTTAACTAGGAGTGGGTGGCCTGCAAATCCCCAAAGTGGAGTTTTCGCTCCATACTCTTTTTTAAAATCACGTTCCCAAATCAAGGTTCCCTTGTCTGCATTCAGGCAGAGCAGTTTCCCTTCCGCACCCAGGGTGTAGACTTTTCCATTGCGGATCAAGGGAGTTGCCCTGGGTCCGGCTGGATAACTCATGCCGTAATTGCAGTCATATTCAAATATCCAGAGTGGAAAGCCGTCCTCTTCGTTGAGGCATAGAATCCGTTCCTTGCCTGGAATGGATGAGGTGGAGAAAGGGTTTGATGGGTTTTTTACTTCTGGATCCAAGAGGCGGTCTGTCAGGTAAACCTTGCCCTTTGCCACAGCCGGACCACTGTAGCCTCCTCCAATCGGAACACGCCATTTTATCTCAGGTCCGGATTCAGGAAACGTTTCGATTATTCCTGATTCTCTCCAGATGCCGTCCCGTTCCGGCCCCAGCCACTGAGGCCAATCGTCAGCTTTAGCCGTGCTTCCGTGTCCGATGAGGAGAAAGAAAATGGCAACTACAGGGATTAGTCTTAAATTGTTCATAAGTCGGATCTTTCCGCATTCTCTATTTTATCAATGAAACTGCAATCAAGAAATCCATCTAAGTGAGCAATCAAGAATAACTTTGTGGTTTGCAGGAGGTGAGTTTGATTTCTGGCGAGGCACGGTAAAGGAGCAAAGCCAAAACTCTGTGATTGAGGAGAAACGAGGCCAGAATCCAAAATCGCTCCTGCCTAAAGGGGCGGGGCAGCGTCATGCCGCCTGCGGCGTTACTCGTCGGTTGAACCTCCATGAGGGGATACGCACTCCTCGTGCATTGCATCCGATAAGACGGCGCTCCCGCCCAATGGTGAATTTATTCTTGAGGAGTCCCTAAGGCGATGTCGTGCAGAAACTAATCCGGTAGGGAGTGCTGTCTCAGCGCGCCGAAATCTAGTGGTTGTGGTCAGCTCATATGGCGCGCTGGTGACAACTCTCTCATGTAGGATTGTGCATCTATACAGAACGGCATGGTTATTGCTGGAGAGGGTATTGGAATATTAGGGGAAAGGGTTATATGAAAACGATACTCATCATTGAGGATGAAAAGGGACTACGTGATCTTCTTGGAAAAGCGCTGGATCATGAAGGGTTCCAGATTCTAACTGCTGAGAATGGTAAGGAAGGGGTGAAACTTGCCGAAGAGCAGCATCCGGATTTGATTCTCAGCGATATCCAGATGTATCCCACGAACGGGTATGAGACTTTGGAGAAAATTCGAAAACTCCCCAGTAACCGATCCATACCGTTTATTTTAATGACGGCCGAACCTAGTTTTGAAGGGATGAGGTAGGGCATGGACGCTGGAGCAGACGATTATTTGTCAAAACCATTTCGACTTAAGGACTTAAGGACTTAAGGCCTTTAAAAACAAAAAACCACAATAACAGTATCACAGCAACATGGGGAATCCCAAAACCTTAAACCTAC
>DUCD01000456.1:0-3190 GCA_012959985.1 Verrucomicrobiales bacterium | reverse complement strand
TGCGAGCGAATCGCGTTTCCGTCGAGTGGACTCATTGGAATCCAGTGAAAAAGAATCAAGAAACTCTCTGGTATCGCTAATTTCCGAAATGGAACATAGGGGTGATTCTTCGAATTCGAATCGGGTGAAAGACTCATTTCGACTTTTGTTGGAAGAGGCCGATGTTCAAGAGATCGACTCCATTAATGAGAACGTGCGAACCCTGATTCTGGCTGCCTACCGATTTCATGAACAAATGGATCAACTCCAATCACGATGCAAATCCTAATCTTGATTGTTCTTTTCCAGGAAGCGCATGGAGCAGTCGCCATGAATCATTGATTTGGTTTCCATCCAGGATTCTGGAATGGTGATTTTGTCACGGCTGGCATGTCCCAGGACGCAAAGGCCGTCTGCTTTGAGGATTCGAGATAGATTTGGGGTATCGATCAGTTTCTGTGCCAGTGACTTGGAACGTTCTCCGGTCGTTTTTTCTCCATAAGGTGGATCTGCAAGGATGAGGTCGAATTGAATTTCGTTCGCTGCCGCCTGTTGTAGAAAAATAAAGACATCCTGGATCTTCAAGGAGAACTGTTTCTCAGGAAGTTTTAGATGGTGCAGATTGTTCTGAATGAATGAAGCATGCCGGCGGGAGATTTCCACGCTGGTAACAGAAGCGGCTCCGCGACTGAGGCATTCCAATCCAAGTGCGCCCGCACCCGCAAAAAGGTCCACAATATCTACATCTGGAATCCGATTGCCCAGTCGATTAAAGATCGCCTGCTTGACGCGATCCTGAGTGGGGCGAACGTGTAGACCCTTTGGGACTTTGAAATGAAGTCCGGCTGCTGTTCCTCCAATGATCCTCATATCACCCCACCTCCAAACGATCGACAGCTTGAAACATTTTTGAGATTTCCGGTTTAATGATCTTGCCCATAGCATTCCTTGGGAGGGTGTCCAACTTTTGGATTCGTGTTGGGATTTTATAAATTGCGAGCCGCTTTTTGGCCCAATCTCTGAGATCCGGCAGGCAAAGATCTTTTCCCGGATTCAATACCAGGGACACAGCAACGCGTTCTCCCCATTCCTCATCTGGAACACCGATCACCGCACATTCTTCAATGGCGCTGTGAGTCAGGAGAACCCCTTCGATCTCAAGCGCCGATACTTTATAACCGCCGGTCTTAATGATATCGATTCCCGCTCTCCCGAGAATCTTGTAATAACCTTCTTCCAATAGGGCGATGTCGCCGGTCCGGAACCAGTCCCCATGAAAGGCTTTCTTCGTCACTGTTGATTGCTGCCAGTATTCCTTGAATATATTGGCTCCTTTTACTTCAATCTCGCCCGGTCCTATTTCTGATACAAGACCCTTCGTATCGATCAATCGCACTTCAACACCGGGCAAGCACTGACCCACCATACCCGCGCGGCGCTCTCCGTTGATTGGGTTGGAAAGGGCCATACCAATCTCCGTCATGCCGTAACGTTCGAGCAGAGGTTGTCCGCCTACTTCGCTCCATTTGTTGAACACAGAGACAGGCAACGCTGCTGAACCGGAAACCATCAATCTCAATCCCTTACACTTTTTAGTCAAAAGCCGTTGCCGTGCCGGGATGACTTTTTCCCATTCTTTAATCAGTTTGGTGTAAATGGTGGGTACAGCCATCAGGATGCTTATTTCTTTTGATTCAATTCGCTTCCAAACCTTTTCGGCATCGAACTTGGGAAGCATTTCACAAATGGCTCCCGCCCAGAGCGGACAACAGAGTGCGTTGATCAATCCGTGAATATGGTGAAGGGGCAGGACGTGAAGGCTCCGGTCCTTCTCACTCCATTGCCAGGCGTCGACCAGGCACTTAATCTGTGACTGAATCGTTCTGTGCGTCATGACCACGCCCTTCGGACGGTTGGTCGTCCCGCTGGTATAAACGATCATGGCACGTTGTTCGGCTTGGATATCGGGGAGAACTACCGGTTCGGTTGAATTCCAGTTTTCCGATTCCAGATACTTTAAATCATCTTCCTCCGAAAGAGGTTTCAGCTTTTCCTTGAACTCAGGTGCTGCAACCAGGATTTCTGCACCGGAGTCTTTGAGGAAATACTTCAGTTCTCTGATTGGGTAATTGCCACATAAAGGTACGGCGATTCCTCCGGCACGCCAGATACCCCATTGGGTCACGACAAAATCGATTCCGGGAGACACAAGGAAAGCGACGCGTGTTTCCTGCAAGTTCTTTTTGCCGTCAAGCAGCACTGAGGCGGCGGCGGCGGACTTGTCCAATAATTCACGAAAGGAATAGTGCCCGGATAAATCGACGATAGCGGTATTCGCTCCGAAGTGTTCTGCTCTTTGAAAAAGTTCAATCATGGTTGCGCCCATTGCTGTCCGGCAATTTCAGGCTTTTGCGTCCGCAAATCAAGAATATGATTTACCTAATTCAAATCAGGAGAAGAGGTATGTCGAAATAATAAACCGTAATTCAAATCGGGTGGCATCCCACCTGCTTTAAGAGGGTTCAGCAACACGAATTGCTCATAGAAGACTTAACAGCGGTGAAAAAACTTACGAAATTCGACGACGGAATAAGCAGAACACTGCTGAGTTATGAGCCAAGACTAATGAAGTGGATACAGGGTTATGTTGTTCTGGGTGAAACACGAGAGTGGGTAGTTAGGGAAAAAGGGAAGAGGTAACCCTTTTGTTCTGAAGGGGAGGCAGGAAGGTCGGCTTGGCTGTATGGGAATCTGCAAGTTCGATTTTCCTGCCCCTCTCCAGGACTTTATTCTGTGTCTGTTTATTCTTGTATCATTTCCTATTGTTTTTTCAATTCTTTCATTTCTTCCAGAAGGGCATCTCTGATTCCAGGAATCGTTTCGGCTCTTTCTTTTTTCGTTTGATAAAAGCGATAACCGAGATCTCTCAGGTTGATCGAGAGCATATTTTCCAATCCCATCTGGGTAAATTGTCGATTTAAGAGAAAGGGGTCATCCAACATGTTGATCAAGGCGGGCAACGCCCACTTCTGGCGTCTCTCCGCAAGAGCCGAGGCGGCAACCAATCGCGTCGGTTCGTGAGAGCTATTCAGCCACCCCAGTCCGGTTGCCAATTCAGGGTTGGGATAATTCCTTGAAATTAGATCTTTATCGTATTGGTGATCATACCATTTATCCAAGTGGGTCAAGGTCCAGTTGATAGGCTTGTCGA
>DUCD01000455.1 GCA_012959985.1 Verrucomicrobiales bacterium | reverse complement strand
TCCATTCTCGGCTTTCTCAAGAAGGCTGCGTACCTCGGACAGGACTCCATCCAACTGTCCTGTCATCCCCGGCAGATCATTTCTTACCTGAGCTGTGATCTCAGTAACATTCTCTAGAGTCGGCTGAATCTGACGTATTAAATCATCGATACTGAGTCCAGAGTTCCCTTGCACAACCTGTCCTTCTTTCAGTTTGCCCTTCGCGACCCCCTTCGGCTTTAAACCCAGAAACTTTTCACCAAGTAAAGTTTCCGCTGCTGGAGATGCCGTTAAATTTTCAGGCAATTCAGGAGCGGAATCATCCAGGCCTCCAGTAATATGAATCAGATTGGCGGGATTGGGGGACTTCTCTATTTCTTCTTCAGAAAGATACCGAATATCGGTAATCCTGCCGATAATCGCTCCGGCATACCTTACTTCCGAATGCAACCTCAAGCCTGTCGCATCTTCGATATCAACTTCTACGAATCGCGTGAAATCCGTAAACCCCTTTCCGGTCAGTCCATATTGAATCGCCGCCAAAAGCACGAGACTGCAGGCAATGACGAGGATGGCGGAAACATAGTCTTTCAGATTCGCTTTCATAATAAACAATAAGGTCATCCTGAACCCAAAAGATGTTTGAAGTAGTCGTCTTGGGACAGTTTCAAAGGGATGGGTCCATCCGCCTCGCCATTGATAAATTGGCGAAGCATGGGATCCGGGTTTTTCTTGATTTCCTCGGGTGTTCCTTCGGCAATGATTTTCCCCTGATGGGGCCCGGATCCGAGCATGATCATGTAAGTGCCAATTCGAAAAGCACTGGTCATGTCATGCGTTACTACGACCGCTGTCATGCCGAGTTTCCGGGTCAGATCACACGTCAGTTTATCGACCACTGCCGTCATGACGGGATCGAGTCCAGCTGTGGGTTCATCGCTGAACAACAAATCTGGATCCAGAGCAAGAGCCCGTGCGAGTGCCACGCGCTTTTTCATGCCTCCACTGATTTCGGCTGGTTTCAGATTTTCAAATCCGGTCAAACCCACCAGTTCCAATTTCATTTTCACAATCAGATCGACGATTGCGGGATCGACCTTACTGTTTTCGAGGAGAGGAAGAGAAATATTTTCCCCAATGGTCAAGGACTGCAGCAAAGCGCCCGATTGAAACAGCATACCGAATCTTTTCCGTAACGGATCCAACTCCTTTTCGCTCATTCGAGTGATATCAAATCCGTAGAGTCTGATTTCACCTGAATCTGGAACCGTCGACCCGATCAGTTGACGAAGCAGGGTGCTCTTTCCACAGCCACTTCCCCCCATGATGATCATGGTATCGCCCTTATGAACTTTGAAATTAATTCCGTCCAATATTGTCCGATCGCCGAACCGTACCACCAGATCCTTGACCTCGATAACAACATCCTTGCTTTCCCTGTCATGAAGGGCTGATTTCGAACTATCAGAATCCAGTGTCATTTTCTCAATTCAGAAAAACAGATAAGTCAATGTTGCATTGGAAATAAACACGGCGACCAATGCCAGAACAACAGAGCGAGTTGTTGCTCGCCCCACTCCTTCCGCTCCGCCTTTAACATTTAATCCGACATGACAAGAAATCGTGACGACAAGCCAGGCAAAAACAGCGCTCTTGAACAATCCCGAATACAAATCTCCCGCCGTGGCGCTTTCCAATGACCGGGTGATATAAATAGCCGTCCCTTTTCCCTGAATCAGTTTCCATACAATCCAGCCTCCGACCAAACCAAAATAATTACTGAATACGGTCAGAAGGGGTCCCATAATCATCATCGCTATAAAGCGAGGGACCACCAGAAACTTCACGGGCTTGATGGCCATGACTCGGAGTGCCTCAATCTCCTCGGATACCCGCATCGTTCCCAATTCAGCAGTCACTGCGGATCCACTGCGCCCAATTATGATGATAGAAGTCATCAAGGGACCCAATTCCCTCATCATCGAAACGGACACCATATCCGGAACGTACATTCCGGCACCCAGTTCGGTCAATTTCCGGGAAGCCTGCATTGCCAAGGTCAATCCGACGGTCAAAGCGGTCATGGCCGACATAGGCAATCCCTCCACACCGATTCGAACGATCTGCCGAAACACCTCCGCGACCTTGGGCCCCTGCCGTTGGAAGGGCCCTATAATCAGCCAGAAGAGAATCTCAACATTGAGTCTAAAATACGCGTTCAAGAAACCAAAAGGTTAAGTTAGGGTTTCAATCAGTCGCCAGCTGAATCCATCGAATTCAATACAGATCCAGCGGCTCCACCGACTTTTTCAATAGCGTCTGCAACACAGTCACAAAAAATGAATAGCTCCTCCAGTCGAACCAATTCAAAAATACTTCGAACCCTGGGCTTGAGGCCTGCCATCAGAATGTTGCTGTTTTTTTCCCGGGTCAATTGGAAGAACTCGACAAAGGTGGCCAGTCCAGAGGAATCGATGTAGCTCACATCCTGCAGATCGAAAATGAAATAATCCTGTGGTGTCTGGGCTTTTTTCGTGAGTAATCCCCGAAGATCGGGAGAAACTTTAAGGTCGATTTCACCGTGAAGCTTAAGCACCTCGATGCCGCCCAGTGTTTCTATGCTGTGTTTCATGTGACCTCTCGGTATAATTCGAACTAAATTCTCATTCAGGGATTCGGGTAATCAGACTAGGAATTTCCATCAGTTTGGAAAAGGATATTCTGCGACATATATAAATGGTTTATTGGACAGGTCTTTTTTTTCTAAAGAACTGACTTTCTGAATAGAGATCGCTGAGGACAGCGGGCCCTACCTTTCGGCGCGCTGAGGACAGCGGACCCTACCTTTCGGCGCGCTGAGGACAGTGTTCTCAGCTATTTAACCCTCTTTTCGATCACCAGAAACAGACTCTGAACTTGACATGAGACAAACGGTTCATATCGTTCAGCCGCATGGTGCCGAATATCAACCAAACCAAGAATGCTCAGAGGAAAAATTCCGGGGCTACGAATCTGTTGTATCTGTTCCTGGCGGTTTCCATTGCCCTCTTGGGCTTTCTCTTTCTGGGGCTTTATTCCATGAATCACCAAAGAACGAGTGGACTGAAACAGGATCAGGAAGTTTCGGAACTGTTCTTTTATTGTGCCGCGGGATTACGAAAAGCGGTTGAGAAAATAGCCGCAGATTACGAAAAGGAGTACGGTGTGAGGATTCAACTGCAGTATGGAGGCTCCAACACCCTTTTGAGTCAGATTGAAATCAGCCGCACGGGAGACCTTTACCTGGCAGCCGACGAAAGTTACATCGAACTGGCTCAAAAGAAAAACCTGGTGGAAGAGTCCATTGCTGTCGCCTTCCTCAAGCCGGTGATCGGCGTGGCCAGAGGAAACCCGAAAAACATCACCGATATCGATTCATTGCTGAAACCGGGAATCAAGATTGCGTTGGCCAATCCGGATCAGGCGGCCGTAGGAAAAAAAACCAGGAAATTCCTGACTCGTTCCGGTCACTGGAAAAGGTTGGAAACACTCACTCGTGAAAAAGGAGTCTTCAAACCCACGGTCACTGAAATAGCCAACGATGTAAAAATCGGCAGTGTGGATGCGGCTATTATCTGGGATGCCACCGCAGCACAGTATTCTGAAATCGACGCGATTCCGATTCCTGAATTGAATTCAGGACGCAGCAGCATCACAGCAGGAATCCTCAAGTCGTCTAAAAACCCCACCGCCGCTCTTAAGTTTGCCCGTTACCTTTCCTCTCGGGATCAGGGTTTGAAACATTTTGAATCGTTCGGCTACGAGATTATCGAGGGGGATATTTGGAAGGAGGTGCCTGAGTTGACCTTTTATGCAGGCTCGGTTAACCGTCGAACCCTCGAACCGATCCTGAAAACATTCTCGGAACGTGAAGGCTTGGACATTAATACCGTTTATAATGGCTGTGGCATTTTAACGGCACAGATGAATTCGATTAAAAGCAGCCAGGGAAGTGGTTTCCCTGATTTTTACATGGCCTGTGACGTCTACTACCTGGATACAGTCAAGGACTGGTTTCAGGACGCCGTCAATGTTACCAATACTGACATTGTCTTAGTGGTCCAGAAGGGCAACCCGAAGAACATCCGGAATATCGATGACTTGAAGAAACAGGGAATCAGAATCGCCGTTGGACAGCCGGATCAATGCACCATCGGCGTTTTAACTCGTAAATTACTGGAGACGGAAGGGGTCTATCAGGAGCTGTTAAAAGAGAATATCGTGACGCAAACACTGACTTCCGCCCTGCTGATTCCCAATGTGACCACTAAGTCCGTTGATGCGACCTTCGCCTACGAAAGTGACACTTTATTCGAACAGGACAAATTGGATATCATTCGAATCGATTCCCCAGCCGCGAAGGCCGTCCAACCTTACAGTATTTCTCAATCCAGTGATTTCAAATACCTGGGACGACGTCTATTTAAAAAAATTGCGGATTCGAGGGAACTATTTGAGGAAGCAGGGTTCAATTGGCAACTTCCCTCTGACGGCACCAATGAGTCAAACACCGACACACCATAAGAGTCTGAGAGTCGATTTTTTCACATCAAGGAAAATGGGGCGATGAGCAGTTCAGGAACGCAAAACATCCATTCGAAAACCGAAAAACTCAAAGTCGGCTCGGATCTGCCGTTTTATCTCATTTTTTCTGTGATCGGCAGTATTTATCTCTTTCTGATCATAGGAATCCTGGCAGCCGACGCTGCTTATATTTTTGGAGAATCCTCTGAGGAAGGTTCTGAAAACCCGATTCTGAGGGCGCTCGCGGACCCTAACATTCAATACTCCATCAAACTGACCCTGATCTCCTGCACCGTTTCCACCATTCTTTCTCTATGGGTGGCCATACCGATCGGTTACCTTCTTTCCCGATTTAATTTTCCAGGAAAGAATTTTCTCGATGCAATATTGGATATTCCGATCGTATTGCCGCCGTTGGTAGTGGGGTTGAGTCTTTTGATCCTTTTCATGTTTTTGCCGGAATCGTTGAGGGATTTGGTCGTCTATCAGATTCCGGCTGTTATTCTGGCGCAGTTCATGGTCGCGGCTGCGTTTGCCGTTCGAACACTGAGAGCCACTTTCGATCAGATAGACCGCCGAAGGGAGCAGGTTGCCCTGACGTTGGGCTGCACCCGAGCCCAGGCTTTCGGAATGGTGGTCCTTCCGGAAGCCCGTCGTGGATGCCTCACAGCTGCCACTCTGGCCTGGGCAAGATCATTGGGGGAATTCGGTCCACTGCTTATTTTCGCCGGAGCCACCCGGGGTAAAACCGAAGTCCTTTCGACCACCGTTTTTCTGGAGTTGAGTATCGGCAACCTGGAAGCCGCCGTTGCCGTTTCTTTAATCATGGTATTCGCCGCGGTAGTTATCCTAGTGATCGCCCGAGTCTGGGGCTCCCGGGAACTGGGCGTCTGATAAAAGCCGATTTTTCAATGATGTAACGTTCCACGCCCGGGTAGGGTCCGCTATCCTCAGGGGGCAAAAAATCGCCGATGAATGTTTCGCCATGCGGCGCGCTGGGGACAGCGAGCCCGACTTCCATTCGGTTAAGGATTTTCCGCAGTATTTTTAACGCCGTCATCCCTGAAGCTGGCCGCGCCGAGGCCGGTATATGGAAGAAATAAATGCCGATTTCAATGATCCGGGGTCGACGCCCCCAGCTTCAGGGGTGCCTGATTCCTTAACCGAATGGCAGTGTAGCGAGCCCTACCTTTAAAGCATCCCCTGAACCTTTCTGTTACATTCTACATTTGCTCTCACTTCCAATTTTCGATATACGGGGCGGATGTCGTTTAAACGCAGACAGTATCCTTTTCATTTAATCGAGCCAAAGTGGCAGAGACATTGGGCATCCGAGGAAACATTCCGAGCTTGGAATCCAAGAGAAGAGCGCCCTGCCGATCACCCTTTCACCCTGCGTCATGGTTCAACGGCTCTTCCGCCCAAATACTACGTTCTGGACATGTTCCCTTATCCTTCAGGGCAGGGACTCCATGTCGGACATCCCGAAGGCTATACCGCAACAGACATCCTGGCTCGATACCGAAGAGCCCTGGGTTACAACGTTCTCCACCCAATGGGGTGGGATGCATTCGGACTACCGGCGGAACAATATGCCGTGAAAACGGGACAACATCCTCGAAAAACCACCGAGGAGAACATCTCCAATTTCAGAAGACAGATCAAATCACTGGGATTCAGCTATGACTGGAGCCGGGAAATCAACACCACCGATCCGGATTACTTCAAGTGGACTCAATGGATTTTCCTGAAACTTTACCAATCCTGGTTTAATCCCGAACCCAATAAAGCGGAGCCTATAGACTCATTAAAAATTCCGGATGAAATTTCCTCGCCTGCTGAAACACGAAATTACCGGGACGAGCATCGGCTAGCCTATATTTCAGAGGCCCCTGTCAACTGGTGCCCCGAATTGGGTACCGTTCTGGCCAATGAAGAGGTCATTGATGGAAAGAGCGAAGTGGGGGGATTCCCTGTCATCCGCAAGCCTATGCGACAGTGGATGCTTCGTATCACAGCCTATGCCGATCGCTTACTTGAAGACCTCGTTCCGCTGGATTGGAGTTCGTCGCTGAAAGAAATGCAGCGGAACTGGATCGGACGATCCGAAGGAGCCGAGGTCCAATTCAGTCTGGGAAGCTCCGATCGGCAAATGCCGGTATTTACCACGCGCCCCGACACTCTGTTTGGAGCGACCTACATGGTTTTTGCTCCGGAACATTCGCTGATTGACGAATTGATTCCCGAGGAGTGGCCTGAAGGAATCCCCGATGGATGGAAAACAGGAGGAATTTCAGGAAGTGAACCGAAAACCAATCCGAAGGAAGCCATTCGTTTTTATCGAGAATACGCCTCGAAGAAAAGCGATCTGGAAAGAACCGATCTCGCCAAGGAGAAAACGGGAATCTTCACTGGCGCCTATGCCCTCAATCCGGTTAATCAGGAAAAAATCCCCATCTGGATTGCGGATTATGTGCTGATCAGTTACGGGACGGGCGCCATCATGGCAGTTCCTGCCCATGACTCACGCGACTTGGAATTTGCCAGGCAATTCAATCTACCGGTTAGAGAGGTTGTTAAATCTCCAGAGAATGAAGATTCCATTGGTTTCACGGGTAACGGAACCAGTATTAACTCCGGAATGCTCACCGGAATGGCGACTCCAGATGCAAAGAAAACCATCATTGCCTGGCTGGAAGAGAACGGAAAGGGTCGGAAAACCATCCAATTTAAGCTGAGGGACTGGCTCTTCAGTAGGCAGCGCTACTGGGGCGAACCCTTCCCCATCGCCTGGGACGAGAACGGTCATGAATGCCTGACGGAAGAATCTCTTCCACTCCTTCCCCCGGATCTGGAGGATTACCACCCCACTAAGGAGGGTCAACCTCCCCTGGCCAGAGCAACGGAATGGCTGAACTTACCCGATGGAAAAAGACGGGAAACCAACACCATGCCTCAATGGGCCGGCAGTTGCTGGTATTATCTCAGATATCTGGATCCATCAAATCAACAGGCCTTGTGCGATCCTGCCGTGGAAAATTACTGGATGGGAACCATTCCAGAAAGCGAAGAAAGCAGCTCCCCTCCAAAAGGCATCGTTTCCAAAGGCATCGATTTATATGTAGGCGGCGCGGAGCATGCAGTGCTGCATTTATTGTATGCCCGATTCTGGCATAAGGTTCTCTTCGACTTAGGCCTTGTTTCCACTTCGGAACCTTTCTTTAAACTCGTGAATCAAGGATTGATCATGGGAGAAGACGGGCAGAAAATGTCGAAATCACGAGGAAATGTCATCAGCCCGGATGAGATAGTTCTGGATTATGGAGCGGATTCATTCCGACTTTATGAGATGTTCATCGGCCCTCTGGAAATGGTCAAACCATGGAATACTAAAGGAGTGGAAGGGGTATATCGATTCCTCGGCCGGGTGTGGCGCTTATTCATCGATGAAAAAGCGGAGAAGGAATTCAACCAGAAATGTGTTTCAGGACAAGCCGATCCCGATCAACTATTGGAAGTTATACAATTGGATTTCAGGATATCGAATGCGCCCCCCACCAAAGAACAGACCAAATCGCTCCATGCCTGTATCCAGAAAACAACAGAAGATCTCGATGGAATGCGATTCAATACCGCTATTTCTGCATTAATGATTTTTATCAATGAGGCCATGACCTGGTCGGAAAGACCCGCAAAGATCCTCGTCGAATTCCTGAAGCTGCTGCAACCCTTTGCCCCCCATCTGGCTGAGGAACTGTTCAAGAAGTTGATCGAATCCCGGCTCCTTTCGCCTGAAAATGAGTCCACGGGATCTATCTCCGGCTTGTCTTACCAACCATGGCCCGAATTCAATCGTGACCTACTGATTGAAGACGAATGGCTCATGCCGATTCAGATTAATGGGAAACTGAGAGATCGAGTCACCGTGCCAACCGGTGCTTCCAAAGAAGATCTGGAAACGGCAGCTCTAGCCAGTGAGAAAATACAAAAACTGATTGAGGGCAAACAAGTCCGCAAGGTCATTGTTGTACCAAGAAAACTGGTCAATATTGCCATTACCAGTTGAGCCGCCACCCCAAATTGCCAGGGCTCGCTGTCTCAGCGCACCGCGAATTGGTAGGCTCGCAGAGGACCGCAGGCCTTACCGAGAAAATTCTGGAATGGTTTTTCCCTTTACGAATCGTATTTTTCGTTTTTAGCTATCTCCGGATAGAATCATTTGGATGGGATGAGTTTCGTTCATCATTCGAAACTCCTTTCCGATAGGTTCTGTAAACCACACGTAAATTGAAATATCTGACTCGACAGGAACAATTATTCATCACCGCGATCTTCATGATCCTGATCACGGGGTGGGCCGTCAAATCTTACAAGGAAGCTCACCCAATCGAAACTGCTACCCCTTCCCGTTCCAAGTGAGCTATGCAACCTGCTGATTTTGATGAAACACTCGAGAACTTGGTAAAGAAAGATTCTCGATATGCCCTGGATGCTTATTTATTTCTTCGTGATGCCCTCGACTTCACTCAGAAAGAAATCGCTCAGGATACCCCGGAAAAGCCCCGGCACATTTCAGGCCAGGAACTTCTTGAGGGTATCCGCCGATTTGGATTGGAACAATATGGACCTATGACCTTCAGTCTGTTCAAAGAATGGGGTTTGACCCGCTCCAGTGATTTCGGCGAAATCGTATTCAACATGGTTGAGACCGGGCTTCTCGGTGCAAGCGATGATGACAGTCGAAAAGACTTTTCCAACGTTTACAACTTTTACGAAGCATTCACCTTTCCCTTCCTTCCGAAAAGAAAACGGAAAGGAAAAAATCAAAGATCCACCAAGGTCTGAACCTTTCACTTTAGCCTCTTCTTCGCATTCATGCCATCTTTCAACAAGCATCGGAAATCCGCTTTACCAGACGGAGTTGATCTAATTCGACTCAAAAACGGTTTAACTCTTATCCTCAAGGAGGATCATTCAGCACCTGTGACGTCCGCTCAGGCATGGTGCGGGACCGGAAGTATTCACGAAGGACCGCTACTGGGAGCGGGAGTCTCGCACCTCCTTGAGCATATGCTGTTCAAGGGAACCTCTTCACGAAAACCCGGCACCATCGACAACGAAATACAGAACGCGGGAGGTTACATGAATGCCTATACCTCCTTCGACCGAACGGTATACTGGATCAATGTCCCCAACGACGGGACTATACTGGCTGTGGATATTCTCTGTGACATCGTTCAGAATGCATCGCTACCTGAGGATGAGCTCGACAAGGAAAAACAGGTCATCTACCGGGAAATGGATATGAACCAGGATGATCCGGGCAAAAAATCCAGTCGGCGTTTTTTTGAGTCGATTTTTCAGGAGAGCCCATATCGGTATACAATTATCGGCTACCCCGAACCATTTGATCGTCTCGATACCGCCGAAATTACAAATTATTATAAATCACGCTACCTGCCATCCAACATAGTTTTAATCGTGACGGGCGATTTCGACTCGTCTTCCATTAAATCTACCGTCGAACAATCCTTTCAGAATAAGGAATTCAATCCTGTTTCCTCCATCTATCTCGCTTCAGAGCCAAGACAATTGGCCTATAGAGAGATAATCGAGACGGACTCAATCCAGACGGGCTTTCTCCATTACGGATGGCAGACCTGTGATGTCCGGCATCCGGATACACCAGCATTGGACGTGCTATCTGTTCTTCTGGGAAATGGTCGCAGTTCAAGACTTTATCAGGCGGTTAGGGAAAAAGAAGGCTTGGTGCAATCGGTGGATGCCTGGACTTTCAGTTCAAATAATCTGGGGCTTTTCGGTTTAAGTGCCGTGATGGAGACGGATCAATTCGAAAGAGCCTGCGAATCCATCCTGAATCAGGTGACACATCTAAAAAAGGAAGGGATCCGGTCCGAAGAACTGGACAAAGCTAAACGACAGTTTGAATGTGCCCATCTTTCCAGCTGCAAAACCATGCAGGGACAGGCCCAGGATCTGGGATCCAACTGGATGGTGGCCGGCGATCTGAATTTTTCGGAACGTTACCTGAACCAAGTTCGGGACCTTGATGCAGACGCCATCCTGGAAGTTGTGGAAAAGCATCTGCGTCCTGAAAACTTGACTCTCTATTCCCTGCAACCTGTCTCAACTGAATCGAAACGACCGATTAGAAAGAAGTCTCAGTCTCAATTCCCCATCAGAAAAGAGTCGATGGAATCGGGATATACTTTACTGACAAAAGAGGATCATCGGCTTCCTTTCGTTCAAATCCGCATCGCTTTTCAGTGTGGTGTTCTGGCCGAGACACAGCAAAACAATGGATTAACCCAACTGCTCTCCAGCATGCTGATGAAGGGCACTTCGTCCAGAACTGCCGAACAGATTGCAGAGCAGGTGGAATCCACCGGGGGAAGCCTCGACGCTTACGCAGGTAACAACAGTATTGGTATTGCCGCCGAATTCTTGAGCAAAGACCTGGAAACCGGTCTTCATATCATTGCCGATGTGCTTTCAGATCCGATCTTTCCGGAATCGGCATTTGAACGGGAGAAAAACAACCAATTGACGGCCATTAAGTCCCATCAAGATCATCTGCTGAAAATCGCCGAATTAAACCTGAAGCAAAAGATTTTCGGAAGCAGTTCCTACGGTCTGGATAGCTTGGGAACGGACGAATCAGTAAAGCAATTGAGTAAAAAGGACCTAACAAACCACTTTACGAAATGGATGGTGCCCGGAAATGCAGTGGTTTCGGTTTTTGGAGACATTCCAGCAGAATCCATTGTCCAAACCATCCATCAGGTTCTCGGCAAATGGAATCCTTCCGGTAAAACACCCATTCTGGAAAAACCTTCAGTATTCGAAGTCTCAGGGAACCGTGTCGAGCAAGAACTGGAAAAAAAGCAGGCCGTATTTTTTGTCGGTTTTCCGGGTGTTTCTT
>DUCD01000454.1:10783-11510 GCA_012959985.1 Verrucomicrobiales bacterium | reverse complement strand
GAAAACTTGATGCGTAAGAGTATACTACAGCCGCCAAGCGGCGTTATCTAAATCCAAAGAATCGACAACGACTTGAGCGACAGAGTTGCTGCAAGTTTTCATTCCAAGTTTCGTTTGAATGGACGACGTCCTCAAGTAGGTGGAAATAAACACAAAGAAATACCCAAAATTTAATAATAACCGAATTATTCTACATTACGGGTTCGCCAATTCAAAAGCCGTGAAGCGTCGAAGATACCGGCGCTGCGACTGTAAAAAGACCTTGTGTTCGACCAAGGAGACCCTCTATCTCATTCTTCTTCAGATCTGGAAACTCGACCGTTTCATCGAGAATGACGAGCGGCATGCTCGCCGCGAGGCCCGAGTCCATGAACAGGGTCCTGCCTTGATGACCGCTAAGAATCCCCTTGGTAAATATCAGATGTGGCGCCGTTATGAAAAACGGCATCTGGTAAGACTTCTCGTCGCCGAACGAGTCGAGTAGCTGAGGGTGTCCTGTTTCGCCCTTCGTATAGGCGTATTTGGATCGCCGCTTAGCGATACTAATTTCATTTTCTGATCTGACAGTTATAGGGAAATCAAAAAAATGACTCAATCTCAATTCCTATTTCCTTGGCACGGCCGTCCAGTCCAGGCCTTTGTCGGCCGGCGGTGTGCCGATGCCTCCCTGCTCGTGCACGCGGTTGCCCTGTGCGTCGTCGATTTGAAGCGTCCATCGGTCGACGCG
>DUCD01000454.1:0-10773 GCA_012959985.1 Verrucomicrobiales bacterium | reverse complement strand
GAATGGATTTTACGTTGCCGGTGACCTCATCTCCACCGGTGCGGGGATTGAACCAGGTGATCTTGAAGGTTCCCCGGGCTTCTGAAAGGTCGATATCCGAAGTGCCGGCGTTCAGGAGGTAGATCACATAGATACTTCCTTTTCGGGCGAAACAGTACTTGGAGTTATCATTCTTGTTGTTGCCGACGAGCGGGTCGGCGTTGGCCATCTCGGGGAAGGGGAGCGATCGGAAGAAATCGAGAGCGTGTCGGCAGTAATCCCAGCTTTGATCCCGGTTGCGCCAATCCTCGCAGATGAGGTCGTTCTGGGGGACTTTGTAGCCGAAATTGTATTCGACGCCGGCGCCACCGCCCATCAGAGTGCCCCAAAGAGTCTGCTTGCGGACTTCATGTTGGGTGTAGATTTTCTTACCGGAGTTATCGGAGCCGTTGAAGTCTTCATAGCCCAGATCAGGCACCTGCCCAATGGCGGCCGAACCGGATTCATCAAACACCACAACCCAGGGTTTTCCGGTTTGGGTTGATTCCCGAACCCATTTTACCACCTGAACGTGCGTGTCCTTGATGTGGCTGTTTTGAAGCGACATGCCCGAAAGGACGGATTGGTCCGCGATCAATGCACGGTACACCTCGTCCTGTTGGTCGGGGAAGGTGTGGACCACGATCAGGTGGTCGTAGGGGTCCACGTCCCGGATGTATTGAGCCATGGCTTTCTGCTGTTTTGTACTCTGGGTATTTTCCTCGCCAAGATTCCAATTGAGAGCCAATTCATGTGAAAACCGGGCGATTAATTCCCGACAATACAGCTTGCGTTCCGGTCCCAGGTCTCCGCCATCGAGTGAGGTTGGAACAGCCCCGCTCGCGGAGGTGTTGTGGCCGGGGGTGTTGTCGTCCATTTCTGTCTCCTGCATCTTAAAATGGAGATAGTGCCCGAGGCTTCCGGCGTGATCGAAGACGATTCCCCACTGATCCAGTTTAGAACAATCATAGTGGAACTTGTCATTTCGCGCGACGAAAGGCCAAACATTGTCCCCATCACCGCCGGCGTTGTAGGTCAGGAATGAGAAAACATTGCAACCCTTGGAGGCCAGGTAATTGATGGCTCCGATCATTCCTTTGCCTTTCCCGTTTTTCCAGGTGGGATCGCCGAGACGCCAGTCTTTGATGTGAGGGATCCAAGTTTTAATGGGGACATTCTTCTTGGGCGCCACCGTGTCGTCGAAATCCTTGTAACCCAAAAAGGTTTCCGGTGCGTCGGCGCCGGCCTTCAGGAAGTATTCCCCGTTGCCGGCGTGTTTCAGGTATCGTTCGTTAACGTATTGCAGGCGTCCTTTTGCGCGGAGGTCCCTGCCAGTCTTGTCGCTTGTTTCAATGTTGAATGAACCGTTTGCGCCGTGGAAAGGTCTGAGAGCTTCGGCGTCGGCACCGGCATTCAGCGCGGCGTCAGCGCCCAGTTCGAAATGCACGGTATAATTCCAGCGCCCCGTTTTGTCCGGGGAGAGATGTGCGCGCCACTGAGTGCCGGACTGTGCCGAAGAGTTGGCCGCGTTTCCATCGGCAGCGAAGTAACCGGGCACATGGTATTCCGGAGAGCCCGATTCATGCTTGAAGTCTACGGTCATGCGATAATCGCGGAAGGGGTTGGGGCTAGTGTCAAGTTCGTGGGCATAGGGGCCGTCGAGGGTCAGTGTGACCTTGTGCCACTGCTTCCGTTCCCCGGTGATCTTGACTTGACCTGTGCCATTGCTTTCTCGTGGCTGGACCAAGTTTTTCTCCACATTGGAGATGGTCGTTTTCGATTGGAAAATCTCTGCATCCACATATCCTGTCGGAACGGCAAAGGCGCGGGGAAGTGTGCCATTGTTGGCGGTGGATGATGGGCCTACGTCCTCGAGTCGGGAAAAATCCCGGTTGGTGGTGAGTAGAAACTTGTCGAATTCAAAACCATCCTCCCGCAGGGAGAACTGGATGGTGTGCAGACCGGGTTTCTCGACATCCAGATAGATCTTGTGGGGTTCGCCGCAATGATTCTTCTGCGTCCTCTGCTGGCTGTCCCAACGCCAAGTTCTCTTGCCTTCACAGCATTGCAGTCGTTGGCCGGATGCCGTCCATTTGCCGTCGATTCCAACATGCAAACCGTTGTCCTCGTTTCCGGTGGAGAACGCCCGCACCCAAACGTAGTAGCGTCCAGGATTATTAAAGTGAACTTTGTAATGAAGAATGGCCAGCTTGCCGGGGAGGTTAGAAAAGTTTTCGCCGTGGATCAGTTTGTGGCTATGATTGTGGCGGGTGTCAGGAAGACTTTCCAAATAGGCGCCGCCACCGGCTCCGACGACATGAGTGCCGTCCGCATCATCATTGTGGGCGGGCCGGTTTGAAGCGGTGGTCAGATACCAGGCCCTTTTACCGGTCGCGGATTGCTTGAAAAAATGTTCCGCCTCTACAGCGACTTGTCCATTGATTTCTTCGAATACCAGGGACTCTTTTACAATCGGTTGAGTGAGGCTGGAATGTTGGGCGATTGCCGTTTGGCTCAAGAGTGTCGCCAGACCGGCGACTGCAAAGTATCCAAATTCCGTAGTGCAGACTTTCATGGGGTTTCTCAGGTCATGTTGTTTTCGATACTTTGCATCTGTCTTTGCGCCGATGTTAAACGACCCAACATTTTAATGATCGTTTCAGACGATCAGGGCTACCAGGATCTGGGATTGATTAATCCCGAGATCATCACCCCCAATCTCGATAGACTGGCCAGGGAGGGAACACGGCTCACCAATTTGTATGTGGCTTGGCCGGCGTGCACCCTTTCACGGGCCGCCTTTCTCACGGGCCGTTATCCGCAGCGAAACGGTATTTTTGACATGATTCGTAATGAGGCGCCTGATTACGGCCATCGGTATAACGAGGAAGAATACGCAGTCACTTGGGAGCGAATAGGAGGAATGGATACGCGGGAGGTATTGTTGCCGGCAATTCTGAAACCTTTGGGGTACAAGTCAGGCATTTATGGGAAATGGGATTTGGAAATTCATAAACGATTTCTCCCGCGGGCTCGTGGATTCGATGATTTCTATGGCCTGGTCAAAACCGGCATCGATTATTACACGCACGAACGCTATGGTGTGCCGAGTATGTATCGAAACAATGCGCGCACCGAGGAAGATCGCGGAACCTATGCCACTCACCTGTTTGAGAGGGAAGCGCTACGTTTCCTCGCTGAGTATGCCGGCAAGAAACCTTTCTTTCTCTACGTGCCTTTTAACGCTCCCCATGGTTCCTCCTCTCTGGATCCCAAGATTCGCGGCTCGGTGCAAGCGTCGCCGGAGTTTCAAAAGCTGTATCCGCCGGTGAAAAACGAATACCGGAAAGGTTCGCGTTATGGTGAGGAGTCTCTGGTTCCAAGTCGGGAAAAGCGATACCGTGATTACCGAGCGGCGGTAAGCTGTATGGATGCGTCGATTGGGAAGTTTTTGCGTGTGCTCGACTTAAAGGGTCTGGTCGGAAATAGCCTTGTGATTTTCTTCTCGGATAACGGCGGTAGCGGCGGAGCCAATAATGGTCCTCTGCGCGGTCACAAATCGCAAACTTGGGAAGGGGGTGTTCGGGTGCTTTTCATGATTCGTTGGCCGGAGGGTGGGATCCCCGCGGGCGCGGTTAGCGACGCCTTTCTTTCCAGCCTGGAGCTATTTCCGAGTTTGGCGGCGGTAACCGGAGCAGAGTTGCCCGAAGGGGTTGTTCTCGATGGTTACGATTGGTGGTCGACCCTGCGTGGGGGAACAGAAAGTCCCCGAACCGATATGTTCTGGAAACGCAAGAACCGGTTGGCGGCCCGGGTTGAGAATTGGAAATGGGTGGACATGGAAGGTGAAAGTGGTGAATTGCAGACCGCAAAATATGGGCAGGTTTCTGAAGGGCAAAATTGTGTAACTTTGGAAATGCCTTCATGACTGAACCTCCCCGAGGAAAAGTCAGAATGAATTGAAATCAGAATATTGGCAAGGGCCTCAAATTCACAATTAAAGCCTCTTTGCTTCCGACTTATGAAATATGCATCTTGGGGATGTGGAATGGTAGTGCTGCTGGTGACAGGGCTTTTTGTCGCGCTGTGGTTGCTACTTGCCGGTTCGGTTCCGGAGTCCTATCCAACTGTGGATAACCCGCTTCCGCCGCCCGATCCGTCAAGTGCAATGGGAGGCGGCCTCGATGGTTTTGCATCACCTTACATCGGTCATACCGGAAGCTGGGACGGAAAAGGAGGGGCCATGTTTGGAGCGTCCAAAAATGGGGATCTGGACATTGAAGTCGCTATGGGACTTCGCTGGACATTCATGTGCGTCTACTGGAAAGAAATGGAACCTACTGGTCCAGTGAATCTGAGTGAAGGAGTCCCTTCGGCGTGGAAATCCCTCGATAACTTCGTGATGGAAGCAAAGATGAGAAAATTGAACATTCTGATGCAGGCTCCCGTTGTCGGAGGAAACGCGGGCGGCCCTCCCGAATGGGCGGGCAGACGTCAATCGGGAAAATCCGCCCCGAAAAACATGGAAGCATTGGTTGCCTTCGCCGGCCGACTTGCCGAGAGATACTGTCCGGGCGGAACTCTGGCCACCCGGGAAGGGTGGGGAGCGAATTATGGAGTCCGTGCCTGGGAACTCGACAACGAACCGGAATCGTATCTGACCCACTGGAAAGATCAGGCAGCCGATTACGCGGAGTTTGTAACCAAGGCAGCCGTTCAAATAAAGAACAACGATCCACACGCATTGATTCTGACTCCGGCTTCGGCGGCGGGCGAGCATGGCATCGATTGGATTCGACAATCGCTTGACGCCGAGGCTCGCCATGGTTCCCCCGACTTTCGAACCGCCGGGCAAGGCTATTCCATCGGCCCGGTGACCGATGTGGTCAGTTTCCACAATTACGAAGGTCTGGATACTTTTTTTTCAGGAGGCGATCTGACCGTTACCCACGCTTTTCAGAAAGTTCGATCCGTCTTTGAATCGTGGGGGAATCGCTCACCGGGATTCGAATACCCACGCAAACTGGACTACTGGCACACCGAAGGTAATTTCGATTTTTTTGGAGTGCTTTCCGAAAAGCGTCGTGCCGCATGGCGATTCCAGTTTCTCACCAGGGCTTTCGCCGCAGGTATCCGAAAGGTGACGATTATGGATGCAAAACCGATGGAACAGACCGCGGTGAAAAACTACATCCGTGTCCTTCCTAATCCATTCCCGATGATTGCCGCGACTGACGATCTGAAAATCCTGAAAGGAAAAGCAGAAGCATTTCGGCATCCACACAGTTCCAAACCGGATGCCGGGCAGGTTTGGGTGGTGTGGGCTATCGCCGACACGGGGGATGCTGTTGTGGAACTGCCATGGATATCAGATCAGGCAACTCTGGTAACACTCACAGGGAAACGCACGCAATTGAATGTGGAGAACAACCGATTACAGATACGCCTGCGTGGTGATGGAAAAATGCCGGCCCCGGTTTTGGTCATTGACCGGACAAACGAATAAAACAATCGTACGAATGCATCAGGTGAGAATATCGTTAACAAAGTTTTCTGCGCTCAGGCTGTTGATCTATGCCAACGGAGTGGAATCCGGCGATACCGACTTTGCGGAAGTGGAAAAAATACTTGCCAAGTCCGCGGAGAACGATTACCGCATCATTGACACCATCGCCGCCGTCTTGCACAGCCCGCTGTTCCGCGAAGAAAAATAGAGGACCATTGGCTGAGATGTCCCGGACATGAATTACCTATAACCTGCTATTGCCATGAAGACGTTTATTCCTGTCGACCGGAAAAAGTCTATCCACTTAAAAATTGGAATCTTATTGTTTCTGTTAATCATCGCTGTGAATCACGTCTCCGGTGCTGGCGTCAATTCAATCATCGCTAAAACAAGCGCACTTCAAAAATCAAAAGCAGGGCAAACCTACCAATGGTCGGAAGCTGAGGGCAAGGAATTCCTCCGTCATCTGCGTCAGTCCATTACCACCCCCGAGGCCTGGAAAAAGAGGGCGGACCAAGTAGCTTCTCAAATTTTGCAAGGTTCAGATCTGAATCCGCTTCCCGACAAATGTCCGCTGAATCCCATCTACGGTGAGAAACGCTTCTTCGCGGGGTATCAGGTTGTGAATGTGGCATTCGAAAGCTTACCCGGTGTTTATGTGACGGGAAGTGTGTACAGCCCGACCTATGTGAAAGGGGAGCTACCCGGAATATTAAGTCCCCATGGTCATTGGCCCAGAAAAGAGGATTATGGTCGATATCGGCCGGATGTGCAGAAACGGTGCGTGGCCATGGCAAGAATGGGAGCTATCGTTTTCTCATACGACATGGTCGGTTATGGACAACTGGTTGAGTTCGGGTGGCGGCACAAACATCCTCAAACCATGAAACTCCAAATCTGGAATGCGATTCGAGCGATTGATTTCATGCTCACATTGGATATTAATCCTGAGCGGATCGCCGTTACCGGAGCTTCCGGCGGTGGAACGCAAACTTTCCATATTGCGGCAGTGGATCCCCGAATTCATGTTTCGGTTCCTGTAGTAATGGTGTCCTACCGCCATTTTGGAGGGTGTGTTTGTGAACTCGGTATGCCCATTCACGAAACGAAAGATTTCAGGACCAATAATGTCGAAATTACGGCGTGCATTGCACCCAATCCGCTACTGCTGGTTTCTGTTGGAACAGATGCAACGGAAACGACACCCGAAGTTGAGTATCCCTTCATCAAATACATTTACGGGTTATTTGGTAAATCAGAAATGGTGGAAAATGCACACCTTCCCAACGATCGGCATGGCTACGACTATAACAAGCGGGCCGCCGTTTATCCATTCCTGGCCAAACATCTTGATCTGGATCTTTCCAAAGTCATGAATCCCGACGGAACGCTTAATGAAGGGGGGATTGTCATTGAGAAAACGAAAGACCTTTACCCTTTCGATGACAAGCATCCATTCCCTGACAAGGCCGTCAGGAATAATAATGACATCGTTTGGGATTGGCGGAAGGGGTTGAAATGACGTGTCATTCCGCGCCCCTGCCAAACTCCCCGATTAACCCCAATAAACAACCCGGGATCTTGAAAACAATCCCGGGAGACACTCTATTAAACCACGACAAGTAAGATTAGACTCAATGTCATGAACAAACTGAACGTATTCGTACTGATCGCCGCCTTCTGTGTCGAGTCATTGTCTGCTCTCGAGCCTTGGGAGAAATTGCCCTGGTATTGGTCTCGAGATGGCCACCCGATACTGCTCCTCGGCGGCAGCGACGACGACAACCTCTTTCAGTGGCCGGAGGACCGTCTCCTGGACCAGCTTGAGCGTATCAAGGAAGCAGGTGGAAACGTGATTCGGAATACGATGAGCGACCGAAAAGACCGGGGCTTCGAGGTCTACCCGTTCCTCCAACTCGAAGGGGGGAAATACGACCTCGGGAGATGGAATCCCGAATACTGGGAGCGCTTCGAACGCCTCCTGAAGGAAACAGCGAAGCTCGGCATCTTTGTCCAGATTGAAGTCTGGGACCGTTTCGACTACACCGACAACCGGAAGAATGACCCGCGGCGTTGGGAGGATCACCCCTATGCGCCAAAGAACAACGTCAACTACAGCGCCGCCGAATCGGGTTTCGCCGCGCGCTATCCGGACCACCCGGGCGCCAACAAGCAGCCGTTTTTCTACACCACCCCCAAACAGCGCGACAACAAAGTGGTGCGCCAGTTTCAGGAGGCTTTCGTGGGCAAGGTGCTCGATCACACGCTTCGCTACGATCATGTCCTCTACTGCATGGACAACGAGACTCGCGCCGAATCGGCGTGGGGCGCTTACTGGGCGCGGTTCGTGAAAGCCCGCGCGAAGCAGGCCTCGAAGACGGTCATGGTTACGGAGATGTGGGACGCCTGGGATCTCAGCTCCGACGAACACAAACACACATTCGACCACCCGGAGCTCTACGATTTTGTTGACGTGTCCCAGAACAACCAGAACAAGGGACAGAAACACTGGGAGAATTTCTTGTATGTCCGCAGTTATTTGGGCCGGAAACCGCGGCCTATGAATACCACCAAAACCTACGGGGCAGACGGGAACAAGTTTGGGCATACCGATCAGGACGCCATTGAGCGCTTCTGGCGCCACCTTTTGGCCGGTGCCGCATCGATTCGTTTCCACCGACCGGACTCCGGACTCGGGATTAGCGACAAGGCGGTCGCGTGCATCAAGGCAGCGCGCCTATTGGAAAAGCGCGTCCGGCTTTGGGATGTCGAACCCTCCAACGAACTACTGCTCCACCGAGAAGAGAATGAGGCGTACCTGGCAGCGACCGCGAAACACGACACCTACATTGTCTACTTCCCCGCCTCTGGGAAATCCAAAGAGGTCACTCTGGATCTTTCCGATTCCGAGGGTGAGTTCGGGGTACATTGGATCGATATTGATACCGGGAATCTCTCGAAGATCACAACCATCGGTGGCGGCGGGAGGAGGCAACTCTCGCCACCGGGTAATGGCAACTTTGCGGCTGCGATCGTTCCAAGGTAATTCGCTCGGCTTTGTCGAAATGGAAATCCCTCCATCAATGCCCTTGTTCATCAGATGTCGCAGGATTGGCTCCGAAATCCTGTAAGGATGTGGTGTTTTGACCTCGGAGCAGGTTTTACTTACTATGTGGTTATGCTCTACAGTAGTTTACGGTTCCGTTCGATTATTTGCGTTCTCTTCCTTTCAATATCGGTATTCCTGAAGGCATCTCCCCCCCACTTATTGGCTGAGGACTTTGAGTTGGTGAAACTTGCCGATGGGTTCGGTTCGCTTGAAGGCCCGGTGTGGATAAGCCAAGGGAACTATCTGGTTTTCAGCGATCAGAACGGCGGGAAGGAGTATAAATGGACTCCCGAGGAAGGAGCCGTATTGTTGAGAGATCTGGGAGGAAAAGTGAATGGTCATGCGGTTGACCTCCAAGGTCGTCTTATTGTCTGTGAAAGCGACAAAAGGCAAATTACACGAATCGAGGAGGACGGCAGCGTAACAGTTCTGGCCAGCGGTATCGGACGCCAACGATTGAACGCGCCCAATGACGTTGTGGTAAAATCCGACGGGACCATTTGGTTTACGGATCCGAATTTCGGACTGAGTACTGGGGAAAATCGTCAATACGTGTACCGCTACAATCCAGCCACTGATACGCTTACTGATGTTATAACCGATCAAAATCACAAGCCCAACGGGTTGGGGTTTTCTCCAGATGAAAAGTTTTTTTATCTCAATGTCAACGAATTCAATCAAGTGCGAAAATACGGAGTCAACGACGACGGTTCACTCACGGACCTAGGCCTCATCATCACCAAAATGTCTATGTGGCCCGACGGAATGGCGGTGGATACAGACGGAAATTTATGGATCGCTATTTATGCGGGAACTCAAAAGGCATCAACATTTATTCACCTGAAGGGGAACGGTTAACACACATTGAGGTCCCCGGCAACACGACCAATTGCACCTTCGGAGGACCCACCGGTTCCACCTTATTCATCACCTCTGGAGGCAGCCTTTATAAGATCGAACTCCATTCGAATCCCGAGGTCATTGAAGGCCCTCTTCTGGAAACGGCGCGGGCCATTGAGATCAAATGGGCAAGTCAATCCGGCCGCACCTATCAGCCTCAATATTCAACGGGTCTGGATGACTGGGTGGACCTGGGCGACCCGCTTGTCGGGACCGGAAATTCCATCCGCATCTACGAACGGTCTGAAGATTTCGAACACCGTTTCTACCGTATTGTTACCGATTAATGAGGATTGATGAAGAGTCGATGAATTCCGATCACCTAAAACCCCATGAAAACAGGTGTGTCGGATTTCGAGACTCTACGGACTCGGCTGTTTCGACGCCGATATAAACTGCGCCAGTGTCAGAATGTTCTTTACAACGGTTCTGGTGTCGATGATTTCACGAGTCTTGTCATCCGAGCCGTGATATCTGAGTTTTCCCATCTCCACCCAGGCGCCGCGGCTGTCCATGATATCGATAGCCGCGCGGGCTCTCTTCATCAGATCGGAACTCATCTTGTAATCGTCCTTCTTTCGCGGCGGATCGAGCTGATCTTTCGGGGTCTTCAACGCGTCTTCATACTCGCGCTCAATTTTGCCCAAACGGGAGCTGACAACAAAACCATAGTGTGTCGGCATATCGGCGTCACTGTAAGTCAGTTGGTAGTCTTTCGTGAAATACAATGGTTTGTTGGTCTTCAATTCGTAGAAGCGCGCCAACTTTCCATCCGGACGTTGTGATCGTTTGTAATACGCGAGCGCACGCGGAATCGGCTCAAGATACTTCTTATCGCCTGTCATGCGATAGAGTTGGATCAAGGCAAACATGACACTCTGCGCTTCCCCGCCTCCGACCGACGCCGGCTCGAACTTTCGCGCCCAGGCCGGCGCCATATCGGCATTGTACTGCTGCGCCCAGCCAGGCTGCGGCTCGGGCATCTGTGCCAGCAAGAGAACCCCGCCGGTCTTCTCCGCCGCGCGGCGATATCTGTCGTCGCCGTATATCCGTTGCGCCTCGAACAACACATTCATCATGTCGACCATGGCATTGTCGTTGAAGGTGTAATGACCCTTGTAGGTCTGGTTTGGGAAGGTCCGCGACCAGGTTGCCGGATAGTCCGCCCGCTTGATGGGGTGAGTGGCCGAATCGGGAGGCTCCCGGAATTGCTGAGGCCAGGCGCCGTTGGGATACTGCG
>DUCD01000453.1 GCA_012959985.1 Verrucomicrobiales bacterium | reverse complement strand
AAATCGCTTTCAAATCTGTGGCCACTGCTTTGCGCTCTTTCCAACTCACATAACTCAGCGAATGCCGAACCATATGCACCAGGCATAGCTGAATCCGGGTCAACGGGAACACCGACTCCATCGCTTCGGGGAAACCTTTGATCCCATCCACGCAGCCAATAAATATGTCACGCACTCCCCGGTTTTTCAATTCGGTTAAAACATGCAACCAGAATTTAGCCCCTTCACTGTTGGCCGCCCACATCCCCAACACTTCCTTTTGCCCGTTCATTGTGATTCCCAACGCCAGATACACGGCCACTTTCTTCACGGTCCCTGTCTCTTTGGTTTTGGTCCAAAGTGCGTCGAAATAGACAATCGGATAAACCTCCTCCAATGCCCGGTTCTGCCAAAGCTGAACATCTGCGTAAACGGCATCGGTCACTTGAGACACAAGCGTGGGCGACACTTCCACTCCGTAAATCTCCAACAGATGTCCTTCAATCTCACGTGTCGTCAATCCTCGCGTATACAGACTGATGATCGCCTGATCGAAGCCTTCGAATCGACGTTGTCCTTTGGTTACAATCTGCGGTTCAAAACTCCCGTTACGATCACGCGGAGCGGCCAACTCCAGTTTACCAAATTCCCCCTTCACCGTCTTGGGGCTGGTACCGTTACGGGAATTGTCTGAGTTTCTGCCCTGTGAATCGTGTTTGCCGTATCCCAAATGCACTGTCAATTCGGCCCCCATTGCTTTTTCCAGCAGTCGTTTCTGCAGCTCCTTGAGCAATCCGTTTTGCCCCAATAGATCTTCGGGTTTTTGGTAATCCTTCAGTAATTCGTTCATTACTTCATCGGTAATGGCCATATGTATTTATCCTTTCAGTTATATTTGGCCATTTACACAAAATATTTTACACCCCCAATCACAATCATTTCAAGGCCGTTTTCACGACTAGAAATCCGATAGACATGCAGATCTACTGTCTACTTAACTACCGAAAGGGAGGGGTTTTCCGGAAAGCTTCCAACCAGCCGTCGAGTGACATCCTGGTTGAAAAATCCCAATTTATTCCACTTATTCAGAGTCGAATTTGGATACAGCAATCCTGTCGGTCTGCAAAATCTTAGGAGTCTGAAAGGAGATCCTATCAAATTTTCTACTCTTTTACAAAGCCAAAAGCTAAGTTTGGGCAATTCCGATGAAGCGATACTGAATAATTGACAATTATTCCCAGGCATCTCATGGGAAATGAAAAAAAGGCTGGCTAATGGGTTTTTACCTGCCACTCAGCAGTAGATGAAAAACCAAACCGTTGCAAGTTTACGATTCTCAAACAGCTTTGCCAGCTTATTCCCTCACATCTGGTTTCCAATCTGGCGCGCAAAAATGGAGTCGACAAAAAAGCCCGTACGTTCAGTCCCTGGAGCCATGTGGTGATCATGCTCTATGGGCAGTTGATTCACGCCATAGGTCTGAACGAATTCTTCGAGGAAAAACGGGAGTATTTCGGAGCCAAGCGAAAAACGGGAGCAAGAAAAATGAGAGGTGGACAATGGGGAGAATTGTGGACGGCAAGAGACCTTCAGGTGGGTCCGATTTCCTAACTATGGCAACCTGATATTCAATCAATCAAATCATTTCGAATCGATTAATGGCATGAGGAGCCCCCAAGTCGAGGAATGGTCTCTTCATCTCGGTTGCTTCGATCGTCCCCTAAGTCCAAATTTGCCGATCAAGGCTGCGGTATTGAATGGCTTCAGCGATGTCATTGGAGCTGATGTTCCCAGTGTTGCTTAAATCCGCTATGGTCCGGGCGACCTTCAGGATTCGATCGTAAGCCCGTGCACTGAGTTTGAGGTCTTCCATGGCAGCTTCAAGGAGGTGTTTGGTTTCTCGATTCAAACGGCAGTATTTTTTCAGATCCCTTGAGTTCATGCCACTGAAATCACCTGCAAACTTACCTTTCTAAAGGATTCGGAGGGC
>DUCD01000452.1:11068-11673 GCA_012959985.1 Verrucomicrobiales bacterium | reverse complement strand
GTTTGAGGCGGAGATTCTCGGCAACGACAGATTTGAAACCACCGGAACCGAGAAGGACGACGATGGTTTTAAGAAAATGTTCCACTAGAAAGAGAAACCACTTCACGCCGAACACATTACCAGCGAGGGAAATTCACGGCAAGTCCCGCAATAATAACTCAAAAATTCAGCAAATTTACAATTCGCCATACACAGGCAGAGAAGAGCCAACAACGAGGTCCGGGGCGGCCGAATGTGGCCAAAGAGCTCAGGGATCTGATAAGAAAAATGAGACGGCGAATCCATTGTGGGGAACGCCAAGGATCATAGGAGAGTTGAAGAAACTGGGAATAACCACGTGCAAAGCAACAGTGGACAAGTATCGTTTTAAAAGGCAGGGACCACCCATCGACATGGAAGAGTTTGCTCAATAATGAGGAATAGGAGTTACCGCAGATTTGGGGTCTTACAGGTTCGGAGTCGCTTGAGTCATGAAAAAGCGTTGGGTCTGATCCGGGGTGATTGTCATCGGACTGATCGCTCCTTCAATGGAGGTATAAGGCCCATCGACCTGTTCGGCTCCCATGAGATTTCCCTCGAAATGCAAGAGAATGTGATCTTCTGTT
>DUCD01000452.1:9180-11036 GCA_012959985.1 Verrucomicrobiales bacterium | reverse complement strand
CGAAGTGGCCATCGGTGTATCATTTGACTTTTTGGTGAGAGTCAGCGTCACTTGGCTGTTTTCTCCAGTCCCGTAATCAATGCCCAACTCGTGACCCTGCGCATTGGTATATCTTGTCTGCTGGGCAAATTGTCCCGTCAATGTCGTGTAATCAACCAATATCCAGGATTGGCCTTCCGAAAGACTGCCGGACAGAGTGATGACAAGATTTGCAGCCGGGTTTATTTCAAGATTTAAACCGGAATCGTTGGCGCGCAGCAGAGATCCGACCTGATCTCCATCAATGATAAATTCAAGGTTTCCGGAAGCTCCAATGATGGATAGGTCGGAAGAGTTAAAGCTGCGATTGAATCCCCCGGGCATCATGATCAGTGAACCATTGATCAGTTCGAAGAATTTGAAATTCAACAATTCTCCTCCAACGACAAGCCTGCCGGAACCGCCCTCCCGATCTCCAATTCGTACTAATGTCCCACCTCCCTGAGATCGCAGAACAGCACCCTTCTGAATTTCGATGACACCGGTGCCTCCTTCGTCGACTCCCAAGTACAACCCACTTCCCGCGCCACCGTGCGTGCCACTCAGCGTTCCACCGGTCACGATGAGAGTGCCTTTCGTTCCCTTCCCAATAAAAATCCGCCCTGGATTCAGGTTGTTTGCGGTTGCGATGTCTTCAGAAATAGTGACCACTCCATTCACGACCGCATCATCGTTATCGCCGGGAAAGCCATTGGACCAGAGCAGTTGATCATTCCAATTTCCCTGTCCGGCAAATGTCGGGGCCGGAAATTCTACAGGGATTTCATTCAGGACTTCTACTGTCAGGTCTCCGAGAAAGGCGATCCATGGATTGAGCCCAAGGTCCGGATTGGCGATCGTCAATGCTGTCCAAGTGTCGAAATTATAGCTGCCCGCCGGAACGGAGAACGGGATGCCGGAGGCGGGTATTAAGTTCAATGCCCGCAACGTCGTGTCGGCGCTGACATACAGGGAAGCGAAATCCCCAGTCATTGTGATCACTGATTCCGAACCGTTCCAATCCGGATGAGATTCAATAATGGCATTGTTCAGGCTGATGTTCCCGCTTCCGAGTGAATCCGCTGCGTTGGCGGTGGTTCGTCCTCCATTGAATATCCAGTCGCCCTCAAAACTGTTGTTGTTCCCACTGAGGATCAGGAAGGTCTGGTCCAGAACTGCATCGTCCATATTGACCGTCAATCGACCTTCTCCTGAAATATCCGAGTTAAGGATCAATGTTTTCAAAACACCCGCTATTTCAATTTGACTGTCAGATGTGATTTGAACATTTCCAGAGAGAAAGATGGTGTCGATTTCGGTACCGTGAATCAGGGAACCGCCATTCAGATTCAGGTTTTCAATCTGAACGGTGGAATTAAAATCGGGAATCATGTTCAATTGAGAACCGGAGCCTCGCAGTTCCAAAGATTTCCCAGGGAATGTCGGATTCAGAGAAGTGGGTGTGTTCAGGCGTCCTGCGAGAGTGTCGATAACAAGGTAATCGTCGTTGCTTTGTGGCGATCGATCATCTGACCAGATATCGCCTTTATCCCATGAGGAGCCACTTTTAAGAAGAACAATGGTATCCGGAGCCACATCGGCAAGCAGACTGATCGATGCCACACTGCTGCCTTCAGAATTGACGGCTACGAGGGTCAGTGTAATTGATTCTTCCAGAGTGAAATCCAGACTGCCGACGCCCATTTCGGTCTGCATAGAGACATCATCGATATTCGGAATGATCTGCAGTGTTTCAAAATCATTTACATTCCATTCCAACGTGACCGATGAACCCGAGGGAGCCCGATCGGTCAAGGCCGTAAAAGAGTTGATGATTT
>DUCD01000452.1:0-9095 GCA_012959985.1 Verrucomicrobiales bacterium | reverse complement strand
AAAAGCGCCATTTCTCCTCTGAATTGAGTGGTGTCCTCCGGTGCTGCTCCTGCGGCCCCTCCCAGAGTGTCGGATATTGTAGCGGCGAAACTGCTCCAACTGAATACAGTGGATCGTCCATTCGGTGTTGCCAGCTCACCGGTTTCAGATACCGATATCGATCCGCCTGCAGACCCATTTACATAGAGCCTTACCTTTCCGGTGTCGCCATCCAAAGCGACCACGATCTGGATGAAATCACTGGTGTTGATTTCAGAAATCGGAACCAACAGATCAAGAGTCCGAATGGAGGCGACGCTGTTGATGAATCTCAAATTATCCTGAGTCAGCAGAATTCCCAGACCATCGCTGCTGCCGCCCGTTTCAAATATGACTTGGTGACGGTTGTCGAGTTCACCGGGACGCACCCACAATTCAAATGTGGTATTACCGCCGGGAAAACCGAGAGCGTCCCCACCGGTATCGTTGGTAAAGGCAATCATCCGGTTGGCGGTGGTGAAGGTGGTTCGGAAACTTTGGGTTTCAGTATCCCGGATATTGCTTTTCAGATCGAAATTGTTGATGCCAACACTGTCTTTGAAAAAACCATCCGCATTACCGGAATCGGCGGCATTGTAAACATTCGTGCGGGCCACCAGTATGGCGTCAACAATCACCTCAATGGTTTCAGTCGAAGAACCGAATTCATTTTCTGCAGTGAGCGTGAACAATGTGGTGTCCGATGAATTAAGAACCGCTTCTCCTTTTGACGCAGATTCTCCGATTTCAGGGCTGATCGTCACGGATGTTGCTCCATCAACAATCCACTGGAGTGTCGTTGAGTCACCGGGCGCAATCACCACCGGAAATGCGTCCAGTGAGCTGACAATCGGAGGGCCGTCAACCACTACGGTCAGGTGCTCAATGACATCGACTCCGCCTTTTGACAAGGCGAGTTCGTAAGTCGTGGTTTCCGAAGGTTGGACTTCAATGTCGCCGGAGCCGTTTGAAGTCATTGAGCTGACATCCCCGATGGCGGGTGAAACAGACAAAGTATCGAATGATCCCACATTCCAGGAAAGCATGGATGTTGAGCCTGAAGTGATTGCCGGTGGAGAAGCTTCGAAATCGTTGATCTGCGGACGGTCGGCAGTTGAGGTTAGGGTGATGCTGAGTTCGTCTTCAAAACCGGATCCGTAATTGATGTCAAAACTGAATCCCTGTTGGTTGGTAAAGGCGAAGTCCTGAATGAAAAAACCGTTCAACGAAGTGTACTTCATCAAGGTCCAGTTGTCGCCGACTTCAAAATTTCCGGTTAATGTGATTTCCAGATTGGCGCCTCCCTCGATTTCAACATTCAGTCCGGTCGTATTGGCCCGTTCCAATGCGCCGATGTTCGGTCCGTCAATCAGAAAAGCTAGCGTTCCGGTGGATCCGATAATGGAAAGATCGTTGGAATTGAATTTGTTATTGATGCCGGTTGGATGCATCTCAAGGATGCCGTTGAAAATCTCAAAGAATTTATAGTTAAGCAGTTCCCCGGCGATGACGAGTCGACCTTCCGCGCCGTCGATGTCGCCGACCCGCACACGCATTCCTCCGCCCTGCGATCGCATGGCGGCGCCTTCCTCGATAATCAGTTCGCCATAGCCTGTTGGACCGACGCCAATGTAGATCCCTGCTCCGCCCCCATGCGCTCCGCTGAGGGTGCCTCCGGTCACTCTTAAACTCCCCGAGGCGTTGTCACCGATCACCAATCGTGAGGGATTGAAGTTGTTGGCCGCTCCGATGTCCCGATCAATAATCGCATTTCCATTGATGAGGGTCGTGGAGCCATCCCCGGGTACTGCTCCCGAATCCCAATTCTCGGCGGTATGCCAAGTGCCATCTCCAGTAAAGGTCTGCGACCATCCTGTTTGAATGGATACGGATAAACACAGAACAATAATCAGATAGATTTGATCTTTCATAAATTTTGGTCAAGCTACCTGAATCCACTGTTTTAGTAAAATTATTTTTTTCCACCGATTCCAGGACAGTCATCTCGGTATTCGGTAGGGAAATTCAATAGAATCATGCCTACATAACTTGAGAACCGTCGATGTCAACGGCGGTGGTGGTGGCCGAACTGGAGAATTTCGAGACGGATGTTTGAGTGAGATTAAAAGTGGGGGGACTGGGCAGGTTCCCATCCCCCAACCAACTCTTTCTGAGGCGGCGGCGCTCGGGTCGGATCCTCATTCCATAAAGAGCAGTGAATTGTAAATTGCGTTTATCATGCACGTTCAAAACGTATTAGGGATGTTTTCGTGCAGGGTCGAGCAAGCATTTTTTATTGATCCGAGTTCACTTCCTGTTGGATTACCAGCCCTCAAAGCACCGAAATCTAAGCCAGCCTTTCCAAAAATCATTAGATTGACTTAAAATTAAAGGGAGACGAGCATCTTTTGCAGAGATGACAACACGGATGGTCGATCCTGCGATGGCTCCCGGTGAACGCCTCTTTGAAATCAGGGTCAAGTGCGACGTTGGAGAGAAGATGATCCGAATGAAGATTTCGCGAAACATTTAAGAGTCCTTTGGACCGGAAAGTTACTGAGTTGCCTCTCACTGTAAAGACATCATCGCCATTTCAGTTTCGCTACCCAGACCCGGTTATCAGCGCCGTAACCAACAGGCACAGATGAATCGTTCCATCTAGGTCCTTTAGTCTGCATCCATTCAGTCACAGTGATCCAGGTTTCATCAGAACTGACTTCGGTCACGCCGAAATTGCCCAGGCGGGCGCCGAATTCCGGGATAAGGATCTGTTCTGTTTCACGGATAACCCGGAGAGTGACAGGATCAACACGGGCAATGAATAACGGAGCGCGGTGACGAAAGACGTGATCATTTCCGGCTCCTTGACGGGTGTAGCAAAGGAACAGTCCTTTCGGATGAGTGACCCAGTGTTGCTGGGTATTATAGCTTCCCAGGTTGGAACCGTCATCAAACTTCCATTTTTGTGGTTTGGTGAAATTCATTCCGTCCTCGCTGGTGGAGATATAGCCGTGATCATCATTACGCATGGTGAGAAAATAGTTTCCACCAAAGCCTGTGATGGAAGGTTCGTATAGACCACGCTTGAACATTATGGTCAATTCATTGCCATGTTCGACATAACTAAGAGTTTCTCCGTCAAATCGGCAACGGGCAACAGTTACGGTGAATTGTTCAGCGCTCGGTTCCTTGAAGTAAAATGGCAGAAGGATATCGCCATTCGGCAAATCGAACCGCTGGACACAGCCGGCACCTGCATTTTTGAAGCGAGGTTCGTCAGGGATTTGGAGAATCTTCCAGGCCGACCATTGATGGAAATCAGGATCATAAATCGAATAAGATGTGGCACGAGACCGGATGCGCTTCACTTTATTGTCTTCGTATATCACGGTATGTCCTGTTCCCAGTAGTTTGCCGCTCTGTTGGTGCCAACGCGGCCAGAAATCACAGACCGTCACCTCCATTCGATCATCGATCCTCACTCGATCAAAAACATCCTGCGGATTCGGAGTCGTCCAGCTTTGGCCGAGATTGTGCGTTCGCATGCTGTTCAGCGCATAAAAAACATCAGAACCACTGAGAAGAAGCTTTTGGAGCGTCATAACGACCAAGGGTTCATCGGCATTGTTAATTGTTAAGCTGGCAGGGATTGCTCCAACCCGTGCATGCACCCAACAGGACTCCCCGTCGAATCCCGTGCAGGCAACTGTGCGTTCGATTGTGAAGGGCAGCATTGGGTTATTGATCACCACTCCCATTGAATCGCTCAGATCAAACCATGCTTTAGCGTATCGACGACCCAATTCTCGGTAACCGAAAGCATCAAAGTGTACTTCGTCGCCTTTGTGACCGAGTCCGTCTGAACTGACGAAGGTCGCGCGGAAAACCTTTGCGCTGAGACTTCGATGCGCTTGATCTACTCGCTTCCGCTCCTCGTCCCAAGGTCGCTCCTTGAACTGTCCCATCTGACCAGCGATGAAGGGAACATTCTTGGCGCCCAATTCTTTCCGCACCCGTGAGACGAGGGCGTGTAGTTTTTGTTCATAGTTTTCAGATAATCCAGGTTGGGAATCGGATTCGCCCTGATGCCAGAGTATTCCTTTCAGCGCTCCAAACCTCAAGGCGTACTTCGCGCGCTTCATTGCGTCATCCCAAGGCTTGCTTCGGGTCGGTTGGTAGAAGGCCCCCGCAGTCCAGGCATCAATCGGCGATCCTCCTACCGCACACGGAATCAGCCCGACGGTGATATCCGAATTGGCCTTAGCGATCTCACGACCAAAGGTCTCACCAAGACCGACGCCCACGATTTCGGGCTTGTCAAAATGGAGGGGAGCTACGGCCGGATTCCATTGCAAGTCCTTGGTCAGGGTCATCACTCGAGGGTGAGGTCGCAGGTCCCGATCCGCAATACGCCCCCGTCCAGCCATGTTGGACTGGCCGATAAGCAGGAAAAGATTTAGATTGGCTATTTCCGGACTCGGGGCAGAAGACTGGGACGAGCCTTCGAAAGAACGGCCGATCCCCAGCAGGACCATAAGAAGAATTCGAGAAGTCATCCGATGTTTTTGACGCAGAATCAGGTTTGCAAGCAACTGAAAAAGGTCTGAATCGAGGGAGAATTATTCATACTGACCCCAAGTGTAGAATAATTCGGTTCGTACGCAATTGATTGGAATTGAGGGAGTTCGGAATCGATTTTTTTAAGATTCAAGATCGCGAACGAGAGGGTTTTCGGCCAGACTTGAACATTGGATCCAATGAAATTCTTGAATCGAGAGATATTGATCCCGTCCTGTCCAAATAGTGGATCGAATTTTCAGGTGAGAAACTGGAAAAAAGGAACTGAAAAATGAGCAGTGCGTTGAAATTCCCTAAACCAAAAAATATTGGGACATCGATCTAATATTTGGACAGGACGCCACTGGGATTTTTGCCTTCAAAAACCAAAATCGGAAGGATTCTGAATTGCTGATATGATATAAAAATTGAATATAATTCAGGCCTACACATCAAACCAATAAACAAAAATGAATAACATTCCTTTAAAATCGCATCACATCCTATTGTCCCGAAGCCTTGTAATTTTCTTGATCAGTAGTGCTTTTTTGCTGAATGCGGGAAACTGGCCTCAATGGGGAGGAGTTGAACGTGATGGAAATTCCTCGGAAACCGGCCTGCTTAGGATTTGGCCGGAAGTTGGCCCGAAACTGAACTGGCAGGTTAAGGATATTGGATCGGGTTATTCAACTCCGGTCGTGGTAAACAACTATATTTATATTCTTTCAAATAATGGTTTGAATGATGAAGTGGTAAAGGCGTTATCCGTGCTTGATGGAAAAAAACTCTGGTCTGCCCGGATTGGAAAAGTAGGAAACCCCGATCAGAGACCGAATTACCCTGGGGCAAGATCTACCGTAACGATTGACGGAGACGCGGTTTACGCCTTGGGCTCCAATGGGGATCTGGTTTGTCTAAAGGCGAATACCGGACAGATGATATGGAAGAAAGACCTGCGTCGTGATTTCAGTGGAAAACCTGGGAAATGGGCCTATGCCGAATCACCCCTTGTGGATGGTGATTATCTCATATGCACTCCGGGAGGGAGTGATGCAACGCTTTTGGCATTGAATAAAAAAAATGGTGATGTCGTATGGAAGTCGGTAACTCCAGAGGGTGATGACGCTTCTTATTCCTCGCCGATAGCCGTTGAAATTTCCGGCACAAAACAGTATGTCCAGTTCTTGTCCAAAGGATTGGTCGGCGTAGAATCAGAATCCGGTCGTCTATTGTGGCGATATGAGAGAACTGCTCAAAAAAGTCCCGCCAACGCGCTGACGCCGATAGCCTATCAAGGACTCATTTATAGCGCAGCAAGCAGAAGCGGGGGAGGTTTGGTGCGTGTCACAGGACAAAAAAATCAATTCAAAGTGGAAGAATTGTATTTCTCCAAAAAACTACCGAACGGGTTGGGTGGGGCAGTAAAGGTGGGGGATTACCTTTACGGGACATCCGGTCCCATGCTTCAGTGCGTTGAATTCTCTTCAGGAAAAGTCGTTTGGGAAAATCGTTGTGTTGGATCCGCTTCTATTTGCCAGGCTGATGGTCGACTATATGTCCACGGCGATACGGATGACATGGCTCTGGTGGAAGCAACCCCTGAAGCTTATCGGGAGAAGGGACGTTTTACCCTGCCAGAGCAACCAGACCGCGGTAGGGCAAAAGCTTGGGCCTATCCTGTCATTGCAAATGGCAGGCTTTATGTTAGAGATGCAGGTTCTCTCTGGTCCTACCAGATCAGAGAATAAAGGAGTTGAAATTCCTATTTTTGAACTTAAACCCCGTAGTGTGCGGAAATTAAATCGGGTGGTAAGGCTCTTATAATGAAGGGCTTGTATTCTTGCCTTTCTCCAGCCTTTAAGCAGGCTGAACCGGATGGATCCGTTACGATTTGTCTTGTTGGTCTTCACCGGGGGGGCGGAAAGCAGCCTGAAACGCGGCCGATCTATTTTCGGCACACTACGGGATAAAACGATGAATGGCCAGTTGTGATGCATAGGGTTTCAGGCATTTCAACCAGCCCCCTTCAGCGGCGGTGCCAGGTAGGATTATCCAGGCTCATTTCTGCGATTTGAATTTCCCGGATTTATGACGGGAAATTCGCAGCCAATGCCGTAGTGTCCGCAAATAGGATTAATTTATAAGTCGTTGGTTTTAAGTCGGTATTGATTCGGACTGTCAGGCGGTTTGTGTTAGGGTTTCAGTTGGTTTTCAGGGAAAGGGCTGTGTTGAAGTTTGTGCTTGTGGGTTTAGCTAGTTGGATGATTCAAAATCAGCAGTGGGTGATTGAATATCTTCAGGAAGAAGTTCGTGTTCTGAAAGAATTGCTGCGGAAAAATGGATGAGATTTTCCGATGAGCAGAGGAGACGTCTTACTGTAAAGGCAAAGAAGTTGAAGTTCGGAACAATGAAGGAAGTAGCAAGTATCGTTACACTTCATATGTTGCTCGCCTGGCATGGAAGATTGATTGCGCGCGGATATGACCCGCTGGAAAGCTCGCGCATTCGCTGAATCAGCGATTACCCGTAACTTGAACCTCCTCGAGGATGAAATGCACCAACAACAGTCGAGATGACGCGGCAATCCCTTCTTTTCTATTCACCATTACACTTTGTAGAATTACTCTATGAATTGTTGCTAAGAAGGCAGAATTCGGTCGACCGAAACCCCAAGATCGTTATAAAACCCTTTGAATGAAACCGATTTCTATATCTGCATTCAAGTTGCTTTACTTTTTGGTGATCTCGGCATGGTGCCCCACACTCTTGGCAGCGGAACCGATTCGGGTATTGGTCTGGGATGAACAGCAACCCCGGCAAAAACCGATGTATCCGGAATTCATCGGCAACCATCTCGCCGACAGCTTGAAGAAAAACAAAAACCTTGAGGTCCGGACAGCCAATCTCAATCAACCGGAGATCGGACTCGGCAAGACTTCCCTGGATCAAACCGACGTCCTGGTTTATTGGGCACATGTCCGCCATGACGATGTTCCCAACGTTATCGCTGATGACATCGCACGCCGCATTCAGGAAGGCAGACTTTCCATGATCACTCTGCATTCCGCACATTGGGCCGCCCCATTCAGGTCGGCAATGGAAGCCCGCGCCATCCAGGACACTCACAAAATGCTTTCATTAAAGGACCGGGATAAAGTGGACATCCAATGGAACACCTGGAGAGCGCGGGTCGTTCCGACCCGACATCAGAATCCGGATATAACCCGTCACTTTGAAATGAATCAGGAAGGGCGAATTAAGGTTCTGCTGGAAAGGCCCACCTGTATTTTCCCGTCCTGCTGCACACCGATCCAGCCCAGTCAAATCCGAACCTTGCTGCCCGATCACCCGATCGCCAAAGGCATCCCCAAGACCTTTGCCCTTCCTGAAACAGAAATGTACGATGAGCCGTATCATGTTCCCACACCCGATCAGGTGATCTTCGATGAGACTTGGCAAGGTGGGGAATATTTCCGTTCAGGCATTCTCTGGAACATTGGCAAAGGAAAGGTGTTTTACTTCCGGCCAGGTCATGAAACCTACAATGTGTATCATCAACCGCTTCCCCTGAAGGTCATTGAAAATGCCTGCGTCTACCTAGGCAACACACTTCATGATTCCGGGACACACGTTTCCATCCAGGGAACTCTCAAAAAGATCTTGGTATTTTCAAAAACCTCATGGTACCGCCATCCAATGATTCCACTGATCAATGATTTCTACATCGAACTGGGAAAGGAGAAAGGCTTTGAAGTCACGACAAGTGAAAACCCGGATTCCTTCAATTCGGTCGGATTGAAGGATTATCAGGTCGTCGTTTTCAATAATACCACCGATATTGGAAAATCTCTGAACTCGGATCAGAAAGAGGCATTCATTCGTTGGTTTCGAAATGGAGGAGGCTTAGTGGCGACCCATGCGGCGGGCGTCCATCATGATACCTGGGACTGGTATGCTGAGTTGTTCGGCACAAATTTCAATAGCGACTCCGAATACATCAATGCTCGGATCGTCACCGATCCCATGGCGATATCACACCCGATCAACCAGCGACAAAGAAAAGTAATGTGGTTGGAGGGAGACTGGTTGAATTTTGACAAAAACATTCGAGATCTCCCCGGAGTTACCGTGCTCTCAGGCTTGGATGAAAACTCCTATGACCCAGTCAGACCGCTTTTCGAAAGGCGAGGCGGAAAATCCATGGGCCAGGATCACCCGATGGCCTGGGTGCGCGAATTCCAGGGAGGAAGATTCTTCTATAGTGCGATCGGCCATGACACCCGCCCCTTGGAAGTCCCATACGGAGAGGAACATATCTTACGCGGTATCCTTTGGGCTGCACGAGAATTGAACTGAAAGAAAGCCGAAATGATCTATGCCGCTTAGTGCTTCCGTCATTAAGTGTTAAACACCATGACGTAAATTATTTGAAATGAATAGGTGTAATCCTATTGCCGCAAAATCCGGGTGGGTTTTCCGTAATACCCACGTAATCAGACTGTTATCGCAGCGATGGTTTT
>DUCD01000451.1:8941-11713 GCA_012959985.1 Verrucomicrobiales bacterium | reverse complement strand
AATCATTTTACGCGACATCTCCAGGCCATCTGGCCCAAAGTCCCGGATACACGCCGCGATAGCGGCTTCGTTCAACAATTGATGACGGAAGGACCCAACCACGAACGACACGAAGATTGAATTTCCTACCTTCTTTGGTGTCCGTCATGGTGGACTTCCAATGGCCTCGGTTCACCAAGCAAGGTTCGGTGCTTACTCTGGACGAGATTCGAACGCAGCTTCAAGTGGTAGGTTGCGTGTTCGGTGGTGCATGCGGTCATGACGGGGATAGATTCCATCGAATACCCCTCGCAGTGTTTTCACTTCCGGACCAGCTATGTCATAAGTGAGCACTAGCTCTAAGACGCCCTCAAAACTGAAGTCGTCTTCGCCTTCGTCCGTCAAGCGGACGGTGCCACGAAGAAGAGCGTAGCGATTCTTGTTATCGACACCTGCCGCCGCGAGCGTCAGTTTTCCCGCCACATTCTTGATCGCATAAACTTTCTTGGTCCTCAGGTTCGTTCGCTCCATCATTCCGCCCGGATAGACTTGGGATAGCCAGGGCTTCAATAGCGATGCGTCAATCACACGTTGTTGGTCTGGATATTGGAGCGGTTTCCAATCTTCCGGTGTTAGTTCTACGACTTCGACGATTGGCGCCTGATAGGCTCGCATTCGATCGTCCTTGAGAGTGACAAAAATGCGTATCCCGCGGTCTTGTTTCACGTCTGGTAAGATGGGTGCACGGATTTTAGTTTGCGGTTTTAATTCCAGAAAGTCGGCCGCCCTTTCTAGTTGCCGAGCTGTGTGTCGAGCCATCGAAGTACCTGGTCCGAGGCTGCCGTGAGGCATGGCGTCGAACCAATGAACGACCTGGCCTTTTGCATTGAGGATTGCGATGTCAACGTTGCTTTGCCTCCCAGTCGGTGGCCCTGGACCACGCCGATGATTAAATTTCTCGGCCCAAACGGTTCTGACGGCTGCAGGAATCTCGGTGTCGTTTCGATGACCGTGCCAGGAAGTGACGACAAATGGGCGAAGCTGCTGAATGACCGCTGAGTTGATTAAGGAGATCCCACGGACCTGAGTCGCAGTAGCTCAGCAATGTCCCGATCGGATATCGCCATATTGTGCGTGAATGATCACCAACGCGATCGGACGATCTTCACCAGCGGCCTGTTTCAATGCTTCGGTTAGCGAGTCGGCCCAATCGAGGGAGTACATCGTTAGCTCTCCCTCGCTAGGGCGAAATTTCGAATATTTCGCCAATACGCGATCAACCAGGGAATCCTGAGCCATTGCGATGCCTGCCGCAAAGACGACCGCCACACAAAGAATGAGTTTCCGCAGGGCGTTACTAATAGGTGGTTTCTTTTTCACTGGTTGTCCAAGATGGGCGTTCAACGGGGTTGATTCAAGAAAAAAGCGCGCTTATGGCGTTCTTAGAAATCAGAATCTGCCTTGGTTCGGGAAAATGAAGGAAGTAGCCAGTATCGTTACACCCCATACGTTGCTTTCCTGGCATCGAAGACTGATTGCGTGCAAATATAATTCCAGTTGGAAGAGAAGGGTGCGCAGACCGACAATTCAAGAGGAAATCAGAGAGCTGGTTGTTAAGTTTACTTCGGAAAACCGGCATTGGGGATACACGAGTATTCAGGGATTCTTGTTACATTTGAGGCATGAAGTTGGAAGAACAACGGTTGGAACAATTCTAGAAAACATTGGGAAACAAAATGCTCAAACCAAGTATTGAAAAGATGCCACCAGAAGAAAAAATTTATGCGACCCACGACGGGGAGGAATGCTGAATTATTATTATCGCAAGGCAGCATAAAATTGTGGTGATTGAATTTCCGGACACTACGCCTACCCATCGCCTCCATCCCGGTCAATCCGGAATCGCCTCATTTGGATCAATGTCCCGGCCCTCCCAATTGGCGACTCCATTTTCATAAATGAGTATCCTCTTGGCGCTACCTGTCGCCGGTTTCCTGTTAATTATGGGAAGCTGCTTTTTTAAAGCCAGTTTTTCAGCGGAGTATAGGGAGTCAGCAGCCAGGTTGGTGAATTCGTTGGGATCTTTGATCATGTCGTAGAGCTCCTCCGATCCATCCGCATATTGAATGTAGCGCCACCGCTCAGTGCGCACAGCGTGGTTGTCGTGATTGTGTGTTGTAATAGCCGGCCGGGTTCTTGGTGCATTTGGGTCTTTCAATTGAGGAACCAAACTGAGGCCTTCCAAATGATTTGGAATCTTCAATCCACACAACTCACTCAAAGTGGGATACATATCCAAGAGTTCCGCCGGTCGGCCGGAGTTTTGCCCTTCCCTTACGCCTGGTCCAGAGAAGATTAAAGGTACCCGAGCGGAGCGATCCCAAAGAGTGTTCTTTCCTGTGATTTGCTTTTCACCTAAATGATAGCCGTGATCGGACCAAAGAACGACAATGGTATCATCAGCCAGATCGTTTCCCTTCAGCGCATCCAGCACTCGTCCGACCTGGCTATCGACAAAACTCACACTGGCCAGGTAGGCCTGCACAATTTTTATTTGTTCACCCGCCTGCAGTAAAAATTTCTGACGCGGCTCTGGCAGCTTCCAATGGAGGTACCAACTAAATCTCGGGGTATCCATGCGATCATCCAAAAGCATGCGAGGCAGTATGATTTCATCTTCCGGATACATATCGAACCACTTCTGCGTTGCAAGCAACGGTACGTGAGGCAGAGCGAAACCCACCGCCATAAAGAAAGGGTCTTCCGGCATATTATCCAACTGCTCAACAGCCC
>DUCD01000451.1:2068-8931 GCA_012959985.1 Verrucomicrobiales bacterium | reverse complement strand
TCCAGTCTTTGTGATCCGATTCCTTGTAGGGATAAACAGCCCAATCCATTCCGCGACCACCCCGAGGAGTCGTCACACGTTTCTCTTTCGGCCTCAATCCGGGATCTGTCTTTCCTGTCACATCAAACTCTTTCACGCCCAAGCGGTTCCAATCTCTACCATGGTAAATCTTTCCAACGGTATAGGTCTTATACCCCGCGTTCGAAAAATGCTGCGGCATAGTCACGAGATCCTTCAATTCATCCACCGTCCGAAACCAAGGAGCCAAACCATACACTCCGGTCGTCGAGGGCCGCAACCCGGTCATCACACTCGTCCGGGATGGATTACAAATCGGCGCTTGACAATGAGCATTGGAAAACAAGGTTCCCCGTTTCGCCAACGCGTCGATATGTGGAGTCTTCGCCTGAGGATGGCTTTCCAAACAGCCCACCCAGTCATTCAGATCGTCGATCGCAATAAAGAGCACATTGGGAGGAGCGCCCTGACTGATGGCAAGATTCGAGAGTAAGAATGACAGCGTAAGCAGAATACGTTTCATTGGTTTGATGGGTTGTCAGTCGGTGTCCTCCTTCAAGGAACAGCCCGCTCTATGATCAACTCTTCGATCTCGAGGCCGACCCGCTTGAGCGCAGAAATCCGGCTCTGGTCGCAAACCTTCGCGCCTGATGATTAGTGAATCGAAACTTTCATTTTGTTGGGCGCGGCCTACGTATACGGCCAGGTGCCTTCTTGGCATCCGGCAGAATCGGCGCGTCCTTAAGTGATAACATACCGCCCGCGGGCAAACGCTTCAGTTCGACATTCTTCATCTGCACCCGCATCGCGGGTCCACGGTGCACTTGCAGCGCTACAACTCCCTTCATCAAGCGTCCTTCCTGATGATGATCGATAATTTCAGCGCAAACATTTCCATTGAGTTTGTGAACCAGCTTGTTGCCGATCGCGATGATTTCGAAGGTATTCCATTCCTCCAGCTTGATTGGCTGAATAGGGCCGGTGGTCCCCGTGATCCACTTTTCGCCTGCGTTGTCTACGATCACTTGCTGACCGTGCTTCGCCACAATTCCACGTCCCCGTTCGTGGTACAGCATCCCGTTGTTCTCTGCCTTTGGATGAATATCGCACTGATAGCCTCCCACCACATACTCACCCTCGTTCTTTAGATGTTTCGAGCGATACTGAATCCCCGAGTTGCTTTTGCCGATCAATCGAACCTTCGCGCGAAGATGGAAGTTTTCAACCTCACCGTCCCAGATCAGGAACTTGTTGTACTCCAGCGGCTCTTCGTCTGTTGTCACACCCGTGATTGCGCCATCCTGCACAGACCACAGTTTTGGGTCACCCGACCAACCCTGTAGAGTTTTGCCGTCAAAGATACGCTCAAAGCCTGGCTCTTCCGCAACTAGCCCGACGTTAAGCGGGTTCATCAATAAGCTCACAATCAAAAACACCATCAAATATCCTTTCATCCGCAGTGCCTTCAGTGGTTTGGGTAGAGTAACATTCATAATGATTTTCTATGCTGATAACGCGAGGATCCGCCGATTCTGCGGATCCTTTTTTGAATTTGCTCCGTTTCTCCTAAAATATGAAGTAGAATCGACGTAAAGGGTGAATTACTAAAGGTGGATTCCTAATCAAGAATAAAGGCAGCCTGTTGCCTGGGCTCTTTGCCCGCCACAAACTGGCTCTGCGGGATTACTCGCGCCTGATCCTTTCGTCGGTCGATTCGATCGAAGACGTTTTTACGGCAGTGGATTTGTGAGCGCCTGATGATGGGGATTCTGACCCGGTTGACGTCAGCAGGGGCCGAAGTTCAAAGCGCCAAAGGTGGCTCATTAGCCATCGTGATCGGACTCCGGCCTCACCGCGGCCCGCTTCAAGATTGAAAAGGCCCTGGACATGATTTTGTTCCTGAAGCCGGGGGCGTCGACATCGGACAGTGGAAAACCAATCAGGACGGAACAAAATGCCTTAACTTAGTGCCATTCGAGACTGTCCCTGTATATATATTCAAAACCAACGACCAACGTTCAGCTCAGAATCGCCGATGCCTGAAACACTTGGTTCCCTTTTTGAAGTTTGAAATCTTTGTGACACCTATTTATTGAGAATCAGTATATTTCGATTCAAACAATACTGAGTTGCGTTTGTATGAATTGATACATTGAAAACATATGCAGACTTTGCCTTTTAATTGACTGGGAATCATTTCAATTAGTGAAGGGGGAATGACCATGTCTTTGCACCAGCAGGGAGCATTGCATTTTGCCATACATTTGTTTTCATTTCCGCAGAATGGACAGATTATTTCGTTTTCGGAGAGTTGTGCCACGGGTCAGGTTTCGGTGTGGGGAGGATGAGTTTCTACTTCAGGTTGACTGCTGGATCTGCCTGAGTTACGCGCCAAGTATTCTCGCCATGGTGTCCAATAGTATTTAGTCCAACCTTCGGTCACGCCGTCATAGTCATGGTCCGGGACATCGATATGAACTAAGTCTATTTTCCCTTCGTCACCTAGGGACCTGAAGTTCAGAATCAGGGTTGAGTCAGGATCGACCGACCTGAATTCTGTGGATCGCCATGATTGAACAATGAGTGCCGGACTGACTACGGCCAGTATCACACCTTTGAGAGCACCTTCAAAAGCGCAGAACTTAGCTCCGGGTGATTTACCGATTTTAACCGGCGCGCCAGTAATGGCTTCATGTTCGGCGGCATCCAGTTACATATTAAATAGCTCTTCTGCTGAGGCTGGTAATATGATTGTTTGAGAAATTACATTTCGCATTTCAGTTTCCTTCTCTGGGTCTAACGTTGAGAGGACCGACGTCTTGGAGCACAGCGGAACGACATTCGGTCACTTGAATTGTTGAGACCGTAACATCAGGCCTGATATTGGAAAACAAGATTGTGAAACCTTGAAATTCCCTTGAATATGACCCTATGACTGAGTGTCCACGGTGTAAAAGTCAGAATTTCGTCAAAAATGGAACCTGTGGTTCATGTTTATTCGTGATCATTGACGTTTTTGCTCGTACAGATCGTCATGGTAGGGTCGTTTGAGATAATTAGTGGGTTCAAACTCCTTCTGAATTCGGTTGTATCAGGATGCCGAGATAGGCAGTCGTTGCTTCTGGAGATATTGGCGCTCCGTCAGTAGTTGATGGTCTGGCAAAGGCACAATCCGAAACCAAAGATTCGCGAATCGGATCGAGTATTTTGGGTTTTGTATTCAAGGATGTTTTAGCGCTTGTTTCCTGGACTCAACACCTTGGAACGCCCACTCTTTCATAGCTCGAAAAATATATTCCTATTAGGAATTAAGCGCTTTTCGTATGAATTCGTGTTAGGCTAACCTCTCGGTAAGTTTCCTTAACCGCAAAGCCCTATGTTCAACAGATTTCGCTGCTTTTTTTCAACCACAATTGTCGCCATATCCCTCAACGTCCTTCCATATCCGGCGGGCAGCGAAATTCCAGCCGACGTGCTCGAGGCCATTTCTGAAACGATCGAAGCCTATTGCGAGAGCAATGTGTTGGTGGGCGCCTCGTGGCTGGTGGTGAAAGACCGTCGCCAAGTGATTCAGCGCACTTATGGATGGAGCGACCGCGAGGCCAAAGTCCCGATGGATTCGGAGACGGTTTTCAATATTCGTTCAATGACCAAAATGTTGACCGGTGCAGCGATCCAGATCCTGATTGACGAAGGGATCTTGCGCCCGGAAGACCATGCAGCCGAGTACTTGCCCGGTTTCGACCGCCCGAGTTCTCGTGACATCACCGTGAAACAACTGCTGACCCATCGATGCGGGCTTCCGCTATCGATCCTCACGGCATTGGACAATTACGACAACTTGATTTCTATGGGGAACGCGATCGGAAGGCGCGGTCCCCAGTTCACGCCGGGGAGTAAGTTTTGGTATAGCGACAGCGGAACGGACACCCTGGGGGCGATCATCGAAGTGGCAACGGGGCAGTCGTTGGTGGAATTCGTCCGTGAGCGTCTCCTCGATCCGCTTGATATGCATGACACATACTATCCGTCTGAACCGGGGTGGCCCACACAGCGGGTCGCCAGTCTGTATTATGGCGGCACAGGCGCATGGACTCGAATCTGGACCCCCGAAGAACCCTTCTATCCGTACGCCTGGGGTTCCCAAAGCCTCTACTCGACGCCATCGGATTACATGAAGTTTCTGGCCATGCTGCTCGACGACGGGGTGGCTAACGGGAATCGGATCCTGTCGATGGCTGCCGTTCGACGGATTCTCACACCCGTTTCCATAATGAGTAGTCTGGGATCGGACGAGACGTTTCCGACGGGCTTTGCAGGACAGCAAAGCCGTTATGGCCAAATGGCCGTGCTTTATGAGACAGAAGACGGAGTTGTGGATTCGTTTGGACATAGTGGTTCCGACGGAACATGGGCTTGGGCTTGGCCGGACCACGATCTGATGATTTGTTTCTTCACGCAGTCCCGCGGACAAGCAACCGGTATTCGGCTCGAGTCCGATTTCGACGCGCTCCTCTTTGGCGGGCGTGGCGAACCCGATGCCTCGATGGTTGAGAAGTACGGCCGCTACTGCGGTCTTTACCAGGCTTCTTTCGACTCACTCCTTGGCTCCTTCAATCAGCAGCAATTCACAGTTGTCATCCAGAATGGCCGTCTAGGAATCGATATTCCCGGCTTTTACATCATTGGCCTCAAGGACCCAGGTAGAGGGGGCGCCTGGTATTTAGACTTGGGTAACGAACTCCATGTGCGATTCGAAACAAACGAGGTCGGAGATGTCACAGGACTCCGATTCTACGAACCCCAGAAGGTGTTTCGACTTCCTCGAAAATCATTCGGAGAGGAGGAGGCGCGTTTTTTGAGGGTGGAACGTCTGACCGGCAGCGGGGACACGGATTTCACAACGATCTTAAGCGGTGCACCTGGCTCTCAGTATCGGATCGAACGTTCCCCCAACCTGCGAAATTGGAACACTTGGAAGACAGTCCTGCAGCCACAATTCTACCTGCACATTCGCGATTTGAACCCTGAGCGTTCAGACAATCAGTTTTACAGGGCCTTATTTCTTTCCAACTGAAACGGGACCGAAGCAAGATGTCTGTTCGAGAAGTCAGGGGAGATACTTGTCCACCGGGAAAAGTCCATCCACTTGAAAAACACACCGAATCTAATCTCTGACGGTCAATAAAACGCATCGGAATTGACTCACAAGTCAATGATATCAGGGTTCTTAAGGAATTTTCCAGAATTCCCGATCTTCTTCATATTCAACGTGGACGAAGTTTTTCCAGTGCACAGCGGGCCATCGCTTCATCTTCACACTCAGCATCACCTTGATTCGGTTCTTTCCGATTGAATTGCCAACTCGTTTCTGATTAACTCTACAAAGTTCACCATCAAAATCATAATGAGTTCATTATCGATACATATTTGTACCCGCCGCTTCGGGCTCAGATCAACCAATCATCAAAGTCAAACACAAGGAAAATTCACGTGTCAGATAACATAAGCAAATGCCCAGTGTTGGGCGGTGCTCACGCCCACACCGCGGTTGGGTCCACCTCGAACCAACACTGGTGGCCGAAATTGAAAATCCTCCACCAGAATACTCCCCAATCCAATCCCATGGGCGAGGCGTTCAACTACGCAGAGGAGTTCATGACACTCGACCTGGATGCCCTTAAGAAGGACATCGAAGAGGTGATGACGACGTCGCAGGACTGGTGGCCGGCTGACTACGGCCACTATGGGCCGCTCTTCATTCGGATGGCGTGGCACAGCGCAGGTACTTACCGCACCGGCGACGGTCGTGGCGGCGCAGCCTCGGGCACACTCCGCTTTGCGCCCCTCAACAGTTGGCCCGACAATGTGAGTCTCGACAAGGCACGCAGGTTGCTCTGGCCGATTAAGCAGAAGTATGGCCGGAAAATTTCGTGGGGCGACCTGATGATCTTCACGGGTAACTGTGCCTTGGAGTCGATGGGATTCAAGACGCTAGGTTTTGCCGGCGGGCGCGTGGACGTCTGGGAGCCTGAAGAGGACATTTACTGGGGGGCTGAGACCACGTGGCTTGGAGACGAGCGTTATAGCGGCGACAGGGATCTCGAGAATCCTCTCGGTGCCGTCCAGATGGGCCTGATCTATGTGAATCCGGAAGGGCCGAACGGTACCCCGGATCCGCTTGCTGCAGCCCGGGATATTCGAGAGACCTTCGCTCGTATGGCGATGAATGACGAGGAGACCGTTGCGCTGATTGCCGGCGGACATACATTTGGAAAAGCCCATGGTGCTGCCAATCCGGATCAGTATGTCGGTCCCGAACCCGAGGGTGCCGGCATCGAAGAGCAAGGCTTCGGCTGGAAAAACAGCTTTGGCAGCGGCAAAGCCGGCGACACGATCAGCAGTGGGTTGGAGGGCGCATGGACCCAGGAGCCGGTTAAGTGGAACAACGACTTCTTCGATAACCTGTTCGGCTACGAGTGGGAGCAGATGAAGAGTCCTGCCGGTGCGACGCAATGGACTCCCACGGATGTAACTGCCGCGGATACCGTGCCGGATGCTCACGATCCGTCGAAGAAGACCGCCCCGATTATGTTCACAACGGACCTCGCGCTGAAGATGGACCCGATCTATGAGCCGATATCGAAGCGCTTCCACAAGAACCCGGACGAGTTCGCAGACGCCTTCGCCAAGGCGTGGTACAAGCTGACGCATCGGGACATGGGGCCCCGAATACGGTGTCTCGGGCCGTTGGTTCCTGTAGAACCGCAGTTGTGGCAGGACCCCGTCCCCAAGGTCGATCATGAATTGATAGGTGAGCAGGACATCGCTGCCCTCAAGGAGAA
>DUCD01000451.1:0-1962 GCA_012959985.1 Verrucomicrobiales bacterium | reverse complement strand
GCGGTACCGACAATCGCGGTGGGGCGAACGGGGCGCGCATTCGTCTCTCGCCGCAGAAGGATTGGGATGTCAACAACCCGGTCGAACTGGGCAAGGTGCTGCAGACTCTGGAGCAGGTCCAGACGGGCTTCAATAGCTCGGCGTCCGGCGGGAAGAAAGTCTCGTTCGCTGACGTGATCGTTCTGGGCGGGTGCGCCGCCGTCGAGCAAGCGGCGAAAAACGCAGGGCACAGGGACGTGCCCGTTCACTTCTCACCGGGGCGCTCAGACGCGTTGCAGGAGCAAACCGACGTGAAATCTTTCGCTGTGCTCGAACCGACCGCAGACGGGTTCCGCAACTACTCCGGAAGCAAACACGCGAGGTCGGCTCAGGAGCTACTGGTGGATCGGGCGCAAATGCTGACGCTGAGCGCTCCTGAGATGACGGTTCTCGTTGGCGGTATGCGCGTTCTGAATGCAAACACTGGGCAATCCGAATTCGGCGTGTTCACCAAGCGGCCCGAGACGTTGACCAACGATTTCTTCGTGAACCTGCTCGACATGAACACTCAATGGCAGGTGTCCTCCAAATGCGAGCACGTGTTCGAGGGACGCGATCGCGGGACAGGTGAACTTAAGTGGACGGGCACCGCTGTCGACCTCGTCTTTGGTTCGAATTCACAGCTCCGGGCTATCGCAGACGTCTACGCAAGTGACGACTCGCAGGAGACCTTCGTGCGTGACTTCGTGGCTGCGTGGGACAAGGTCATGAATCTCGATCGCTTCAAACTGTCTGCCTGATATTAGAATTCAGAATACTCCATGGCTCGGCGGCTCGGGAAGTCAGGCAGCCGGGCCATTGTTCAAATAATTCAACCCCATCATTAGCTGACGAAGACTGAACCCGGGTTCCCGGTGTGCTGAACCGGAAACTGGAATTTCAACCATCATCGGAAACATCGAATTGATGGAGAAAAAAGCCGTCGATGGAACTGAGCCTTCCGCGCCAAAAGAATCCGTCATTATGCGGGTTAGGAAGGGGAAGCTGCCCGGGTGCGAAGGTGCGCCCATTTTTCAAATGTATAAATCCCCATGGATCCTCATCGAATTCTGTAGGATTCGACTTTTGTTTCTCTCGCCGTGTGTGAGTTTCTAAAAACTTATCAAGAATGGGGTCAGAGAGCATGAAATCTTTGAAACTGATAATCGTTCCCGAAATGATCAGACCATTTACAAATAAGTTAATCGGGTATTCAATTAATCCGTCCTTCAAATTATCTACTATTACAATCAGTTCCACCAACTTCTTCAATAGCGGATCCGTTTCCGGGCTTGTATCATTTTCACTCATATCTTTTATTCATTACTAAATATCAGAATCGATCCTTCACCGAACAGTAATTCGGTTATCCCTGGTTGAATTATACGTTGCCCGTATGCGCTAGACCACGACGAATTGTGCATTTCGATCAAGTTTCTGATTCATCGGTGCTTGCGCAATTCAGTCAAATCCAGATGAGCTTCAAAAAGTAGGATTACGGCCAATTCCAATGGTGAGCACGAGAGAATTCGTCTCATTCAGACGAGCATTTCAATTCAAATGGAACTGTGAGGCCATTTTCGGTTACGTGGGAATCCTGAATGCGTCGACACATCGAGAACGAGAGGGAATTCATCAGAAAGTTAAATCGTTGTTAGGGTTCGATAAGGCGTTTTAAAATAGTGCTGAAATTAAAATGCTGAGAAAAATGTTTGCGGCCAGTCCCCATGTTACGGTCTCAGAACAATTGGAGAACCCGCTGGAGATTGTGAAATGTTAATACAATTTTCTCCGCCCCCCCACGTCGTTGAAGTGTGGAAATGAAACGAGAACACCTGCGATGCAAGCAGGCCATAGGCCACCGCTACCAGCTAAACCGTTGAGAAATTGTAACCGTTCACAGCATAGTTTTGTGAAAAGATAGGAAGACAAAACCTTCAAAAT
>DUCD01000450.1 GCA_012959985.1 Verrucomicrobiales bacterium | reverse complement strand
GCAGCGGTTGATCATTACGAGGTGTTTCGTCGGCTGCCTCGATGTCTTCGACCGTATCATGTTGCATGCCAACATTATACGATCATTCCTAACATTGTACATTTTAATCGTATGAAATATGCGGGCTAATTACGCCTTTTTTTACCATCAGTCTTAAAAAAAACAATAGACAGGCCTTGTCCAGTTCCGGTAAACTATCCCACATATTCCCAAAAACACTGATAATTCTTAATCGACTCCTATGAAACGATATTATTACTGTAAGCATGCTGAGAGCTGCCATTCCATTGGTTTGGTTCAAGTCGGCTCCAGCCTTATCCTGGCTTTTATTTGCCTCGTGGTTTTTTCCATGGGCAGCAGCCAGGTCTCGGCACAGATTCCCACCGTTGTTTTCGAGGATGATTTTTCGTCGAATGACATTGATTCGGGCAAATATACGCCGGATTCCCCGTTCTTCGAGGGGGGGATCGGCGACATTCATGCGGAAGCCGGAGACGGTGTCATGCGCTTTGTTGGAACAACCACTACCCAGTGGTGGTCGGGCGCAACGCTTCGAATCAATGAAACTTTCAATGCGACCGAAGATACTCCCGTGACCATCTCAATCGATCGAGTTGCGGAAGCCGGGGAGGGCTCAGCCTCCCGGAGTGCGCTTTGGATTCACGATGAAACACAGAGTAGTTATGTCCTTTTTGCCTACAACCGTGGTGAAAACGGTTGGCAATTCAATCGGAAAATCGGCGAAGCCGGAGATAATCCAACAGGTGGGGGATCGAATATTGGAATGTGGGAAGGAGACCCATGGGATGACAACGGACTTCACCGTATGCAAATAGTTGCCAATGGGCAAACCGTACAACTGATTCTCGATGGCGAACTCGGTCCCGAGGTCACTTTTCCTTTTTCCAAAGTCACTTTCCAATTCGGTAGCTATGCCCGGGCGAATAATGACACGGGCGACACCACTTGGGATAATCTCTCCATCGAGACCAATCTGCCCACCACTGTTGTCTTCGAGGATGATTTTTCATCCGATTCAATCGATCCCTCCTTGGAGGCGGCTACACCGTTTTTCGAGGGTGGTGTGGGGGACATCCACGCCGAGGCGGGTGGTGATGTCATGCGATTTGTAGGTTCGACGACAACCCAGTGGTGGTCCGGTGGTACCCTGAAGTTCAACCAAACCCTGAATGCCAGCGAAGAAACACCCGTTTCTGTCTCCATTGATCGAGTTGCAGAAGCGGGGGAGGGCTCCGCTTCTCGGAGCGCGCTTTGGATCCATGATGAGACCCAGAACAGCTTTGTACTATTTGCAGATGTCCGTGGAGAAGGCGGATGGCGATTTAATCGCAATATCGGAGAAGAAGGAGATGTTAAAACCGGAAGTGGTACTGACATCGGTTTGTTCAATGGGGGGGACTTTGACGATGGCGGTTTTCACAAAATGCAGATGATTGCAAATGGACAAACCGTGAAGTTGATTCTGGACGGTCAGTTGGGCACCGAGGTCAAGTTTCCATTTTCCAAAGTTACTTTCCAATTCGGCAGTTATGCTCGTGCCAATAACGACACGGCCGACACGACCTGGGACAATCTGAAGATCGAAGCAGTCGTCCGACAGACCAATGTAGTGTTCTCTGACGATTTTTCATCAGAAACCATCGATGCTTCAAAATTCGAGGACGACTCGCCCTTTTTCGAAGGAGGGATCGGCAACATCCATGCGGAACCGAGTGATGGCGGCATGCGCTTTGTCGGGGAGACCACAACTCAATGGTGGTCGGGCGGCACGCTCCGTGTCGTTCCTACTTTCTCGCCTTCCGATTCCGAAACCATCACCCTGAACATTGACCGGGTGTCTGAAGCGGGGCAGGGCACGTCCACCCGCAGTGCTCTTTGGATTCTCGATGCAGCAACACAGAGTAATTATGTTCTCTTTGCCGACAATCAAGGCGAAAACGGTTGGCAATACAACCGGAAAATCGGTGAAGAGGGGGATACGCCGACCGGCGGCGGTACGAACCTGCCCATGTTTGAGGGAGATCCCTGGGACGGTGGCGGTAACCACAACATGAGCATGATTGCCGACGGCAGCACTGTGAAACTCTTTCTGGACGGAGTTCAGGGAGCCGAAGTGAGATTTCCCTTCTCGCCGGTCGTCTTCCACTTCGGAAGTTACGCCCGCGCCAACGGTGACTCCGCCGATACCCTCTGGGACAATCTCGTCATTGAGAGCGCGGGGGGTGCGACCTTTGAGCCTTCAGACGTCAGTGTGAGGCTTGACGGTACAAGCCAGCCGATCACGGTCCGTATCCCTAAAGGCTTGAACAGTTCCGGTCCGGTTGAGGTAAGTGTCCGTAGTGATAATCCGAGTGTTGCCGTTCCGGAAGGTGGTGACGGCGGTACGCTGGCCTTGACTTTCCCTGCCGGCGGAGCAAATACCGCAACCTTCCGAGTTTCCGGTATAGGCATCGGCGGCGCGCAGTTTACCATCGAAGGTGGGATTGCGGGTGGCAATCGGCTGAATGTCGCCGTCCTTTCGGATCCGGGAATTGTTCTTGATGAAGATTTTTCCGGAGGGAGCATCGATAGTTCAGTATGGGAAATTTCGAATGTTCCGTTTGAAGATGGGGAAGGCAATTTCACCGTAAACCAGACAGGGGGGACTCTGGTCATTGATGGTGTGCCTACGGTTGACTCCTGGGCTGGAGCTTCATTGAGAAGCGCCAACAGCTATATCGCTACGAAAGATCTGACCCTTGCCGTCGAAGTGGACCGTGTTTCTGTTGATCAGAATATCGGAGTCAGAACGGGTATATTCCTGAGTACAGCCGATCGGTCGCAGTTTGTCTTCTTTTCACAGAACTCGGGAGGGTCCTTGGCAGACAATACCTGGCAGGTAAACACCAATCCGGGAAGCCCAACAGGTGATGGTAGCCGTATTGCGGCTTTCTCGGAAATTCTTGATATCGGTAATCACCGGATCCGGATGGTGGCCGATGGAAGTTCTGTGGAAATATTCCTCGATGGTGTCTCCGGAGGCAGTTTCCCGTTCGAAGTGACGACAGGCATTTACGTTGAAATAGGTGCCTATGCGGAATTGGCAACCTTGGGTGACATTGTTCGGGGTGTATTCGATAACGTCGTCATTGAAAACGTCCTGCCCTGTGTGAGTGCTTCACCGGATAATATGACAATCACACTTGATCAGTGGACTGAGCAAGTTGCCGTAAGCGTGCCTCAGTTACTGAACGATACCACAGAGGTCACCGTGACGATCACCAGCCGTGATCCCGCAGTGGCTATGCCTCTTGCCTTCCCCAACGCTGCCGGAGGTGAAGCGTCTCTGACTCTCACTTTTGCGGTGGGCTCTGCCAGCACTCAGTTCTTTACCGTAGACCCGATTGGTCGAGGAATGACCGCATTTGACATTACCGTTGATCCTGAAGTGTGCGTGGCGGGTCCTCTGGTTGTCGACGTGGTGGCGGTACCTCTGCCCCTTGTTGAAGATGATTTTTCAGGGTCAAGCTTCGACACAGGCATTTGGAGATTCGACGACCTTCCATTCGATACCGGTTTCGCGACTCCGGAATCAGGTATCACCCAGGAAAACGGACTGTTGAAGATAGATGTTACCGGAGGTGAAGGCGCTACATGGGCCGGAATGGGTTTGTTCACGAACGAGGATTATACAGCTGAAGTGACGGCTCCCATATCATTTGTAGCTGATCGCGAGTCGCTGGACTTCGTGCTGGTCGCCGGCACATCGGCCGACCAGATTGTTGGCGCTTGGGTAAGGGATGTATTTGGGAATTACGTCTTCTTCCACGAGCATGCCGTTCATGATGCAAGGTCCAGAGGGTGGAGGTATAATGTGCAGACCGGTGATCTCATAGTGGACCATATTACGATCCCCGGATTGAATATCGATGCATTCGATGGTCCCGCTTTTGACGACCAGGGAGCCCATGAGATGAGAATGGTGGCCAATGGTGAGACCGTGAAACTCTACTTGGACGGAGTCTTCGGAGTTGAAGTCCCGTTTCCATTTTCGACGGGATTAACTTTTGGGCTTGCCGCCTATATCGACCAACTGGACGACGTCGTTGTTGGATATTTTGAAAACGCCTCCGTCTTGGGAGGCATCGGTCCTGTTGCTGAACGTCCACCGAGAGAAGATGCGCCTCCTGTGGTTGATGAGCCTTCTGTTTCGGCCACATTGACCGCTGCCCTTGAGGGTGACAGTGTTGTTATCTCCTGGAACGAAGCGGGCACTTTGCAATCTGCTAGTGCGATTGGTTCAGCCACAAATTGGCAGGATGTCTCTCCTCAGCCTGATGGCAATTCCTTTACCATCAGCATTGGAGATGCCGCATCGAATTTCTATCGGGTTGTGGGCGATTAAGCCGGATTTAGAAATCTTTAAAAGTGACAGGGAGCCGGGAAAAACTCGGCTCCTTTTTTTATGGAGATCCAAAATTTTTCGAATACACTTTCGAATAAATATCAACCCAATAAATCATCATGATTGAAACTGCTCCATTGGAAATCAAGGACATCAAATTCAGTGCAAAGGCACAGGCGTATCTGTCTTCCCCACGACAGATGCTGATCAATGGGCAATGGATTCCTTCCCTATCCGGACAGACTTTTCCCGTTTTTAATCCTGCGAATGGACAGGAGATTGCGCAAATCGCTTCAGGAGACAAAGAGGATATCGATGCAGCTGTCCAGGCAGCACGAAAAGTATTTGACGATGAAAGGGGTCCCTGGCGTCGGATGATACCCTCTGAACGAGGGAAACTGATCTGGAAGATTGGAGACTTGATCCTGGAGAATGCAGAGGAATTGGCTGAACTTGAATCGATTGATAACGGAAAACCTATATCGGTTGCCAAAGTGGCAGACATTCCGTTGGCGGCAGATCTTTTTCATTACATGGCCGGATGGGTAACAAAAATGGAGGGCAGGACAATTCCTATCTCGGTCGCCTATGCCCCCGGAGCTGAATTCCATGCCTATACCTTACGTGAACCCGTGGGAGTGGTTGGTCAGATTATTCCCTGGAATTTCCCTTTGCTGATGGCTGCCTGGAAACTTGGGCCGGCCTTGGCTACCGGCAATACCATCGTTCTTAAGCCCGCTGAACAGACACCGTTGACGGCGCTTAGACTTGGAGAATTGTTGATCGAGGCCGGTTTGCCGGACGGTGTGGTCAATATTGTCCCGGGTTATGGTGAAACAGCCGGCGCCGCCCTGGCTGCCCACGATAAGGTGGACAAGGTTGCTTTTACCGGTTCCACTGAAGTTGGGAAAATGATCGTTAAGGCATCCACCGGTAATCTGAAGAAATTAACGTTGGAACTCGGTGGCAAATCTCCGAATATTGTTTTCGCAGATGTTCAGGATATTGATGCGGCAATTCAGGGGGCCGCGAATGCCATCTTTTTCAATCATGGCCAGTGTTGCTGTGCCGGTTCAAGGTTGATGGTTGAGGAAGCGATCTTCGATCAGGTTGTGGAAGGAGTCGGTGAATTGGCGAAACGGATCAAGCTCGGTGCCGGCACAGATGCCGAAACCGAAATGGGTCCTTTGGTTTCTGAGGAACAACTGAATCGTGTTTCCGGTTATCTTGAATCCGGTCAGGCCGATGGGGCCTGTGCCGTCGCGGGTGGGCGTAGATTGGGCAATGCCGGTTATTTTGTGCAACCGACCGTTTTCTCCCAGGTGAAACCCGACATGAAAATCGTCCGTGAAGAGATCTTCGGCCCGGTGGTAGTTGCCGAGCCATTCAAGGATTCGGCTCAACTGATAAGCAGCGCGAATGATAACGACTATGGCCTCGCCGCTGCCGTCTGGACTCGGGATGTCTCCAAAGCTCATCGGACCGCAAGGCAGTTGCGCGCCGGAACAGTATGGATCAATTGCTACAATGTCTTTGATGCCGCCCTACCATTCGGGGGCTATAAACAGTCCGGCTGGGGACGTGAAATGGGACAGGAGGTGTTGAATAATTACACCGAAACCAAAGCGGTCTGCATTGGTTTGTAGCTGCTTTCTTTTTGGATGATTCACTCTTACCACACGCGGCGCGCAGGGGACAGCACGCCCTACCCAATTAGGCCTCTTTTATTCTGCGTCTCTGCGGGAGATTCTCTTCGTTTCGGGAAGACACGTCCTATTGTCTCTTATCCATGCCAGGCACCATTGCTCTTGAATATATTTTCAATTCCAGACAACATGCCGATCGGAGAAAAACAGGATGGCAATTGGTTCCTCAAACAGCACATTTTTTGAACGTGCCTATTCAGATCGAAGCCCCAAGGTGTGGTATGGTTTTTCCAGACCGATATACCACAACTTGATGGGCTTGTTATTCGGGCATCGATTTAGCAAAAGTCAATATGGTGGCATGATTCGTCATACCGAGGCAGCCATGTTGTCTCGCTGGGCTTCAGAAATACCCCGGGACGGTTGCATCGTGGAAATCGGTTGTTATGGTGGCTTGTCCACTTCTTATCTTTATCTCGGAGCTTCCAAAAAGAATGGAAGGATCTTTTCCATCGATCCGTTCGATTCTGATTTAGAGAAACAGGAGGATTTAACGGATCAGGCAGTTTCCCTTGACCAGAAGCCCGGCATGCAACTTGTTCGGTCTCGTCTGGATGAAATAGGTGCCGGCGATAAGGTCGAACTGATCGAGGGTTACTCTCAGGAAGTGGTCAAGAACTGGGACCGTAAAATAGATTTTCTATGGATCGATGGAAATCACGATCAGGCACTGCAGGATTATCTGGATTGGGCTCCATTTCTGAATCCCGGCGCTCGAGTCGGAATTCATGATGCACATCCCCGTTACGGAATCCAGTTGGTCGCCGATGATGCCCGGAAGATTTTCTCCACCGATGAGTGGGAGCGTCTGGATCACGTGAAGAGTATCATTGCCGGCACTCGTAAAACATGATGGGGACGGAATTGGTAAATTCTACATGGGGCGCGAGATTTTTCATGTCATGAGGCACCTCGGCGCGGAATGGCAAGTGAATAGGGAGGCGGCCCAATTTCTTCTGGAATGGATTGAAACCCAATCCGCATTACACCCGCAGCAGGTAATCCTGTTCCGGAAGAAGATCGGGAAATGACGGAATCCGTCTCGGAGCCGACCCCGGAAGAGGGACCCCGCTCGAAGAATCAAAAAGCGGGATTCCTTACTCAGATCTTTTCCCGGGTTACGGCTCCTTCACAGGAATCCTATATTCTTTCCCGGCGAATCTTCCTTCGAGGCTTGGGGTTGGTGTATCTGACCGCGTTCCTTTCCCTATGGATTCAATGGGAAGGTTTGCTGGGAAGTGATGGAATCCTTCCAGTGCAATCCTTCCTGGAACGGGCTGACTCTCAGTTGGGTGATGCCAGGTTTTGGCAGGTTCCGACGCTCTTCTGGATTCGGGCAGACGATGCGTTTATCGGCCTCGTGCTGATGGGAGGTATGGTCTTTTCAGTTCTGGCGGTAATTGGAGTCATGCCGGTTTTCAGTTTCGCCTTTTTGTGGATCTCTTATTTGTCGCTATGCAGTGTCGGGCAGTCCTTCCTGAGTTTTCAGTGGGATATCCTACTCCTGGAAATCGGATTCATGGCTGTTTTCTTTTCCCCGTTCTGTATATTCCTTGATTCACGAAAAAATTCAGCCCCATCACGCTTACTCCTCTGGGTCTATCGCTGGTTGCTTTTCAGGCTTATGTTCGTCTCAGGTCTGGTTAAACTCATGAGTGGCGACCCGCTATGGAAAAGTTTGACCGCGCTGCAGTATCACTACGAAACTCAGCCTCTGCCGACACGCTGGGCTTGGTACTCTCACCAACTGCCTGATGAATTCCAGAAGTTCTCCGTCGTCCTCATGTTCGCCATCGAAATCGTTGTTCCCTTCCTGATTTTCCTGACACGCCGTCTGCGGATTGTTGCCGCTTTCAGCTTCATCGGACTGATGCTCGTCATCGGAATCAGCGGGAATTACTGCTTTTTCAATATTCTCACCGTCCTCTTGTGTTTTGCCCTTTTGGATGATGATTTGCTTCGACGGTGGATCCCTTTGAAATTCCGGAACCGATTCCGGTTCCAGCCTGGACTGGTTCGGTCACCTCAATTAAGGTTGGTATGGAATACCTTGCTCGGCGGGATATTGATATTGATGGGCTGGTTGGTACTATTCAATCAGGTTACAGGAGGTAAAATGCCTCGATCCATCATGCCCATTCTTCAAATCTGTTCACCCTTTCGGTTGGTCAACGGTTATGGTCTGTTTGCCGTGATGACTCCCACTCGACCGGAAATCCGGGTGGAGGGGAGTTTTGACGGTGTGGAATGGAAGGCGTATGAATTTAAGTGGAAGCCGGGAGCGCTGGACCAGGCTCCCCGATGGGTCCAACCGCATCAACCAAGGCTCGACTGGCAGATGTGGTTTGCTGCCTTGGGTGATTTTCGCAGTCCACAGAACCGATGGTTTCTTCGATTCGCCGAAAAGCTGCTTCAAGGGGCACCTTCCGTAACTGGCCTCCTGCATCACAATCCCTTTCCCGATCGACCTCCCGTCTATATCCGGGCCGTCGTGGAAGATTACCATTTTACCACAGTTGAATCCCGGCGGGCCACCGGAAATTGGTGGGAAAGAGAGGTTGCCCGATCCTATATGCCGGCGGTATCCCTAACTTCACGTCAGTAAAACATTTTTCCTTAATATACTGATCGGCATCAAGTCCGACAATTTCAGCCCCTGGGATTTTCCGAAAACTTGATGCCGATCTTGAACCGATACTATGAATCAACGAATTTTATGGACGCTGTGGGGTTGGAAATTTTGTTGAGCATTACAACATTGAACGAGCCCATCAATCATTGGGAAACAAGATGATCAATCCAGGAATTGAAAACATGCCATCGGAAGGAAAGATTCTATGCGACCCACGACAGGTAGGAATGCTCAATTATTATTATCGAATAGCAGCGTAAAATGGTGGTGATTGAATTTCCGGACACTACGGGATCCTAAGCACGTTCGTAACACAGGTCTCCAGGGTTGTGATGCCGCCGTTTATCCTATTTGAATAACCCACGCCCGACCCCTCCCAGGGAATTTAGAAGTGGGTTTTTCCCAAGGGAATCCTGGATCTTCTTCGGTTCAGATTTCTTGAATCCTATAACAAACCGCTTCCTGTCCGTTTCGGACGAAAAGTTTTCCCTGGGCAACCGCCGGGTGTCCCCAGGTTTTGCCCTCAAACGCTTTGAAACGATCCAGTTCAAAATGATCTTCAACGGAGGCTTTAACGATGACCACATCTCCCGATTCCGCCAACACGAGAAGGGTGTCTTCGGCCAACAGGATTTGACCGTATCCATAGCGGCCTCCCTTCCATCGCCGCTGTCCAGTTTCCAGATCGATGCAGACTAGAATGCCTTCATCCAGGCCGAAGGCGAATCCGTCCTTCAGAACAAACGGGTTGAATTTGGCTTTCAAACGGCGACTGCTCCAGACGGGTTCCACTTGCCATCCAGAATCCATGAGGTCCGGCTGCAACAGAATGGATCCTTTGCCATAGCCACAGCTGATCAGTATTCTTGATTTCCCCGAAATTTCGGGTTGGGCGGGGTGAATTCCTGGCGAATTCGACCAAGGGAAATTCCAGAGTAATTTTCCCCCATCCACTTCATGGGCCGACAATCCGACCGCATTGTGAACCAGTATCTGCTCGACTCCATGAAGGGTTGCAATGACAGGTGAACTGTAGGAAGCGGGATCATTTCCTCCAGACCAACTGCGCTTCCCTGTTTCCAGATCGTAAGCGACGACACTGTTCGAGTCGGTGCCGCCGGGAGCGACGATCACATTCGATCCATAGATTAAAGGGGAGCCTGCCATGGCCCAGGAAAGATTGGACGCTCCGTTGTCTTTCAGAATGTCCACCGACCAATGGAGCCTGCCGTCCGCCGCATTCAGGCAGTTCAAAATACCGGTGGCGCCCAGGACGTACAGTCTTCCCTCATGAAATGTCGGTGTCGCTCTCGGACCGTCTCCGCCAAGGGATTCCGAAAACCGAACTACGTCGTCATGTTCCCAGATGACTTTTCCTGATTCCGCATCGTAACAGACGACGTATTCAAGGTCTGCGTGCTGTTCCTGAGTAAAGGCGGACTGTCCCACCACAGCAAAAGAACCCCAACCGAGGCCGACCGGAATTCTCCAGATCTCCTGGTATCCTTCCGACTTCAAGGGGAAACGGAGACTTTTAACAATAGCATCCCGATTCGCGCCTCGGTATCCGGGCCAGTCCCGGTTCGTGACTTCCACCGGTTTTTCGGATCGCGTTCCCACCTGTCCAGGATTTGAAGCTCCGATCGATTGTCGTTTTGCTTCTGAGGATTCTTCCGGAGTCATACTCCAGCGAAAAGCCAGACGGGGAACCATCTTTCCTGAAAACCCATCTATTCTTATCAATGTTTTGACACCCACCACACCGATTCCGATCGCGATGACTCCCGCCAGGCGAACGGTCCAGGGCGTGCGACTCAGGAATACCCACCACAGAACCAGGCAAACCAAGTTGATTATTACCCAGAACCATACCGAAACGGACTGCATGGTGCCGTCTTCCAAGACCCTGCCGAACCAGAGCCAGACCCCAGTTTCGATCATTGCCAATACCAAAAGCACCCACAGAATGAGTTTCCATCTGATCCGTTTGTTTTCGTTTGTTTTGATCATGTTAAATCAGATTAAATTTTCTTCCTGACCCGAATTGTGGTTCCTCGACACTTTCAGTGGGTAGAATAGGTTGGTATTGAAAGTTTTCCTGCCACAAAATATAACATTGTAATCATAGATACAGAGTTGCTAAAACCGCGAGCCTTACGTTTGGTTGCGCTGAAGAGACTGTTCAGTCCTTCCATAAAACCTGTAGTTAAGCCATCTTTCCAGTGTGCCAGTATTCCAACCAGATTACGTTCAATCATCGCCGCCACCTTAACCATTGGGTCCAGAAGTTTTCCAATTTTTGCCGCTTTGCCTCTGACCCATTCACTCCATTCGTTGAATTTACGTTCGGCTGTTTCGGCTGTTCGGCAGCGATAAATCCTTTGCAGGTTTAAACGCATTTGATAAGCGATACCTGTACAGAGGTTTTTCAGGCCCAACTCCTCCCATTCAACTTTCTGATTGTCGGTCAGGTTCTGCGGATTTTTTAGAAATATCCATCGAGTTCCTTTGAGTTGTTTTCGCAATTCCTCATCACTCCGAATTTCAGCTCGACGGACTTTATCGACGGCCTCACCGACTTGGGCAACCCCATGAAATTTATCGAACACTATCTGCGCATTGCCAAGGTTTTCTCTCACTCCCTTCTTATAGGCGGGACTCATGTCAATGGCGACCTGAGTAATTGCCTTGGGATGTCCATTATGTTCGCTCAGCGCCTCTACAAAGGCCTCAAAGGTCCCTGAATCCTTCCCTTCAGTGGCAACCGAAACCCGTCGCACCATTAGGTCGGCGAATACGGTCAGGTAGTCGTGACCCTTTCGGCAATTCATTTCATCGGCTCCGATCCAGACGACATCGGACATATCCAATTTCTTATAGGCAGCTTCCACATGTTTGAAGAGAACCCTCCACATTCGCTGGTCGGTTTCTCCAATTATACTGATCGGCATCAAGTTTTCGGAAAATCCCAGGGGCTGAAATTGTCGGAC
>DUCD01000449.1:11358-11743 GCA_012959985.1 Verrucomicrobiales bacterium | reverse complement strand
CCTCGCTGATGAATCGCCCTGACCGGTCGATTCAATTCCAACCGGAACCGGTTTTCCACAAGACGGGCCGTCTCCTTTGAAAAGGCAGCAAAATAGGATTGTCTCACACCCCCAGCAACAACAAATTCCCCTCCCGCAAATAAAAGGTCACCCACCACCTTCAAGGCGGTAACCTGTCCATTGATTTCCGGGTTCCAGGTCAGGTCCTTACGCCCCGAATTCAGATCAACCACCGTCAGATAAGACCCAGCGGGAACCTTCACTTGGAGGGAAGTATTTCCAAGCACCTCACTGCTATCGATTCGCGTCGCAGAAATGTCGCTGATTGCTGTCACGTCGACGTTGGATCGGACCGCTTCCGTCACGGAAAGTTTTGAAACGCTTC
>DUCD01000449.1:0-11348 GCA_012959985.1 Verrucomicrobiales bacterium | reverse complement strand
GCCAGAGTAGGCGTAACCCTGGGAACCAATAGAGATGTCGGGCACTATATTATTCGCGACCATACCATCCTCCAATAAACAATCGATCGTCCGATACTTCGAGAGCGGTGACAGGTCCAGTAATAGAGGGTCGCCATGCCTGTGCTACCGAGTAGTCCGGATTCAACTTGACCAGATTCGACCTGGCAAAAACCCCAACCCGATCAAAATTGCCTCCTAGGTAAAGATTACCTTCCCCATCAGAGGCGATAGCAAATATTTTTCCCTCAATGAGTGGAAAATCGGCGTCCGTTTCGGCAGAAGAAATCTTCAAAGCCGAAACCCCTCCTGGATTCGGACCGACTTTTTGAAACTCTCCACCGAGATACAGAACGCCCCCCTGTTGATGGATGGCATGAACGGTTCCGTCGGTCACCCAAACCCGACCTTGGGGGTGAATAGTGGACAAACTATCAATTGCTGAAGCCTTAACGAGAGGTCCCTGAACAATTCCAAGAAGCCAGAAAAGTGCAATCGTGATATATATCTGATTAAACGCCAGGATATTGAGCCGGTCATTTGTCTCAACACTTCCTGTGGACTTGAATTCCTTCATCATTTGTTGTGAGTAAAAAAGATTCTTAACTTACAGTAGAGCCGGATTTGTGCCAATCGGGAACTTGTTCTCGGAAAGACCGACCACAAGGGTGTGACTAAATACGAGGTTAAGAGGCTGTTGTAGCGTCGACTGTCTCAGTGCATTCCCGGTGGAACCGGAAATTCTTTCGGCTGACAGCCGACAATACACTGAAAATGCGAAGGGGACAACGCACGCTACCGAGTGAACGAACGGACGGATAAAAGGGACCTGTCTTCTGTAAAAGGATCTCGTAAACGTATGCCAGTGAAGCATGCCCTACCAATCTTTCGTCCCCAGAATTTAAAGCAAATCATTGATTTTCTTGATTTTCTTGATTTTGCATCAATTTGAAGGTATAAGCTTAGCTTCGATTTGATCGAAAAAATGATCCAACCCAATGGTTCTGAAATATTCATTACGGATTAGGGAGTTCCTTTTCGCCACGACTTTGACGGCTGTCAGCGCCTTTTCAGGCTTGGCTCAGGATACTCCACCAACCAATGACAGCTATGCCGGTAAGAATGTAGTCCTGACGCGATCAGGCCGACAGATTGAATACCAGAAAACCGGACAGGGACAATGGCTGAAAGCCGATAAGGGACAGGAACTCAAGACAGAGGATGGTTTTCGGACCGGACGACGCAGCCGAGCTACTTTACAGTTTTCCGACCTCAGCGTCCTGAAAGTAAACCAGTATACTACCCTTTCCATCAAACCACCGAACAAACCGGAAGAAGCCGACCGGAAACGACTGCTCGACCTGAAAGCAGGAGCTGCCTACTTCCTCAATCGAGACAAGCCTGCCAGCATCGATTTTCAAACCCCAACCGCATCAGGAGCTATTCGTGGTACTGAGTTTCATCTACTGGTGGAAACCGACGGTACCACCCAGATTACCATGTTCGATGGAGATGTCGACATGACCAATGAATTCGGTTCCCTCCAATTGACGGCCGGTGAACAGGGAACGGTCGCTCCAGGACAGGCTCCGGTTAAGACCGCCGTGATCAATGCAACCAACATCATCCAGTGGGCACTGTATTATCCAGCAATTCTCGACTTGGACGATCTCGAACTTGATCAGGCCACCGCCACCGCTCTCGAGGATTCATTGAATGCTTACCTGACAGGTGACTTGCTGCAAGCGTTGGCTTTATTCCCTGAAACTCGGGATCCCCAGTCCAACCGGGAACGGATCTATCTTTCGGCACTGGTTCTTTCCGTTGGAGGAGTCGAGGAGGCCATCGGATTACTCCAGCCTGTTCTGGATGATGCCAATGCGGATGCCGTTACAAAGCGTCTGACGGCAGCGATTCAAAAGCTGGTGACTGCTGTAAAGTATGAAATTTGGGACCGTGATGAATCATTGAATCTAACTACAGAATGGATGGCGGAATCCTATTATCAGCAATCCAGATCCCAACTTCCGCAGGCCTTGATTGCCGCACAAAACGCCGTCGAAGAATCATCTGATTTCGGGTTTGCACAGATCCGAGTCGCAGAAATGCAGTTTTCATTCGGACGGGTTGATGACGCAGTGGAATCATTGGATCGAGGCGTTTTGCTTTCGCCCAGAAATGCCCAGGCACTTTCATTGCGCGGCTATCTCCTGGCCGCTGAAAACAAAATTCAGGACGCTGAACAGCAGTTTCAGGAAGCTGTCGATACTGATGGAGGCCTCGGCAATGCCTGGTTGGGATTAGGTCTCGTCAAGATCAAACAGGGTCGAGATGAAGAGGGTCGTCAGGATATGCAGACAGCCGCTGTCCAGGAACCGAACCGAGCGGTATTCCGCAGCTATCTCGGCAAAGCCTTCAGCAATGTGAACGACAATGACCGCGCGAGTGAAGAATTGGCCCTGGCAAGAAAGCTCGATCCGAACGATCCGACTTCATGGTTATATACCGCTCTCCTGAATCAACAGATGAATCGGATCAATCAAGCCGTCACCAACCTTGAAAAGTCGAAAGCCCTGAACAACAATCGCAGCGTCTACCGATCCCAACAGTTGCTCGATCAAGACCAAGCGGTCCGGAGTGCTAACCTCTCCAAAATCTATCGGGATGCCGGCATGATTGACGTCAGCACGCGCGAAGGTTCCAAGGCGGTGCAGAGCGATTACCTCAACGCTTCAGCCCATCAGTTTTTAGGTTCAAGTTACTTTGCTTTGACCGACCCCAATCGAATCAACCTTCGATTTGAAACTCCCTGGCTGGCTGAACAACTCATGGCCAACCTGCTATCCCCAGTCGGCGCCGGTGGTCTCTCTCAGAATATTTCCCAGCAGGAATACTCCAAACTTCTGGAAGAAGACGGCTTCAGCTATCTTTCAGCATCCGGATACACCAGCAACGGAGACTGGAAAACCGATAATTCACAATCCGGCACTTTTAAGGATTACAGCTACTCTCTGGATTTCGGTTACGTAAAACGCAACGGTTGGCGACCCAATAACGATCTGGAAAGCTATAATGTCCTGGGGAAATTCAAATTCCAACTGACTCCCAAGGACACCCTGTTTCTGCAGGTGCAGTATTTTGATGCAGAATCGGGTGACACTTCCCAGTATTATGATCAGGACATGGCAAATACGGTCCTGCGGGCAAAGGAAAACCTGGAGCCAATGGTTTTTGCCGGCCTGAACCACAAGTGGAGTGAAAAGCAGACCACTTTAGTTCTGCTAGGCAGCACAGATAATATACTCAGACGAAGCAATCCAGGTAATGTCTCGTTTCACAAAACAGATCTCCCTGGTACTTTTTTTGATAAGTTCGAAACGAAAATTACTGATGAACAAAATTATCGAAGCGACACAACTTTCTACAATGCGAATGTGCAGCACATCATAAAGGGTAACCGAATTACAACTGTGTTGGGTGGGCGGTATCAGTATGGAGATATCGAAATTGATGGAACATTAAATACGGGCATTAGAGGAACGAGTTTAAAGGATGATTTTGACAGCGAGTTCTACCGGTTCAGCATATTTGCATACAATTACTGGGAAGTTTCCGATAACTTTCAAATCAATTTTGGAGTCACATTCGACAAGATCAAATACCCTGTAAATGTCGATATTCTTCCGGCAACAGATGATACCACAAAGGATGATCAAATTTCTCCAAAAATTGGTTTCGTATATACTCCAATGGAAAACCTGACCTTGAGGGGTGCCTATACTCAATCACTGGGCGGCTTATTTTTTGATAATAGTGTTCGATTGGAACCGACTCAATTAGCAGGTTTCACGCAAGCCTTCCGCAGTTTAATAACCGGATCTTTCGGTGGATTGATTGCCGGGTCTGAATTTGAAACCTACGGCCTTGGTCTGGATTATGTTTTCCCTACAAAAACCTATTTCGGTGTTGAAGCAGAAATCCTCAACCAGGATGGCGACCGTCAATTACCAGTCCTTGATGATACGGTTTTTGCTCTGACGGCCGGCGACATGGAAAACGATTTGGATTACCAGGAAGAAAACCTGAGATTCAACCTCTACCAATTATTGGGGAATAATTGGACCTTGGGTGCTCGTCACACGATATCAAGGTCAGATTTAAACAGCGAAATCGCTGAAATTGGAGCAGACGAAGACTATAAATCCATACTGCATCAAACCGATCTTTTCGCATTATACAACCACAAATCGGGGTTCTTTTCCATTGGTGAAGCCATCTACAGAACTCAAAGCAATCAGGATGATCTCTCAGCACGCAAAGGTGACGAGTTCTGGCATTTCAATCTTTTTGGTGGATATCGATTCAATAATCGGCATGCAGAAATCCGATTGGGCCTGATGAACATTTTCGATCAGGATTATCCACTCAGCCCATTGAACTTTTATCAGGAACTACCGCGAGAACGCACCTTTGCAGCTCGGTTCGCATTCAATTTTTAATCTCAGAATCTTGGCGCCCTGCTCGCTGGAACATACTCGCCACACTGCAATTCCATTAAGCTTTATCTGGTCAGCCAACAGAAAGCGGCGTCTTCGTAAAACTCGTCGACGCAGTCCAAATGTTGTCGCGTTAGCCCAAAGAGCTCTAATTTCCCGTTAGATTTTGGTGCGTGTGACAAAGTCGCCACTTGGGATCAGGAAGGACTGTAAACAAGCTCATCAAGGCCGTAACGCGTACTGTTTCTTGTGTATTTCCAATGGATTCACCAAATCCCGACTGAAGACAGCCGCCCCTCCCCGCGCTCTTCCACAATCGTCACCCATTAACCCGCTTGACCAAGTTTGGTTTCCCTGTTGAAATCGAAATGTGAACCTCAAAAACTTCTTTAAGATTACGCGTGGCAGCTTGGTGGGAGCGTTGCTGGCAACAGGACTAGGCGCCAACCTTCTAATTTTCCCTCAATTCGGAAAAATGTGGATTAATCTTTCTTTCGATCTACCGGGAGCCTGCATGCCAATGAAAAAAACCGACAAGGTCGTCATGGTATTAATAGATGACGAATCTCATGAGGTTTTCAACTTGGATCCAGGGAGACCCTGGCCCAGGGAGATGTATGCCACATTGATCAATCGACTCAATGAAGAAGGCGCGAAAGGAGTGGTATTCGATGTCCTCTTCACGGGATCCAGCGATAATCCTGAAGTCGATCAAAAATTCGCCAAATCCATGGAAGATTTTGGAAATGTGGTATTGGGAGCGGACTTCCTGAAAAACACCCAGAATATGAATGCCGAGGGCAGGAATCTAGCCCCTCCTTATGAATTGTTTGATGCCGTAGTCTGGGATATCGGTGCCGTAGAAACACTGGCCGACAATGACTTTACCGTCCGAAAGCATTTTCTCCATTTACCCTCTCAATTATTTTCCAGTTTAAGCTGGGCGACGGCAGAGATGGTTGGCTTACCGGTCTCGACGAATGAGACGGTGAAGTTATCCAGAAAGTATATCAACTATAACGGATCCCCGATGCGGATGATACCGAATTTTGGCATTCACAAGACAATCCAACATTCGGAACGAATAGAAAAATATCATAGGGAATGTCCTGAAGGATATTTCAAAGACAAGGTCGTTTTCATAGGTTCCAGCATCAACACCGTTCTTCAGGGAGAACATAAAGATGAATACCGGAATCCAGCAGCTGTAATGCTTCGGGAAGCGGGAGACGACCGTATGTTACCCGGGGTGTCCATTCAGGCTGCCAAGTACTTGAACCTGGTTAGACAGGATTGGTATGAAGAGTTATCACCCAACATTCATCTGCTCATCATTATTGCGTCTGGCATTTTCTTCGGTTTCTTTCTCCCAAAATTTAAACCCGTCAAGGCAACCTTGATCGCCCTGATCTCGACAATCCTGGTAATAATTAGTTCCTATAATATGTTATTGTACAATCATAAATGGTTTGCCTGGATGATCATCGTTGCCCTTCAGATACCCATCGCCTTGTTGTGGTCCATTGCCTACAATTCCTTGAGCCTGTATGTTGAGAAACGTCTACTGATGCAGTCGCTTTCCAATTATGTTTCACCTTCAGCGGCCAAGCAGATTCTCAAGAACCCGGAACTTCTGAAACCGGGAGCCTCTCAGAGCAATCTCAGTATTCTGTTCAGTGATATTGCTGGATTCACCACCGTTTCAGAAGGCATGAGTCCGGATGATCTGGCCACTATGATGAATGGTTACTTTGAAGCAGCCATCGCAAAAATTCAGGATTCAGGCGGCACCATTGTTAAATTGATCGGGGATGCCATCTTTGCGGTTTGGAATGCGCCTCTAACTCAGGAAGATCATAATTTCAAGGCCTGTCAGGGCGCACTTTTTCTGCGGGATGGCATTGGGGAATTCAAGGCTCCCAGTGGAGAAATTTTAGTGACCCGCGTCGGGCTTCATCGAGGAAATGCCAGTGTCGGAAACTTCGGAAGCTCAAAGCGGTTTGACTACACTGCGTTCGGAGAAAACATCAATATGGCGGCACGCCTTGAAGGATTGAACAAGTACACCGGCACCGGCACATTAGTTACACAGGATTTACTGGAAGGAATCGAGGATCAATTTGTCACCCGACTGGTCGGTCATTTTCTTCTGAAGGGATTCGAGAAAAACATTGTCACAGTGTATGAACTGATCAGCTTTCCGGATAAAGCTCAGGAGACTAAAGAATGGAGAGATTGCTATCAAGATGCCATTGAAAAATTCAAGAAGCGCGAATGGGATCAAGCTGTAGCCGGCTTCAATAAAACAATTGAGATTCACAAGGATGAGGGTCCATCCAAGTTTTATCTGACACACATCGAAGAATTCAGAAAGAACCCTCCACCGGATTCCTGGATTGGAGAAATCGCACTCAGTGAGAAGTAACTGAATCAGGGAACTTCGGTCAAACGGTAAAAACGAATGAGCTGGGCGGCGTTCAGAATGTCCACAATCTGGGTGAGTTTGGCAAAGGCAGTAAGGTTACTCAATGGCTCCCAGGTCAGCAAGTCCGTCGATACATCGACCTGGTAGGTCCGCCCCGGAAGACTGTTCCACTCCAGCGTCAGAATATTCAAACCAAATTCACTGAAGAAATCAGCAATTCGAATTCGGGATAATCGTTGGATTGCCAACAAAGCAACCTGACTGGTCACACTGCCGGATTCATTGAAGATAGATACTGAATAATCAGCAACATCAGAAAGGACGACGGATGACATTTCCAGTACGTTCTGGGTTGCATTTTCAATCGGCAATCCATTTTTAAACCACTGAAAAACGAAGGGTCTCTGACCGGTCACTTCAACCGAAAAACTTACTGAATCCCCCTCTAACACAACTTTTGCCAAAGGTTGCTTAATGATCACAAGAGGCTGTGCCACCACTAAATCAACCTCGGCAGACTTGGCAAACCCAACCCGGTTGGAGACCATCACCTGATAGCTTCCCTGACTTATTCCAGACGCGGTAAAAATCAGCAGAGATTCCTGTGCACCCTGAATCGGACTCCCGTCCACAAACCATTGATATTCCAGCACGGGTGATCCCAGTGCTTCGACATGCAACAAGACCAGATCCCCAGCATTAACGGCAAAACCCAATGGAGGCACGGTAATTTCCGGAGCCATCAGGATCGACAAATCGGCTGGCAAGCTCAGGACCGATCCTCCCGGATTACTGACATTTACCCGATACAAACCCTGATTGGAAATACCGGCATCCGGCACATATAAGTCAGCCCGGATTTCCCCAATGAGTAATTCGTCATTTAGAAACCACTGATAAGCAAACGGCCCTTTGCCCGATGCGCTCACAGAGAAAAAAGCGGCGGCGTCCTCAGGAATCTCCATCGATATAGGATGCACTAATACCTCCGGTTTTCCCCGGAAAGAAACATTGATAGGAGGACTAACAGCTTCACTGCCTGCACTACTTATGACCACTTGATAATCACCGGCATCTTCCCTTTGAAAATCGGGCAGTACCAATTCCGATTCCACGGCTCCTGGAATCAGATTACCCTGATAAAACCATTCGATCCGATGTGGAGGAGATCCTTCGAACTCGACGGCAAGAATCACCTCATTGCCGGCACCCGCCCCACTTCCCGAAGACTGAGAAAGAATTTTGGCAGGATGCAATATGTCCAATTCGACGGTGTTCGAAAGTAAGGACCCATTTCGGTCGGTCACAAGAACCTGATATACTCCTTCATTTTCCGGTAAAGCCGGACCGAAAGCCAAACGAGCCGTATCGGCACCGGCCAATTCTTCGCCGTTTAGTGTCCATTGATAGTTCAAGGAGCCCTCCCCTCTAGCGAGTATGGAGAAGGCTGCGGAAGATCCGATCACAGCTCGAATGTCATCGGGTTGATCATCAATGACCAGAAGATCTGAAACCTTCAATGAGGAAGTGGCGCTGGTTAGCACCACTCCCGCTGTCGTGGTGATTCTGGCTTGATAAATGCCGGTATCGCGGAGCAACAAATTCGACAGCTTTAACAAAGACTGTTCTCGGTCCGGCAAAACCACTCCATTCTTCACCCATTCGATTTGGTCCCCTTCTTCGAGTTCAGGCTGAAGAAGGAATTCGACCGTTTCATTGCGCATCGAATCCAAATCTGTTGGAATAATTGAGAAATGCTTCGAAGCCTCGAACTGAAGTTCCACTTCTATTTCATCTGATGCGGAAGCCAGTGAATCCACTACCAGGGCATAGTAATTTCCAGGACGTGCCTGGAAACCTATTTTCGAAACGGGACGGTCAGTGGAACCAGGTGGAGAACAGACGATGAGCGACAAATCCTTGAATTCATCTCGAGTCAATTCGTAGACAGCCGCTACCGTACCGAACTGTTGACCGGTCGCTTCCACGGTTGTCCATGAAGCCTCCCCGACACGAAAGACCATCCACTTGGATGCACCTCCGATTTGGTTGCAATGGAGAGGCTCGCCGAATTCCACTGAACTGCCTAGGTTGCTGAACACGATTCGATCCTCATCTCCCGGTAATCGAACGGGAACGGCCGATTCATCCAATCCTTCAGCGAGCAAGAAAGAAGCCGCATCGGAGAATTTCCCATAGTGAATCAAGGAAGACGCTTCTGGACTTGTAGGGGGCAAAGCCGATGCGGCGGATCGCCCGGTTAGGTTCGCACCCTGATTTAATAAAACGTCGGAGATGCCCCACTCCAGAACGATTCGTCCGTTTCGCCTTTCCCCATGAGCCACAGCAATGGCAAACACCTCATCCTGCTGAACTGGAAATTCCACCACGCTGGAGAAAAAACCACCGGAATCATCATCCGATACCACCGGAGTCAATTCGGTTAAACCCTCTCCACGGTAAACCGCGATCCGGGTATCCAATTCACTTCCCAATGTTTTCAGAAATGCCATTCCATTTGCAGAGGCTTTCCAAGAATACCAGATCGACCGTCCTCCCATCTTCCCGGCATGATCCGGTTCTCCAGACTCTCTGCCCGCCCTGATCATATAGGTCTGTCCAATCCCTCCGGCTGGATCCAAAGCAATACGGTCTTCAAATTGATTCGAGAACCTCAGGAATTCTCCAATGACCCGAAGTCGGGCTAGATCAATGGTCCGGGCGGCTTGAAAGGCCTGAATTGATACCTGATATAATCCTGAATCCTGAAGAGTGATGTTTTCGATTCTAAATGAAGCGTCCGGCTGGGGAATCAATGGCATTCCATTTCGCCGCAACTGAACGACGGCATCTGGAGCGCCGAAAACTTCCACTTCAAAGTCTACCGTTTCTCCGGAAGCAATCCGTCCTGGGCCTGAAGCATTCACAACTACTAAATTCATAAGAGGTCCATCAATGGATCCAAACTCATTGCTTATTCTGACGTAGTAGGTTCCTGCGTTTTCCCGACTGAGATTCTGAAGCTCCAAACGGCTGGAAGTCTGCCGACTTAAAAGTTCATTGTTGAAGAACCACTGATAGCTGACTGGGAATTTGCTTTCCGGATGCACCTCCCAGACAACTTGGCTTCCGACTGAAACAATACTTGTTTCTTCGGTGGGAGAAATCCCCGGCAACTCCTTGATTTTCAAGGAAGCATTACGGCTTTCCACAAATCCAATACTGTTTTGAATTCGGACAGAGTAATTCCCTACATCTTCATAGGTCACACTCTGCAAAGTAAAACTATTCCCAGCGGTGCCGGGAATCTCAATCTCATTGAAAAACCACTGGTATTTCAATGACACACCTTTTTGGGGCTGCACTGAAAACCGGGCAGACTGCCCCGCATCAACGATTAGATCAACCGGTTGTTCGCCGATGACCGGAGCCTGATTGACAAGAATCTGAGCTGGAAATGAAGTAACAGCTCCGGCCACATTTTCCACTCTAACCGAATAGACTCCCTCGTCAGATTCCTGCACACCACGAAGGGAAAGCAGAGATGAGTTTGCATCCGGAATGGGGACACCATCCTTGAACCATTGGTGTTGAAGAGGAAAGGCCCCGATAGCAAACACACTCAGAAAAATGTTATCCGCCCGTTCGATTTCCCGGCTTGAGGGACCTGATATGATCACCGGTGGAGAGAGAACTGTCAGCACCGCTTCCTTGCTCACAGCCACCCCCGCTTCATTTCGAATCCGAACCGTATAGCGTCCTTCGTCCTGAGTCGATACTTTGTCTAACATCAAAACAGGATCATTGCTGTCGGGAATCAACCGTCCGCTCAATCGCCATTCATACTGCACATTGCCGATGAAATCCGCTTCTACATAAAAGGATACCTCTGCGCCGAAGGGAACTGTTTGGTTTTCGGGGTGCCGGGTAATCTGAACACGGTCAACCACAGTTAAACTGGCACTGGAGCTGGTGATTTCTCCGTATTCATTCGATACGGCAACCCTGTAATCCCCTCCATTTTCCAACTGCACGCGATTCACCTGCAATATTGATTCTGTCGCTCCTTCCAAGGGTATTCCGTCATGGTACCACTGATAATGGATAGAACCCGGTCCTAAAACATTCACCTGGAAAACAGCATTTTTTCCCAAATCCATTAAGAGGCTTTTCGGCGCCGAGGTAATGACCGGAGGATGGGGTATAAAATCCAGATCAATCAAACCCGGTTCCCCCCGGTAGGCTTGGTCCCCGCCACCCAATTGTCCGAATCCATTGTTCCCCCAGCTCCATAAGGACAAATCGGTCCGACTACCGATATTGAACCCGTCCCCCGCCGAAACGAAACTCCAATCCATCTCCTCTCCGATTTGAATCGGATTGAAACGAATCAAGACATCTGTAGGATC
>DUCD01000448.1:329-11751 GCA_012959985.1 Verrucomicrobiales bacterium | reverse complement strand
TTTCTCCAACAATCATGAATCGATTTAGACACTCCGATTTTATGGAAGGCACGTACCTCTCCGAGTAGGAATTCAAGTTGGGTGAACGGGGCGGTAGCTTGACTGGTTTCACCCCGGAATCTTTGAGCAGTTCATCAAACTTGTCCGTGTATTTTTTGTCTCGATCGTGGATTATATATTTCTTTCCCAATAGGAATCCATCATCGCAGTCTGTCAGGTTTCTTGCACACTGCGCCATGAATTCTTCATTCGGACTTTCGGTAATTCCGACGATTTTCACTCTCCTTGTTGACAGCTCGATCACAAACAATACGTAGTACGTGACCAGCCCATGCAAGGTCAGTACTTCCACGCTGAAGAAATCGCTTGCTGCCATATGTTCCCAGTGTGATCTGAGAAATGTTTTCCAGTTGCGCTTCTTCAATCGTTCCGCCACCGGATCCATTCCGTTCTCTCTCAGGATATTCGCCACTGTGGTTCGACTCAATTTGCATTTCAGATTTTTCAAGGCTCCCACAATTCTCGTGTATCCCCATCCTTCATTCTCACGGGCAATCTGAAGTATCAATTCCACGATCTCCTTTCCGGTTCTTCGCCGACCAACTCCCTAAACCATTTCAGAATCGTATCGGGTGAAGCGATGTTGGCGAACTGTTTTAACTTTTTCCTACCGATCCCTTTTGCCCGGATAGCCAATCTTATCCGTTCCGAATCATTGAACCGAATCCGCTTGGACTTAATCTTCGACCTGAGAATACGATTCTCCTCCAACAGGTAATCAATCACGTGATTCTGCCGCTGATTCACCCAACCAGCCACCGTAAACACCCAAAAGCGGAACATCACCAACAAACCGGATTCCATTCATAAACACTTACCAAGGAACAAATTACAGGTCGATCTAATTTATGGACAGGACGAGATCAGGCGTGAATCAACTTCAGAAAACTTCGGCCGCTCAATTGGAATAGGCGGTTGTCTTTTGAGTCCCTGATGAGGCCGGTGGGCGTGACTTCTGTTTCCGCCCGACTATCGGCAGAACCAACTCCCCATTCAGAGCCCTGGCGGATGATCATAGGCATACGCCCGCGCTCCATCGTCTAAACTGCGCGTGACACTTGGAAACTGGTCCACCAAAATCTGTTTCAGCTCATCAGTGAGTTGGATATTCGCCTTGAAGGCGATATCGGCACGCACGCCGTTGTCTAGATTTGGAGACTTGTCACCCGGTGGATTCTCTCCGGTCACATTGGCAGTTCGCACACCTAAGCCGCCAATGCCCATATTTATGTCACCATTGGCCGTATTGTGGTAGAGCAGAAACAACAGGTTCGAGGAATCGATTTCCCGATAATCATCGGTACCGGGCTGGGTCGTGCCCGTGTCCGTTGCAATATCAGGCGCGTTCTTGTTGGCAACAGTTCTCTGGCTCGCCAAAGGTGTTAGAAGTAAAAATGTGTAGTTCCTTGTGGTATAAGTTGCCCATCCGCCAACGACAGCTTCGGTCTTCATTCTTTGAGCCTGTGGATTGTTTCTCATCAGAAATTCCAGCAGTCCCGATCCTCTGTTCACCTTGTTTTGGAAGCACCACCAAAGATCATTTCCGTTTGTGCTGTACCAATCAAACCCATGATCAATTTCACCCACAAAATACAAATCCCCAGTATCCATATGATACTCAACGATCCTATGTGTGTCGGACTTCACTTGGGTTCGGAACACTAATCCGCCTTCCGGGATGCCCTCCCGTTGAGCCAAACGGTAGTACCCCTCCCGGCTCGAAACCTCGACCTCCATTGGATTAGGCGCATCGACCCTATCAACCCAGTCGCCGTCCAATTCACCTGCAAACTGAAGTGTTCCTTCCCCAATCCATGAAAGAATAACATTGGGGTCGCGGCGGGTGATACTCAATTGGTTCGGCGTCTCTTCAACGACAACCGAGGCTATCTCATCTAGATACGATTCCACCTGCGCAATATCCTCTAAAGAAAGAACTCGATCATAGATCAGAACCTCGCGAATCATGCCATCGAGCCCGCTTCCATTACTCGTCCACAGCCCGATTCGCGTTTGTGACGGATCGGCTTCGTAAGCCGTGTCTGGATGCCCTGAAATGTTTTGCAGATTGCCGTCCACTCCGTTAACCGAAGCCCGAACGCCGCCTCCAGATTCCTTTCCGAGAAACACGGACGTGTAATAGTTGAAAGCCCCCCCCGGATGTTCCTGAATGTCATCACCGTAATACGCCTTCTGATCGGGTCGGCCTCGCCAATGGTATAGAGCGTTAGGCCCCGTACCCGCACGTTCATCCCTCCCGAGCGTATGCTCGCTGCCGTCTGTCGAGGAGGTGATCGAATACCAGTAGGACGAACTCCCAGCTCCATGGGAATATCCGGCGAACCGCCCCACGACGAAAATCGTGGCGTCTCCAATCGTGGATCCCGCAGTCGAGCTGAAGTCGCCGATGAAACCGCTGCTTCGTGAGAAATCTATAGCAGGTTTGCCGTCACCAGAATCGGCAACGAACGTCGGAAGAACGTCATTGGAATTCCGGAAAACATGACCATGGCTCAAATCCGTCCAACTGGAGACCGGATCGCCATCCGCTAGAGCATCTCCGACGTCCATCGCCGTGAGCCAAACCTGAAGCCCGTCCGTCACGGGAGGTGAACTGGGTTGGGTCCCCCCCCATAAAAGGCTGGAAAAGAAAATCAGCGGGCCTAGAAGTTTTGGTTTCATCTCTGCATCGTAGTTGGAATGTTCCCGACAGTCACGCCCAGTTACTTCTCGCCGAAACAATCGCCGGTTGCTTCCGACGTAGCTCGGCAGCCCATACATACCGGGTATGTATAGGCAGTTTTATGATGTCCTTTATGAAAAGGAATCTTTTAACAGAGCCATCCCATAGGATTTGATGATAAAACCCCTGTTTATGTAGGGTTTCGGTTGCTTCTCATACCCAAAAACACCCTGTTTTTGGTGGTTTCATGAAGTTTCCTATGGGATGCCTGTGATCTTTTAACCAATAAAAAACATCCGGATTGGATGTTCTCCAGATCAGTTCTGACATGTTTCAGACTCAGGTTTTGGCACGTTTTGAAATCCCCAACTGTCCGACTCACCCGGAAAACTACAGCCGGTCGGCCCAGTATCGGGAAAAACGATTTCCGTGCGCAACGGCTATCACAACGACTTCATCAGGGAGATTGGTGTAAATAAGTCCAAATGGGAATCTGGATAGAAGAAGACGTTGCAGTTCGGGGATATCTCGAAGATGCGGACTTCTTTCGGGATCTTCGGAAAGCGTCTGAAGGGCTACTTTGACTTCAGACTTAAAGGCCTCTGCCAACTGATCCCCGGCCTGATCGCGATAAAAAGAAACTGAGTCTTGCAACTCAGTTTGGGCTTCCATGATGAGACTTACTCGTTTTACAGTCCCACCCATTACATTTGAGCAAGCGCGTCAAATGCATTGACGCGTTGAGCAGTGCCATCCTTCACCGTATTCAAACGGCGGATCAGCTCTTGGCGATCCTCGGTCGGTAATTCTCCGTCGCGCTGGTAGATTGCCTGAACAAGGCACGTATTCAACGCGATCAAATCCTCGACTGGGAGTGCCTTAAATTCAGATTCAATTTTTTGTGCGCTGGACGTCATAATGGAAACATAGCAAACTTTTGTTGATTTGTGAAGGCCTTGTTCTCAAGAGAATCCCTGGAATTCTCATGCGAGGGATCTCTAACCCATAAAAAGATACCTTGTACGAGCAAAACTGAGTTCTGCCGACCGATATGGAAAACAATGAATAAGCCAACGTTCGGCTCCAAAAAAGTCTATCCCGAACGTTTCCAGTCAATTCAGGTATATTTCAGCATCAAAATTTAATGACTTCCATTCCAACCGTGAGAGCACATTTCCTACGGTGGAGTAAAATCCAGAAAAACGAAAAACTCACCTCCTCCTCGACCACATATTTCAGAGCAGAATCTGCCGGGTAATTTGGAATTTCTTTTTGAAATTTTAATTTTGTTCGATGTTTTTGTACCATGCCATTTTTTTGTTTAGATCTCTTCTCATGCTTCCGAGGTTTTCCGAGATCCGGTTATTGTGGAAATCCTTCCGGTTTTCCATGATCTTCTGATCCTGATCGTTCAGCCTTTTATATACCACTTTTCGTTGTGTCCGATCTTTCTGATCTTCAAACCACTTCTTTCCAGGAATCCAGGTAATCGTGAAATCATTATCTCGTGAGCGTATGTATTCCCACGATTTTAGGAATCCGGCTTTCTGAAGTTCCCGGTGCGCTGGATCGAGTTGCTCCTTGATGCGAGATTCGAATTCTCGGTTTTGAAGAAGGAATTCATCACACAGTGCTTTGTAAGATTTTCGATAGGGTTTCCCTGACGAGGCATACCATCCACTTTCCAGAAGAGGTAGAAGTGCCTTTGATACGTGCTTCTTCAACCCGTTGTAGAAAGTGAGATCCAACAGCCGGAAATATTTTGCTTCGTAATTCCGAAGAAACCACTCGCTGAGATAGACTTCATTGGTCGTCGCGGAAATACCTGAGTTGTTTTTTTGACCTCGCATCACGTATGTGTCAAAAACTCCTGAGCCGATTCTCTCATAAGATTTCGTTCGGGCGTTGTAGGCTTCACCAATGATGTGGGTTCCCCCCATAATGACAAACCAGTTTTTCACTTCTCTGACATACCACGCACTCACGCTCTTACCCACAGCCGAAGGTCGTCCTCCGACGCGAGAAGGACAAGTCCCATTCTCGGACGGCCTCAGTCTTTGGATAACTACCTGCTGAGAACACTGGAGCGAGTGTGCCATTTCGACCCTCGCTTCGCTCGGAAAGCCAATCTGACAGACTGAAATCTTGACTAAAACCGACCGTTTAACTTAAACATGAAACCCCAGCGTCGCTACGCTCCGAAAAGTGTCCGAGCTGAAACCGGATAAGGTGTCCGACGAAAACCGGATTGGGTGTCCGAACTCATCGGAATACGCATCGACGACACTTTGAAATTGGAGAGATTTTCCAGCAATACATCATATGGCAAGCATGGTGCCGTCAGCTTGAAGCACCCATTCACTGAGAAAACAGCCATCTCCAAAGTTCTGAATCCGCGTAAGCCCTCTCCCACGCGCCGAAATGCCCCACACCCTCATACGTAGTGAAGCGCACGTCCATATTGCCTCCATCCTTCAGAAGCTTCACCAACATCTCGGTTTCGAGGATGGGCACTGAGCCATCGTCCGCCCCATGAAAAGTCCACACGGGCAACCTCGTCGCCGCAGTCAACCCAGCCGAATCGAACTCATTGGCAATGCCGGTCTTCACGGGAGGTCGGTTGGCCGGCAGTCGAAACGGATCGCCGCCGCCACAAATCGGGACAACCGCCGCGAAGTAGTTTGGATGATGCGAAATAAAGCTCCAAATCCCATACCCTCCCATGCTCAGTCCCGTCACATAGAGCCGTTCTCGATCGATGTCGCCGCGCTCCGCAATGGCCTCCTCGACCAACGCCAGCAACGCATCGACTCGCCACCAACTGTCTCGAGGGCACTGTGGCGAAACAATGACGCATTCCCGCAGCTCATTAAACTGTGAGAGAAGTTTCGGAGGGCCATGCTTTTTGACCTTGAGAATATCGTCACCGCATTCGCCGTACCCATGGAGGAATAAGAGCAGCGGCCAACCAGCGTCGGGCTGCCGCCCGGCGGGAGTCTGGAGGAGATATTTCAACTGATGCCCCGCGACGGTTCGTCCCATCGTTCGCACCAATTCTTCAGGCTGATGAGCAACCGAGTCCGTAGGCTTCTGGTGCGCGCTCTGGCACCCAGTCAATGCCAGCAGGAGGGCCCAAAGGGAATTTAGTTTTAAAGAGATGATGCTGTTCATGCTCGGAAGCATTACCGCATTCCCTTCGCTGAGCAACCTGTCTTGTTCAGTCGTCGCTTTCCCTCAGATAAGAAGACTGACTGTATACGTTTGGGACGCTTGGGACGGGTAATTCCCTCCCCTCACTATGTACAGATCCATTATTGTACTGAATCATTAATTCCGAAATACACACGCGTAGGAGTAAAATACCCGTCCCTGCCGTCCCAAACTACAATAAACTGCACCCCGATCATGCGGTTCAGCCGTCTTCCGGTCATTTTGAGGCATTCTTAGAGGTCTTCCGACTCGCGTTCTACAGAATCGCTCTTCGCCCGGACCCCACATTTTGACCTGCAGGATTGATCCGTCGAAATACCCGACGTCCATTGAACAAGACATTCCGGCACGGGGGCGAAGACACTGGTGCTGAATTGGAGAAGCATGCATCGTCGGCCGACCACGGTGTTCTTGTTCAGCGGCAGCGGAGGGGACTCGCCGATTTGGCATATCGGATGATGCCCTCGTGATGCGGATCCACTGCTCTCTGGCTGTTCACGCAAATCTTCCAGGGTCAGTCAGGAATGGAAGCCGCTCCCCTACCCTTTGTGGGTGACTACAGTTCGAGAACTGGCACCGCCACCTAAAAAGATCAATGTCGCTAAGATCGGTGCTGGAGTCTCTGTAGCGATCCGGATCGGTTCGTTGTAAAGGTGATCCACGGCGTCATAAGAAGACCTAATAAATCCCCACCCTCTAAAGCCATCCAACTCACCTTGCCACCAGGAGGACGTTCTCCTGAATTGCAGACTACCTGTGTGTTCGATTTCGAATGCTTAATGGCAGAACCTCAACAAGCCGCCTATCATTTAACTATCACATTTCATGCATAGAATTGCCACTTAATGCCGTTATTTGCCATCTGGGATTTAGCGGGTCAACCCACACTGTGGATATAACTTGTTGGAAATAAAAAAGTTAAAGTGGAGCCAACTCTCGGGATCGAACCGAGGACCGACGGTTTACAAAACCGTTAAAGCCCTTGCTCGACCCTGCACGAAAGCGACCCTAATACGTTGTGAACATGCATGATAAGCACAATTCTCCATTTTATCGTAATTGTCGTAATGATGCACCAATACGCAATTTCACTGTTGCATTCTGTTGCACGGCAAATCGGATTGTCGAAAGTCTTCGCAGAGCAACTTACAAGAAGGTGTCCGGGATTCTGAAGATGCCATGAAAGGTCCTGACTCGACTCACAGCTTCTGCGTCTTCCCAGGAAAACAAGCTCTCTGATCCTCAGGTTAAACGGAAACGATTTGTACCGACCTGTTCTTTCAGCAGGTGGATATTCAATCTTGGCCTACTGTTCCCGATAGATCCAACCGGCAAGACAATGGAAAATGAGTTTAGTCGAGTCCATGGTTCAATAATAGCCGAATATCGACATGTTCACGATCATGAATCCAGAAAATATCGATTCTGAACTCCTTCAAATCCAAACATTTAGGTACGAACCGAATATTTCTACACTACGGGGTCCGATTGGCATCCTACGGGTACGGCAATGCAAAGGCGACCAGGCTTCCACCGCGCGGGCGACCGGACTTGCCTCCTCCAGCCGAGATGACAACGTATTGTCTGCCATATACGCTATACGTACTGGGTGTGGCGTTGCCGCTGAAAGGCAGTTTCGTTTGCCAAAGAATCTCACCGGTTTTTTTGTCGAAGACTCGAAATGTTTCGTCCGCGGTCGCTCCGATAAAGATAAGTCCACCCGCCGTCACCACCGGTCCGCCATAGTTCTCCGTGCCCGTCGGTGGAATTCCACGAGCGGTCAGTTCAGGATATTCTCCCAGGGTCACTTTCCATTTTATTTCGCCGGTGTTCAGGTCCACCGCGTTCAATGTTCCCCACGGCGGCTTGATGGCGGGAAAGCCTTCCTTGTCGAGCCAGCGGCGAAATCCTCCAAACGCGTAAGCCGGGGCCCTGCTGTTCAATGCATCTGTCTTGCCCGGTTCCTTCCGGGATGCTGAAGGCGGGCTTTCATTCAACACGTAGTTCAGGATGGCTGTGCGCCTGGCCTCAGGCATGGTCGCATAACCGGGCATGCGACCTCCGCCCTGACGGGTGATTTGTTCAATTTCCGCTCTCGTCTTGCGTTTGCCCACGTCGAAAAGCGGTGGAAATTCTCCCGCGGGATTACCCTTTTTGTCCAGGCCATGACATGCTCCGCAATAGAGCATGTAATCCCGCTCCCCCGGGATCAGTGAAGAGCCGTCGGCCCTCCGGGTCTCCACCATCTGCATGAGCCAGGGCATCTCGTTGATATTGACATAGTAGATGCCATCGGGATCAGCGGCCCCGCCACCCCATTCCATGCCGCCGTCGAATCCCGGAAACATGACGGTCTCATTCAAGCTCGGTGCCGGGAAGGGTCCAAAATTGGGAGACGCTCGAATGCGATCCAAGGTCATCTGATAAGTCTCCGGTGAAATGTTCGAGGCGTCCGCTTCCGTGTATCGCTGCCGCATCAGCGGTGCCGGCCGAGTTGGAAGCGGTTGCGTCGGCCATGCTTTTTCGCCTCGAAGATCGGATGGCTGGACAGGCTTCTCCTCGATGGGCCAAAGCGGTTCGCCCGTTACACGGTTGAATACAAAAAGCCGTCCGTGTTTCGTCCCCTGGGCCACGGCGTCTATTTTTCTGCCGCCATGATTCACGGTCAACAGGACTGGTGGACAGGGCAAATCCTTGTCCAGCAGATCGTGATGAACGATTTGGTAATGCCAAAGCCGTTCTCCGGTCGCGGCATTCAGCGCTAAAACACAGTTGGCAAACAGGTTCATCCCCTGGCGTTTTCCACCATAAAAATCAGGTTCCGCCGTCTTGGTCGCCACGAAAACGATGCCGCGCTGCTCATCCAGTGACTGACCGCACCAGGGCATGACACCCGTTGCAGTCTTGTAGGCGTCTTCAGGCCAAGTGTCATGTCCCACCTCCCCCGGTCGGGGAATCAAATGAAAGATCCAGCGTTGCTCGCCGGTTCTGACATCCAGGGCGCGGACCGCACCCTTGCCTCCCACGCCGCCAAGGATCAATAAATCCTTGTAGATGATACCGGGTGTGTTCAACCCGGAGCCAAGATTGACAGATCCGTTATCTCCGAAATTCCGGATTGTCTCGCCGGTTTTTGGGTCCAATGCAAACAGGAATCCACCCACTCCGGTAAACAATCGTCGTTCCTCGCCGGTGTCGTTCTCCCAATAAACCAATCCTCGCTGCCGTGCACGCCCTTTGCCGGAGCGTTCGTTGGAAGGATCCCATTTCCAAAGTTCCCTGCCTGTAGCCGCGTCCAATGCAATGACCATTCTCGAGGCCGACGGGGTGTAAAGCACACCCTCCACAATGAGATTGTTCGCCTGGTATTCGCCCTTGTCACCCGTATCATACATCCAGGCAACCTCAAGCTGAGAAACATTGTCACGATTGATCTGTTGGAGTGGCGAGTAAAGGCTGCGTTCATTGTCGCCCAGATACACCCGCCAATCGGTATTCTCAGGGTCCGCGCACAGGACCGTGAGCGCGCACAGGCTCAAGCCGATCAGGGCGAGTTCAATTTCAGTGACACACTTTGACGGTTTAAGCCTTAAAGATCTAAGCATAGTGGATGATGTCTCAGACAATTAATCCCAAATCGGGCGAGGTAACAAGGAAAAGGAACTCACCAGTCACATAAATGGATTTAACTAATAGGAATTTGCTTTTTGAGCATTTCTCCCAGTCGTGGGTCGCATAGAATCTTTCCTTCCGAAGGCATGTTTTGAATTCCTGGATTGATCATCTTGTTTCCCAATGATTGATGGGCTCGTCCAGTGTTGTAATACTCAACAAAATTTTCAACCGCATGGCGTTCATGAATTCGTTGATTCATAGTATCGGTTCAAGGGGTAGGTCTTCGCCACCACGCAGAAACCGAACCACCCGTTCCCGATGGCCCTTGATCGGCAGGAAAGCTCCGGTTTCCCAATTGGTGATCGTTTTCTTATCAACCCTTAATTCTTTACCACACCGCCTCGTTGTCCACCGCCGATTGAGACGACATCGTTTGAACTCCTGACCGAATTCGGCGGGATCTTTGTTGAAGAAAAAGGCAACGAAACCCGATTCGTTGCCTTCGTCAGAATCCGGGGCATTGTTCAGAGGCATCAATGCGAGCGCAGTAGGCGTCTTCTATTTCTGTGTCACTCATTGTTTATACTTGTCACCGAACGTGGCTGAAGTGGAACAGGTTTTCCCGAGCAATGCTTCCTCAGACCAAGTCTGAATTCTAGCGTGGCCCCGGCAAATTAACACGGTCTGCGTTCCTGTCTTCGCCCGGAGTAATGACAACCGCTGCCGTGACGTCGGGCTTTGGCAATCGATCACCGGTTTCGCGGTGGAAGGTATCAGGGCTGATGGCGACGGGAACACTGTCGCCCGTTTCGTCCATCCAGCGGTCAAGAACTGCCGCCAGTTGCTGCTGCGTTGCAGCCAATTGCGATCTTCCCGCCAGGTTTTCCAACTGGTGCGGATCATTCTTGAAATTGTAAAGCTCAACAGCGGGACGAGGAGCCAGGAAGACGTCCTGCTGAGCTGCGTTCAATCCACCGCTCTCCCTGAGCGCCAGCAATTTCTGGTGCGACGGTGACCGGACGGAATCTGCCGGCCCCTGCCAGGGAAGATACGGGCGAAAGTTTCGCAGCAGCAGGTAGTCACCGTGCCGCACACTGCGACCGTGCGCTTCGTAATCATGCCAGTTGTGTTCTGAGAAGGCATAGCTGCGAATAACGGCCGATGGATCGTGCAATAGCGGCACTATGGAGACACCCTGCATCGTGGGCGGCACTTTGCAACCTGCCACACTCAAAACCGTCGGTGCCAGATCGATCACACTGACCAGACTGTCACTCGTTCCAATCTGTTTGATTCCGCGTGGCCAGTGTGCCACCAGTGCCGTCTTCATGCCGGAATCGTGCAGGCGAGTCTTCGCTCGAGGAAACGGACGACCATTGTCAGCCATCACAAACAGCAGTGTGTTGTCGAAGGCATTTTGTTTCTTTAACTCAGCCACGACTTCGCCGATGTAATGGTCAAAACGGGTCACCTCGTTGTAGTACGATGCCAGATCCTGCCGCGTCTCAGAATCGTCCGATAGAAACGGCGGCACGATCACGTCCTCCGGTTTGTGCATGGCACCGTATCTGTCGACGTCCCACTGCCTGTCCGCGTCCCAGCCTCGATGCGCGTCGTACGCCGCAAACCAGAAGAAAAAGGGTTTGTCCTGCGGTCGCTGTTCCACAACGCTGACCCAGTTTGCGTGCCCACCGGAATTATCTTTGGACCGGCCTGGGTCGACATGGTCAAAGGCAAGTGGTCGTGCTGCGGGTCCGGTCTTCGGAGCCGTCGAAGTCATGTGATGTTTTCCGGACAGCGCCGTGTAATAACCGGCCTCGCGCAGTAACTCCGGAAACCAGGGAATGTGACCGG
>DUCD01000448.1:0-285 GCA_012959985.1 Verrucomicrobiales bacterium | reverse complement strand
GTGCATTTCGGCGGCCTTGCCGTTGTTATGAGGATATCGTCCGGTGACAATGCTGGACCGACTCGGGCTGCAGCTGCTGGCCGTCAGGAACGCACGGTCGAAGCGAATTCCCAGCGCCGCCAGCGCATCAATATTCGGCGTGCGTGCCGCCGTGTTGCCGTAACAGCCGTAGTCATTCCAGCTGACGTCGTCAGCGATGAAAAGAATGACATTCGGCGAATCAGCAGCCATAACGCGGCCTACACACAGACTCACCAGCACCAGAAGCATTCTTACGGAAACCAC
>DUCD01000447.1 GCA_012959985.1 Verrucomicrobiales bacterium | reverse complement strand
ATGCTAACGGGCGAACTTCCAATCGGTCGATTTGCGCCGCCTTCAGAAAGGTCAGACGCCGATGCTGAAATCGATTTAATCGTCCTGCGGGCCTTGGAAAAAGACCGCGAGAATCGACAACATGAGCCTCCCCCAAAAAAGTGGACAGTTAATGTGCTAAAACGTAAGAACATTAGCTATGAGCAGAATGAATGGAAAACGGAGCAAACGGAAATTCAATCAGGAATTCAAAGATGATGCGGTGAAGCATTTAATAGAGAGCGGAAAGACCAGCACCGAAGTGGCCGGTGAGCTGGGTGTCCTTGGCTGTAACCTCCGGCCTTGGAAAAAGGATTATTTATCTACTCTTGATTCCAAAGTGGCCGGAAGTTCCGGGAAATTGAAACCAAGTGAACTGGAAGCCGAGAATCAGCGATTACGCAAAGAGTTGAAGCGGGTGCAAACCCAGCGAGAGATTTTAAAAAAAGCGGTGATTTTTTTCGGCCAGGAAAATGCGAGCAGTTCGGGTTTATGAAGCAACACCAAAATCAATACAGTGTCGATGAGTTGTGCAACACATTGCAAGTGAGCCGATCGGGATATTATCGTTATCTGAACCCGGAGATCTCACCGAGAGAAGCAGAAACTGAGGAGCTCAACGGAGAAATCAACCGGATTTACCAAGAAAACAAATGCCGTTACGGAAGTCCCCGAGTAACAGTTCAATTACGAAATGAGGGATGGAGAGTAGGGAAAAATCGAGGAGCTCGTTTAATGAAAAATGAGAGGCTTATTGGCTTACACGCAAAGAAAAAGCGAATAACCACGACTGATAGTAAGCACAATGGGCGAATTGCCCCCAATCTGGTCAAAGGGTTGGAAGTCACGGCCCCCAACCAAGTGTGGGTGGCGGACATCAGCTATATTCAAACTCAACAAGGTTGGAGTTACTTGGCTGCGGTTCTGGATTTATACAGTCGAAAGATAGTGGGTTGGCAAATGGCCACCAATAGGGAAGCGAGTTTGGTGGTTTCAGGGCTGACCAAGGCAATCGAGGATCGATGTCCACCGAAAGGCTTAATCGTACACACCGATCGAGGGAGTCAATACGTCAGTGATGACTCCCTGGAACTGGTCGAAGAACATGATTTGGAAGCGAGTATGAGTGCCAAAGGCAACTGCTATGACAACGCGACAATGGAGAGCTTTTTGGGGACCCTGAAAACCGAAGAGATCTGGGAACGAGAATACAAGACGCATCAAGAAGCAAGAGCCTCAGTATTTGAATATATTGAAACTTATTATAATCGGGATCGAATTCACACCTCGTTGGGGAATCAAGCCCCAGAATCTTTCGAACGCTTTTTTTCCTCCCCCGCGGGGGAGGAAAAAAAGCGAGCAGCGGGGCTGCTGAATTGCAAAGAAACAATAAACATGATAACCCTTAATTAAACATGACAGCTGTTCCACTTTTCAGGGGAACCTCAGGCTGACATCTGGTTTTTTAAAATCGATGACCGATCCCGAATCGCCTCCCTTTATTATCAGGGCTGCGGTATCGAGACGCAATCCGGCTTTTTGCTTAAGCCCCCCGTGACAGGCAAAGCACTTCTCTTTCAGTAGCGGTTTAATGTCGCGAAGGTATAGGTCGCTGGAAGGGGCACTGATTGCCTGGGTGGAAGCGAAGACAGCGGTAAAAAACAAGAACACAATGAACGGTGGGGGTTTCATCAGTGATAACTGGTCCGTTTTAAGGAAGCAACTGTCAAGACCTTAGGCTTGCTGGAAATCCATTTCCACCTGTATTTATGGAGTTTGAGAGAGGATCGGAAGGGATCGCAGGCCGGAGTTCAGAAATACTTTCCGGCGGTAGGCACGCATTTCGTTTCAGTCAACAGGTGCCGATTCGCCTTTCAACAGCCCGGAAACGCTCGCGAAGAGCTTGGGATCGTCCATTGCAAAGAAGAGACCTCCTCTTCCATTCTGACTGCTGCTGCATTTGCTGCCAGTGTGGCCGGGAGAAAATGCACCTTGTTGGTTCATATCACCGAATATCGAATAGGAAGTTCCGGGAGTTGTTGAAACCCCGATCTTCGCGTGATTGTATTTAGCTCCAGGCCCGCCCTTCATCCCGAGATTTCCCGTCTTCCCGCAATCAGGCGGCCAAGTGCCGGTGGTGGCAATTTCTACAACACCGGGCTTTCCCTTGTATTGATCGGAAGGATCAAACCAACAACCCGGCATCGTATCCCCCTTTTTTGAGGAGTAAATCTTTGGATGAGTCCACCAACACGCCACGCGTAAATCGATCCCGCCCAACTCCGCTGATACTAATTGCCAGGGTGGAACCCACAAACTGGATGGTTTGGAAATCAGACGGACGCCACTAGACAATTTCAAATTCAGACATTCCCGGCCCCTATCTCTGTTTCCGAGAAGGCCAACCAATTTCCGTATCGGTGCAGGACCGCCATTGTTTATCAGTTGAGGAATCTGTGCTGTGCAAACACTGGCATTGTGGAGCGATGAAACTACATCAAGAACATCGTCTTTGGTCAGCTTTAGAGCGAAGAAATGTTGGCTCACTTCGATATCGTCATCATGGACAAAGCCAAGTGTGTTGCCATCAGTCTTTCGGGGAAACTTCTGGTTACCCGCCCCCGGCCACGAGGGCGTGCTTACTTGCAAGACAATGCCTTCGCCATCGTCATTCCAAGCAAGCATTCCTTTCGAATGCCCCCAGGGTGAATCTCGATTTTTAATAGGATCTCCCTTAAACTGATCATTCCAGACCACGAAATAGGGCGGTTTTTTGTTTAAATACACTTGGCCAAAAGTCGCCCCCAGTGGATCATCCAATCCTCCCCCAATTACATTTCCGCCCTTTCCCAATTGAAGGCTCGGGTTAGCGCTACTTGAAAAGAGATAGTGGCGACTGAACTTTTTTCCGGAGGTGTCATAATGAGACTTCTCAATTCCCGGCGCATCAAAGAGCCCTTTCTCTCCCATATCCTCGGGATTCCCCGGCTCTTCACTCGCATTGAATTTAAAAGCAAACCACCAATCGACCTCTTTATCGGGAGCAATTAGAGGGACGGGAGAGGGAATACGGGAGTTCTCTTTCATGAGCTTGTAGGAAAAACTGTAACAGAAGATGATGAAGTCGTATGTATAAATAAAAGCAGAGAAGCAGTAGTATTCTTCAGATAACTGGAGCGGGAACTCCCACACTAACACTAAATTACCTTTCGACCTATTTTCGCAGGAGGAAGTCTCAAAAATTCCGATCTACACCAACTTTTTTCCTTTGACTTCGTAGACGACACATTCGTCGGCACGCCCTTTAACGCGAACACTCTTTAATTTTACGCAGTCAAACTCGTTTAATTCCTCCACTTTTTCATAGGTGTTATGAGAAATAATGATGGTTGTTCCGAATTCTTTGTTCAATTGCTCCAAGCGAGCTGCGAGATTTACACTATCACCCAGAACAGTGAGGTCCATTCTTGATTCAACACCTACCGTCCCAATAGTCACTGGCCCGGTATGAACCCCAATGCCGATCTCAACCTTATCCAGCCCCCGACTAACTCGTCCGTCGTTGAACTGTGCCAAAGCTGCCTTCATCCCAACAGCCGCTCTTACTGCATTCAATGCATGCATCTCCACTGTGCCGTCCGGAGATTCGAACAGGGCCATAATTGAATCTCCAATAAACTTATCAACAAAACCGTTATTTTGATGAACGGGCTCACCAATCTTTTGAAACAATTCGTTCAGAAAATTCAGAACCTCCTGCGGTTCTATCGATTCTGACAAGGAAGTAAATGACCTAATATCAGCAAACAAAATAGTGACTACATCCGACTCCGCTTTGCCAATCTCCAAATTTTTCACATTCTGAATCCCCTCTCGAGCGACTCTTTGGAGAAACTGTCTGGGAACAAACTTCTCAAACGTTTTCACCATGTTTTCCACTTCGACAACTCGCTTCTGCAAATCGACCACGAGCTTGAGATTCTCTCGCTGCAACTGGTAGAATTCCAAACTTCGCCGAACCGTGACACGCAAATCGTTCGGATCGACTGGTTTCATCAAAAACTTATAGATCTCCCCTTCGTTAATTGAAGAAATAATCGCGTCAGCATCTGAAAACCCGGTAAGGATTATTCTAACCGCATCCGGCACTAAATCCTTGGCTATCTCGAAAAGTCCCACACCTGTTAACCGGGGCATTCGTTGGTCCGCAATAATCATTTGAATATCGTCAGGAGAAGGAAGTTGCCTGATTACTTCCAAAGCCTCTTCCCCATCCGAGGCAAACATCAGTTCGTAATCTTTATCAAGGATCAGTGAAAGAGAATCGAGATTCTCTTTCTCATCATCCACCAACAATATTTTATTTCCGCGACTGGGAGTGACGGATTCCTGGTATTTTGTTAATACGTCTTTCTTTAGCCTCAATGCCATAACGGTTCTTCGGGATACTTGATAATGAATGATCTAACTAAAACTCCAAGGGCAAAAACACCTGAATTGCGGATCCTTTACCTTCGGTTGATTCAATTTCAAACCGCCCTCCATGCTTCTCTATTATCTGATAGGATATAGACATTCCCATTCCAGTTCCCTCTCCCACTTCTTTGGTAGTATAGAAGGGCTCGAAAATACGATTTTTCACCTCTTCACTCATGCCGACTCCATCATCTTTGAACAAAACCATCACTTCATTTGAATTCGTGACCAACTCGGTTCTTAGCAACACCGTCCCATAAATAATCGCACCTTCGCGGGTTGGTAGTTCCGCAGATTTTTTTGAACTATCTTTAGCCAAAATCGCCTGGCAGGCATTTACCATCAAATTCATAAACACCTGATTTAGTTGTGCTGGCAAACACTCGATCTCGGGATTTGCATTGAACTCGCACTTGAACTCAATATTGTCGTGATACTGAGACCGAACCAATCGGAGAGTCGATTCGAGATTTTCCACCAGAGGGACGGTTTTCTGCTCCGCCTCATCCAGTCTCGAAAAGGTGCGCAGGTCTCCAACAATCGTACGGATCCGAAGAGTCCCTTCATTAATATTCTGAAGAGCCAGAAAGAAACGATGAAACTTCTTCTTAAATTCCACTACGATTTCAGGATCGTTGTCGTCTCCGATCATCTCAAAGAGCAGGGCTTTGAACTCATTGAGATCTTCTTCTAGACTCGCCGCTCCTAAATTGACGAAATTTGTTGGATTATTGATCTCGTGAGCAACGCCCGAAACAAGAGTACCGAGCCCTGCCATTTTTTCCGATTGGACCAAATGCGATTGGGTCAATTTAAGATTATCTAATGTTTCAGCCAATTCGTGAGTACGCTCCCGAACCTTCGTTTCCAAATTGTCGTAGAGCTGCGCATTCTCAATCGAAATTGCCGCCTGGGCAGCGAGCATCTTCATCACTTCCAATCGTGCTTCTGTGAATGCCCCGACTGTTAAGTTATTCTCCATATAAATAGCACCTTCGAAATCCGGCTGCCGGTGAATCGGCAAACAGATAACCGATTTTGGCTTCTCTCTTATTATGTAATCGTCTTTCAGAAAACGGTTCGATTCCGATGCGTTGTCTAGCACAACATGTTCTTTCGTTCGCAGCACAAAATTGAGAATCGAAAGGGGCAGAACTGGATTAGTATTGTCGACTACGAATGGCAACTCGCTTTGCACTTCCCCTTCCCGGGACTTCTCTGAAAAGCTTTCTGCGACCACCGTCACGGATTCAGCATTCCTAATGACAAAATAACCGCACTGCCCCCCGGTATTTTCCAAAAGAATATCCATTACCGTTTGGAGAAGCTGATCGATCACGATCTCTCCGGAAATCACCCGTGAAGCTTTGAGAACGGATTCGATATCCACCAAATTTGCATCGATCGTGCTGGAATGAGATCTCAGGTGCTGGTCACCCCCCGTCAAAGCAGGCTCTGACCGGGCAAGCAATTGCTCAGGATATTCCTCTTCCATCTGCCGCAGCTTGCGTGCAGCGCCCAATCGGGAATAAACCATATAAGAAGCACGAAGATACCCGTCCGCTGCTTTCTCCTGGCCAGAGTGAATGAAATATCTGGCATACATTTCTGATGTCATGGCTTCGTCTCGAAAAAACTCATTTTTCCGGGCCAAAACAATAGCCCTTCCGTAATTCTTGATCGCTTCATCCGCATCGCCATCAAGCCGGGCCAACTCCGCCTCCATCAAGAGCTGTATATGCAAAAAGTTTTCGGGACAGTTATCTGCCCACCTTCTCATTTGTTTGAGATCTCTGCGCAAGCGCCTCATCACCGAACGTTGTCGGATCACATCGAATCGGTCATAGCATTGTGCCAAAGTAAGAAATGAAATGAGATAAAATCGGACGATCTGCGGAAGCGACATTGAAGATTTTATCATTGGGTCTTGCGCATCCAAATGGTATAGAGCTCGCTCGTAACTCCCGTAAGCGAAATGGATCTCCAACTTGTATATATGATAGTTAGCAATCCCCGTCATGAACTTACGTTCACGCATTCCGGCAACACGCGCATTCTCATCGAAAGTGGCGTCATTGAGGCTGAACCGACTGTCGGTAAGGCCCCGGAAATTCATCAACATTTGCAAAAAGAGTGACCCTGAATCATACGAGTCCTGATATTCACATCTCTTTACGATAGTTAGGTATTTGAGCTGCTCTCGGCAAGCGGTCTCCAAATCATTGCGCGGATCCCAAATGATGCAGTCCTGAGCGCTGTACGCAAGATAGAGAAGATCTCCAGATTGGTAACCTGCCTCGATCCCTTTTTTAAACCACGGTGTCATTGTGCTCCAATGGTTGCTCCAATGATGGACAAACATCGCATACACATAAAGGATCCGTGCTTTTAAAGTAATGTCTTCGAACTGCTCGCTAATTTCCACCGCCAACTTTCCGTATTCATAGCCCAATGCGGGCTTCACAAAAACCCCACACAACACCATTCCGTAGGCGGCATAAGCAAAAGCCGCCTCTGGACAGTTTCCATATCGAAGGGATAGATTGACTCCCTTTAGCACCAAATACGGGAGTAAATTGCCGCTACCCGAAAGAAATGCAGCCGGAAAGATCTCCATCAGCAACCGTATCGCAATCAGCTTTTCTGGATCTACAAGCTCATTTGACTTCGCTACATCTTCAATACGCCTGCCTCGCAGATTCCATTTAACTAACAAAAGCTCTCGTTGGATAGACAGGCCTGTTGGTCGACTGGTGAAACGGATTCCGAGTGTCGATAATCCTTGAATGGCCGCGTCAATCGACTCTTCCATTCTTCCGGTGGTCGCATACTGCCGTGTTCGAATCGACAACAAGTCGGCTCTTTCTGTATTGGTTCTAAGCTGCCCCAACATCGAATCAATACTCGCTTCCGCTTCATTGTAGTGCCCGGTTTGGTAGGCGCACTTCGCGTATTCTGTGTGGAGTGATTTGGCCAAATCATAATGTGCATCCCAACTATCATTTGGAAGCAAACTGATTCCTGTATCGAGGCAATTCAGCGCAGGATCGTAAGCAGAAGACTCCTGCCCTTTCACTCCTGCTCGCAGGTTCAATTCTGCCAAATCCAATTTCTCTCCTGGATCCACAATCAGATTTCTGGCGAGATTCAGATGACTGACAATCTCCATCAACTGTTCTTCAAACTTCCCGCCCTTAACACGGCTCCGTAGAATCCGGCCGATTGACAGATGAACCGCTGTTTCTTTTGCTGGATCAATCAGCTCGTTACTTGCTTGCTGAACCCGGTCGTGTTGAAATTTGTAGAAGGGATTCACCTCATCTTCATCGACCTCTCCAGCGTAGCGATAAGATCCATCTAACGGAACAATAACATTGCTCTGCAGTGCTTCCTGCAAATCCCGGTTCGTCTCTTTGGAAGAACTCTCCGCGATCATCGCCAGAGTCCGAAGGTCGAATGTATTCCCAATGCAGGAGGCAAGTTGCAAAACCTCTCTGGTCCGCTCAGGCAGACGCTTCAGTTTTTCCAATACAAACTCCACCACATTCCCACTGAGCCCGAGCCCTTTCGCCCTCTCCAAATCCCATTCCCATCGACCTGAATCGACCGAGATTTTTAACGCCCCTTCTTCATACAAAGTCTTCAGCAATTCATTTACAAAAAATGGATTCCCTTCCGACGTTTCGAAGATCAGATCTGTTAGTGGCTGGCAATCTGCTGGTTCGGCACCAAGGCAATCAGAGACCAATTCAGAAACACTTGACGCTTCAAGCGGTGCCAGCTCAATCACTTCGATCTCTTTGGTCTTTTCGATCTCGTGAACAGCCAGGATAAAAGGATGCCCATCGTCGACTTCATTGCTTCGATAAGCACCAATCACCATCAAATGTGTCAAATCCTCAGATGTAACCAATTGTCGCAACAACTGGAGAGTGGGCGGATCACTCCATTGCAAATCATCCAGGAAAATGACAAGCGGATGTCTTTCATTCGCATACAACTTCACGAAATCGATGAACACTTGTTGAAATCGATTTTGCGCCTCCGTCATTGGAAGCTTCTGGATCTCTGGCTGCGGCCCGATAATGCTTTCCAATTCCGGAACAATATCCACAACCAACTGGCCATTCTGGCCAAGAGCTTCAAGCATTGCTGCTTTCCACACTGCCAATTGCTCAGCCGTCTCCGACATGAGCTGACGGATCAACCCGCGAAAAGCCCTGGCAATTGCGAAATAGGGAGTATTCCTTTGATATTGATCAAACTTGCCTTGTAGAAAAAAACCCTTCTCTCGAACAATTGGTTTGTCGATCTCATTTACAATCGAAGTCTTCCCGACTCCGGAATAACCTGAGACAAGACACAACTCGATGCCGCCACTTGCTGCTCTTTCAAAAATTTGCTGGAGGGTTTTCACCTCTTCATCACGGCCATAGAGCTTCTGGGATACTTGAAATTTTTCAGATAAATCTTCTTTCCCTACCTCAAAAAAGGAAATGGTTCCTGATTGCGCAAAATCACTCTGACATCTTTCCAAATCAGATAGCAAACCAAACGAACTCTGGTAACGATCCTCAGCATTTTTCGCCATCAATTTCGAAACGATATTCGAAAGAGCCTCGGGGACATCACTGTTCACATCGCGAGGAGACGGATTGCGCTTACTGATATGGCTATGAATCCACTCAAGAACATTGTCCGCCCAAAACGGGAGAGTCCCGGTCAAGAGTTCAAAGAAAGTAACACCTAGAGAATAGTAATCGGACCGGTAATCCAAATCCCGATTCATGCGACCCGTCTGCTCGGGGGAAATGTAAGGCATTGAACCTTCGAGACGACGGGATAAATTTGGGTCCTGGCGTTCGCGCGACAACTCACATGAAATTCCAAAGTCGATAATACGTATATCGTAACCGTCCTCATCAACTAAAAGGTTACGCGGCACCATATCTTTGTGAACGATTCCTGCTTGATGGATCGCCCCCATTGTCCAAACAACCTTCCTGGCGATCTTCAAAAATACCTCGATCTCCAGAGGGGATCTTTCCCTTTTCTCCATCCAATAAGCAAGAGAAATGCCAAATGGATCCATGATGATGGCTTGATTCCCATAGCCATGAGTTTCCAGCGAGAGAACATCGATCACCCCGTCAATCTTCTTCAACTTCTCACCAATCTGGAATTCCCGACGAATCTCCGCGACATCGCGAATGCCTGGATACTCAGCATTGAGTGTTTTGATGATCACCTCACGATCATCTTTCTGCCTTCTTGCCCGGAAGACAGAAGTCAATGCTGACTGATGAATTGCTTCACCAATTTCGAAATCAGTAATCTCGGGACACATGAGGCCTAACGCAATCCCCTGGCTTTGGCAGTTCGTTTCCAGTATATCATACACCAAACAGTCGGGCAAAAGTTCCCACATAAGTATCGGAAGCACCACCCTTAAGAGGTGCACCGTGCCCACATAAGGCATGCTCAAACGAAATTTCCTTGAGCCGCTCAAAGTCTGAAGGCCCGGGCTCTGAAACCTTCATCCACAGAGGTCCACAATTTGCAGGCTGAATAAATCCAGCCTCCTGCATCAGCGCGCCCGATTCTTCGCTAAAATACCCGTCAACTTCCATCCAATTCATAAGCGCATCACAAGCAATCATTATGCCGTCTTCGCTATCTATTTTCAGAATTCCTTCTGGTCGACTGGTCGTTTCGAATGCAAACAAGGAGCAATCAAAAGGCATCATGCCATCAGCCTTGAGAAAGGTATCCGGTGCAAGGCCGTTCTTTTGAGTCATGCCTGGAAAGCCCCAGTACTTCGCCGAATAGCGAGAAACATAAAAAGCATCATCTAAGCCGTGTAAATCCCCTATCCGAACAACATTTTTTACCTTTCCCAACTGATCTAACGCTGCCAGACCTTCCGGGTTCAATCTAACTGTGTTTATCAAAGTGAGATCATTTCCTTCCCTCACGATCGTCATGTTTCGACTAAACTGCCAGATTGAGCCTTCCAACTCTGCTTGCATCGTGCCGGATACAAAATAGATTTCGGGGAATACTTCAATAATTGCCCCATGGGGCATTGCTTCGGGGATTGGTTCCATACGGGAAACCTAACCAATTTGAGGACCTTGGTCAATCATACAAAAACCGCCCCGCAAACGCGTACTCAGCGGCATATTCGTTCAGATACTCGTTCAGGTAAGATCGCTGTGCAGAGCTGAGTCGCCCTCCCTTGATGTCCTCAATGGTCTCTTTTCCGTTACTCGAATCCATCCGTTTGAGATGAAAAAGAGTCATATCCCTGCCTCCAAACCACTTCCTAACATAGTCGTGTGCCTCACGAGCGTTTGACATATCAAAGACGGCACCCGCCAGTGCTGTTAAATCCGGTCTCGCGGACAGTTCCCTCCCGGTGAATGTTACCTCCGGGAAATCGGGAAAAATATATTCGGGATAGTCACACTTATTGTGAACACCTGTTCGCTCCAAAGCTTGGATGTAATCCTGATCAAGGGCTACACCTTTTGCCCCGTTCACCAAGATATTTAGATACCTTTGCGATGGACGGCATCGGTCATCAATAAAATCAGGGAGTCCAACATAAGCAATAGCCTTCCGGTCATCAGATTCCGTTTTCACAGTTACCTCAATCCGATCATATCCGAAACCAAATGCCTCAGCCGTGTCCAATTTCACCAGATCTTCATCCTCGCACCGATGAACAACACCATGGACGCAGTCATCTGGATTCCCTGTCCTGACAATGTTCGCAACTCCTCCCTCGTGCCGAAAAAAGTGGGCAACATTGAAGCCGAGCTTCCACCCCTTGATCATTCCTCTTTGCGAAGTGACAGGATCGACACCTTTGGCCCGAATCGCAACCGAGTCCATATTTGAACCGTAACCAAAATAATCAAACATGGCCCATGTATCTGCCCGGAAAGCACACTTGTGTCAACCCAATTGCACTATATCATAATGCACTTTGGGATTGTCGCTTCTCCTTAAAAATGATTTAATTGATCGAACCGTAATACACAAAAGAAGCCGCCTATGAATTCCACCCGCTATGACTTCGTAATTAGCCGCAACGCTAAAACAGATGATTTCCAATGTTGGAAATTTGACCCGGAGGACCCAAACCTATTGATTCAGTCTTCCGCTAACCTTGGACTATCAATTGTTGAACGAAGCCGCTATCGCGGCGTGTATCCGGGACTTTGGGCCAGATGCCTGGAGATGTCGCGTAAAATGATTT
>DUCD01000446.1 GCA_012959985.1 Verrucomicrobiales bacterium | reverse complement strand
ATCGGTGGTGTGGCCGCCTTTCGTGCTCACGATGGAGTGATTTCACCCGGCGGTGTGGGCTATGATATTAATTGCGGCGTGAGATTGATGGTCTCCCGACTCAGCCGGGAAGAGGTGCAGCCTCTTCTCAGTCCGCTGGTCCGTGAATTGTTTCAACGGGTTCCCACTGGAATTGGTTCCGCAGGAGCGGTTCATGTTTCCATTGATGAAATGAAGCAGGTGGTTCGCCGTGGAGCCCGTTGGGCTGTCGAGAAAGGGATGGGAGAGGAAGCGGATTTGGAGTTCATCGAGGAAAATGGTTGTGTTGAGGGGAGTCATCCAAAGCAAGTTTCGAAACGAGCCTGGAAGCGGGGACAGGATCAATTAGGAACCTTGGGGTCCGGGAATCATTTTCTGGAAGTCGGTTATGTGGAAGAGGTGTATGATGACAAGGCGGCACGCGTTCTCGGGCTTGAGCCCGGACGAGTTACGGTGATCATTCATTGCGGCTCACGGGGCTTTGGATATCAGGTCTGTCAGGACTATCTGGGGATCATGGACAAGGCGGTCAGGAAATATGGGATTGAGCTTCCGGATCGGCAACTTGCCTGCGCTCCGATAGAATCGGAAGAAGGTCAGGCTTACCTTGGAGCGATGCATTGTGCCATCAACTTTGCCTTTGCGAATAGGCAGGTCATTGCGGATCAGACCCGAATGGCGTTTGAGCGTGCCTTGAAATTGCGTCGACCTGAAGTGGGGCTCAAAACCGTTTATGAGGTGGCCCATAACATTGCAAAGTTCGAATGGCATCAAGTGCACGGTAAAGAAATGAAACTTTGTGTTCACCGAAAAGGTGCCACACGGGCCTTTGCTCCAGGGACTCGGGGAATACCTTCCGCTTATAGCGAAATCGGGCAACCGGTTCTCATTCCGGGTGATATGGGGCGGTACTCCTATGTGCTCACCGGAACTGCCCTGGCGATGAAGGAAACCTTCGGCAGTACTTGTCATGGTGCCGGTCGAGCTATGAGTCGAGTCAAAGCCAGAAAAATGGCGCGAGGTCGGAATATTGTCAGGGAACTGGCGGACAAGGGCATTGTGGTCCGAGGTCAGAGTCGGCGAACAGTCGATGAGGAATTGCCCGAGGCTTACAAGGATGTCGCCGATGTGGTTGATGCCTGTTCTCTTGCCGGTATTTCAAATCAGGTTGCAAGGCTAAGGCCGATGGGTGTGATTAAGGGGTGAATATTGGGAAGATAGGGCTCCCTGTCCCAGCGCGCCGTTGGATGTTTGGTGTTCTGCTACTCCCTTAATTTTACCGGGAGCCGTTTTCTTCCCCAGTTGCCTGGGACGGTTTCGAAATGGCCCGGGATTTTTGTAGTGCACTTGGGACAGGTTCCGTCGGCATTCAAGTTCCAATGAGTGAGGTTGTACCAGTCACGTCCGATCAGCAAGGTTTCGCATTGGGGGCAGTAGGTGGAATCAGCTTCGGTATCATGGACATTTCCAACGTAGACATGATGGATTCCATATTCCCGGGCGATGTCTCGGGCTCGTCGTAGGGTCGAGGGGGCAGTCCTGGGTTTGTCCATCATTTTCCAGTCCGGATGGAAAGCCGAAAAATGCCAGGGAATATTGGGTCCGAGATTCTCTTCAATCCAGGCGCTCATGTCATGCAGTTCTTTATCGGAATCGTTTTCTCCCGGTATCAACAATGTTGTTATTTCAAACCAGACATTGGTTTCCCTATGAAGGTAGATCAGCGTTTCCTTGATTTTTTCCAATTGAGCTGAACAAACCTTTTTATAGAAATCTTCAGTGAATCCCTTGAGATCCACATTGGCAGCGTCCATGTAGGAGTAGAACTCCTTTCTAGGTTCATCCTGAATGTAGCCGGCGGTCACAGCCACTGAGCGGATGCCGTTGTCCCGGCAGGCTTGTGCCACATCAATCGCATACTCCATGAAAATAACCGGATCGTTGTAGGTGAACGCAATGCTTCGGCATCCGAGGTCCTTC
>DUCD01000445.1 GCA_012959985.1 Verrucomicrobiales bacterium | reverse complement strand
AATCGACCTCTGGGTTACTGCCAACATGTTCAAGGCAGGACACCGAATTCGTCTGGAAATCTCCAGTAGCAACTTTCCCAGGTTTGACCGCAATCCCAATAGTGGCAATCGATTCGGCACTGATATCAAAGTTTCCCCGGCAACACAATCTGTTCACCACAGTAAGGAATACCCGTCACACATTCTACTCCCCATCATTCCGAATTGAGGTTTCCTCCTCCTCGCGGCGTTGCCATTCGGTTATGGGTCGAAGGTATCTGATCGGGTCACCCAAAGTGAAAGCGGTCACAACAATTCCGGAAAGGCCTGCTTAACGTCCAACTCATCACCGGTCTGTTCCTGTAGTTTCAACAGATGGGCGAACAGGCGCTTCATCCGTTTTTGTTGTTTCTTCTGATCCGCAAGGTCTTTCATTTCCATTGGATCCTTCTTGAGATTATACAGTCTGGCCCGTTTTATTTTTGGATATAGGATCAACTTGTGATTTCCGGCAATCACGGATCGTTGCAGCATCAGATAGGCACCATAAACCCGAGGATAATAAGTTTTCTTTCTTTCTCCAGAGATCAGAGGCAGAAGACTGTTGAATTCCACATGAGCGGGTTTGTCAACTCCCGCTAATTGAAGAGACGTCGGCATCACGTCCTGCAGGTAAATCGCCGTATCGATTTTCTTTCCCTTCTCCACACCCGGACCGACCACCATAAACGGCACCCGCACACTGTGGTCATATAGATTCTGCTTGCCGATCAATCCGTGATGACCCACCGCCAAGCCATGATCAGCCGTGAAAAATATCCAGGTATTGTCTGCTTTTCCTGATTCCTTCAACGCATCCAGAATGCGCCCAATCTGGGTGTCCATATGCGTAATGATCGCATAGTATTCCTGCCGGTTGACTTTCACAGAATTCGGTGTACGGGGAAAAGGGGCCAGATGCTCATCCCGAAGCTTTGGACTGCACCCAATGTCATCCTTATAGGGGTACTCCGATTGAAAATTCTCGGGAAGCTTGATTCTTTCCAACGGGTATTTATCCACAAACTTCTTGGGTGACTGACGAGGATCGTGGGGAGCATTGAAAGCGAGATACATAAAGAAAGGATTGTCCCGCTTCGCAGACTCAGTTAGATAACCGACCGCATCATCCCCGAGAACTTCACTCCAATGCTTTCCACCTTTCCAGAATCCTTCAAACTTCGGATCATAGGGACTCCAGGGGTCCGGTTGCCCGTCGATGGGACGATTATAACCGGTTTTGGTTTGGTTGGGCATACCGGGACGCACATGGTTTACATAATCAAAGGCCTTTTCTGCATCCGCTCGAACATGCCATTTTCCTGAGAAGTAAGTATCGTAGCCGGCACCCTTCAGATACTCAGACCAGAATCGGCCGGCTTTCCGTTCAGTTTCCGTAGTCTTGTAAATTTTCTCCGCATGCCAAAGAAACCGCCCGGTATTCAACATGGTTCGGCTGGCAACACAAACCGCACCGCTCCATGACCCCATGTTATAAGCATGGGTAAAAGTCGTCCCGTTGCGAACCAATCGGTCCAGATTTGGAGTTTCAATGTCGGTATATCCAAAAGCTCGAATCGTCTCGTAACATTGATCATCAGCAAAGATATACAGGATGTTGGGTTTTGAAGCAGCAAGCCCGCTCTGACTAAGCCCCATCAGCAACAGGATCAATGCGGAAAACACTCGACTGAAGCCAGTGCGAGTGGATTTGGAATCGGTGATATTCATAATCGATTTTTGATTTGGAAAGCTGGATAATGCATCATCAGAATGCTTTTGGCAAAGCACGAAGTGATCGATTTTGGAGGAATGAATTGTTGGGGTAATTTTTTCTCGAAATCGAAACTGATTCTCTCGGAGCCCGACGCTGGTTGATTCAGTTTCCCACTACCCAAGTCATTTCGATTTCGATTTGGAATAATTTCTCAGCCTCTGTTCTAGCAATGGGAGCGATTACCAGTCCGGGGAATGATTTGCTGTAGCG
>DUCD01000444.1 GCA_012959985.1 Verrucomicrobiales bacterium | reverse complement strand
GAGCGCCTGCGGGTCGATCCCGCAACATACCAGAAAACCGACTTTGTCGAGGGCACCTTCGAGATTTTCAAGGGCTTGGTCATTGACCACTTCATCGAAAAGAGAAGCCGTGTCGATACTCCGATGCAGGATACGTCGGGTGAGGGGCCAAGGGTGGTTTATTTGATGGCTCCACCCGATGACGAAGAAAAGATTGAGGCCATAGAGGATTACCTGTTTGAGCACGGTTTGGAGGTGGTCACCCCCGTGTTCACCGGCACCGAGGCCGAGGTCTCCGAGGCGCATATGGAGAACCTGCGGATTTGTGACTCCGTGCTGATCTATTTTGGCTCGGCCACCCGGCAGTGGGTCAACATGAAGCTGAACAACATGATCAAGGCATCCGGCCAGGGGCGCACACTGCCCATTCGCGAGAAAGTGATCCTCATCGCGCCGCCGGAGTCCCGTCACAAGGAGCGGTACCGCTCGCACTTGGCTGAGATCATCCAACTCCCGGGCGACAGTCTTGGCCCGCTCGATTCATTCATCACCAAGGTCAAGAGTAAGGATTAAAGACACCATGTTTGAAGGCAATCCATTTCCCGGTCTGCGCCCGTTTGAGTTCGACGAAAACTACCTGTTCTTCGGTCGCGAAGAACAGGTATCGCAGCTTCTTCAGCGACTGGGCAACACACGTTTCCTCGCCGTGGTCGGCGCATCCGGCAGCGGCAAGTCATCGCTTGTCCGGGCCGGTCTGCTCCCGGAACTGCACGGGGGCACCATGACCAGCACTTCCATCGCCTGGGAACTTTCCATCATGCGGCCCGGTGGCGATCCCTTGACCAAGCTTGCCCAAGCCTTGGTCGAGTCGAATTTGTTCGGCGATGTCAACGAGGAGAATATTCTGCAGACCCGGGCCACTCTCAGCCGCAGCGGTCTTGGGCTTATCGAGGCATACCGCCAATCCGATATTGAGGAGGGTTCAAACCTTCTTTTGCTGGTCGATCAGTTTGAGGAAATCTTTAGGTTTCGACAAAGTGGGGACAAAACAGGTCAGGAAGCCTCCCACTTCATCCAGTTGTTGCTGGAAACCACGCGACAATCTGAAATCCCCATCTACATCATCCTCACCATGCGCTCCGATTTTCTGGGCGACTGTGCGGAATTCAACGGCTTGGCCGAGGCGGTCAACGAGGGGGAATACCTGATCCCGCGTCTGAACCGCAAACAACGCGCACGGGCGATCGAGGGGCCGGTGAAGGTTGGCGGCGCTGAAATCTCTCCCCGATTGAAACAGCAGTTGCTGAACGACATCGGGGATGACCCCGACCAGTTGCCGATCCTGCAACACGCCCTCATGCGCATGTGGGATTATTGGCAAACGAATTCCGAAAAAGATCAGGTGCTCGATCTTGATCATTACAACGGCATCGGTCGAATGACCGAAGCTTTGTCGCGTCATGGCGACGAAGTTTATGAAGAGTTGCCCGATGACGATCATCGGCTGCTGTGCATGAAGCTCTTCAAGGCCATCACCGAAAAACAAGGTGATGGACGCGGAGTTCGCCGTCCGCTGCCTTTTAGTGAAATTGATGAAATTACCGGCCACCAACGCGAAAAGATGCTAACCGTGATCGACGCCTACCGGCCGACCGGGCGGACATTCATCATGCCGGGCCAGAACGTCAAGATACACGACAAGATTATCATCGATATTTCTCACGAAAGCCTCATGCGTGTATGGCAGCGCCTGAAGAACTGGGTGAACGATGAGGCGGATTCAGCGCGAATTTACATTCGCCTGTGCGAGACGGCTCAACTGCGTAATCGGGGAGAGGCTGGTTTTTATCGTGATCCTGATTTGAAGATTGCCTTGGCATGGCGGGACAACAACAAACCGAATGCCAACTGGGGAACCCGCATCAATGACAGTTTTGAATTGGCGATGCGCTTCCTCGACGATTCGAGTGAGGATTTCGAGGCGGAACAAAAAGCCAAGGAAGAAGCCCGTAAACGCGAACTTGAAC
>DUCD01000443.1 GCA_012959985.1 Verrucomicrobiales bacterium | reverse complement strand
ACAAAAACAGGGGTTTTATCATCAAATCCTATGGGATGGCTCTGAACGAAGTCTATGAGGCCTTATGCCTAAAACGGCAGCAATGGGATCTCTCCCCGTCGGTCTTCAGGCGCAATGTTCTGATTCGCGGTGTCTGCCTGAATCATTGGATCGGTAAAAAGTTTGAAATCCAGGGCATCCGCTTCGAAGGCGTCGAAGAATGCAAACCCTGCTACTGGATGGACCCGGCCTTCGGTTCAGGCGCTGAAGATCTAATGAAGGGACGGGGGGGACTGAGAGCCCGCATCCTGAGCGACGGGATCCTCCGCAGAACACCGCTCAATCCGATAAAATTCCCTCCCCATCCAGAGAGTTCCAAACTGAATGTATTGCCCCAAGCCTGAAATCAAAAAAACGCTCACTCACTGAACCCATGAAAGGAAATTTCTCGACACCTTGGTATTTGTCCGCATTGCTGGTCCTTTTCACCTTTCTTCAGGCAGAAAGAATTGTTTTCTCTCAAGACACGCCCCCGCCCGGCGCCTCGCAATCGACCCTCGATTCAGCACGCGAAGGCCACGGGATATTCGCCGCTCATTGCGTGCCATGCCATCAGAAGGGCGCCGCCGGCCTCGTCGGGTTTGCTCCGAATATCCGCAACCGGGACTTTTTGGCTATTGCCTCGGACCAATACATCCAACAAACGATCAAAGAAGGACGCCCCGGCACCGCCATGGTCGCCCGACCGGATCTGACGGATGAACAGATCGATCAACTTATCGCCTACCTGCGTTCTTTCACTCAAAAAACATCCGTGAAGAATATCCCGTTGGATGTCCACCACGAGCTGCTGGGAAATCGGGAATCGGGAAAAAACAAGTTTCTTATTTTCTGCTCCGCCTGCCATGGCCCATATGGGGAAGGCTATCGAGCGAATGTTCCCGGAACCGGAATCGGACTTCCCGGTTTCCTCAGCGTGGCATCGGATAAATTCATTTTGAAGACGCTGACTCTGGGACGGATCGGGACACCGATGCAGCCCTTTATCGGCGCTCGGGGTCTGGCAAATCTATCCAACCAGGACGCGGTGGATATAATCGCTCACTTGCGCCATTTGGGAGAAACCTATGCCGAACGCGAAGTGAACCAGCCTGTCGGTCCCGGAAATCCAAATGCCGGAAAAGTTCACTTCAACATCAACTGCGCCGCCTGTCATCAGACCGGAGGAATAGGTAAAGTCGGATTTGCTCCTTCGATCAGCAACCGGGACTTTCTTGCCATTTCCTCCGATGAATTCATCAAAACGACGATTTCAATCGGTCGAGCCGGAACCGGCATGCTTCCGCGACCGGACCTGCCGGAACAGACCGTCAACGACATCATTGCCTATCTGCGCAATGCTTCTTCGTCAAATGCCCCGACGATAGAACTGGATCCGGATCGGCAGTTTCACGGCGACTCGGATGCCGGGAAAGCGACCTTCAGCAATTACTGCGCCGCCTGCCATGGACCGAATGGCGAAGGGTATGTCATCGGGGTTCCGGGTCCGGCGATCGGGTTGGAGGGATTCCTCGGCACTGCATCCGATGACTACATTTTTCAGACGCTCAAGTTGGGCCGGGGCGGCACTCCCATGCGGTCCTTCCTCGGAGCACGAGGCTTGGCCAATCTTGAGGAGAAGGATCTGCATGATGTCATTGCTTACCTTCGAATGCTTGAAAACACGGCACCGGCTGAAGCAGCGGAAGAATCGAGTGATTTTGAATAAACCACCCCCCGGGAGAAAATAAAATGAAACGCAGAGAATTCATCAAATCCATGGCGGCCGCGGCTGCAATCAGCGGAGTCACCGATCACGGTTGGGCCATTCCTGGCGGCGAACAGTATCAACTGTTGAATCAGGATGCCCCCAATGACATCCTCTCGGCCTGCCCTTATTGCGGCGTCGGATGCGGGACCATCATTAAAACGGAGAACGGCCGAATTGTGAATATCGTTCCCGACAAAGATCACCCAACCAATAAAGGCCTTCAATGCATCAAAGGCCTGACCTCGGCGGAAGCAATTTATGTGAACCGATTGACGAAGCCCCTGATCCGCAGGGACATGTCCGATCCACTACGCGGCAAAGTCTCCAAAACAAAAGGAAGCTACGATCCGAAACTTTTTCGTGAAGCGAGCTGGGAAGAAGCCGAAGAACTGGTTGCCGACAGAACCGCTGAAATTGTAAAGCGATCCGGGGGCAATTCCGTCGGTCTGTATGGTTCAGGACAACTATCCCTGGAAGGTCAGTATCTGGAGAACATCTTCATGAAAGGAGTCGTGGGATCCAATACCATCGAAGCCAATGCCAGAATGTGTATGACCTCGGCCGTGACCGGTTATTTGAAATCCCTTGGGTCGGACACACCTCCCACTTGTTATGAAGATGTGGAACTTGCCGATATGATTTGCTTCTGGGGTCACAACGCCCGTGGATCGCATCCCATTCTTTTCTGGCGGGTGGCCGATACAAAATCCTTGAGAGATATCCCCACGCTGGTCGTCGATCCACGAAGAACCGGAACGGTGCAGGGCTTGGAAGAGATTAATCCTTCGAACAGTTTCCACTTCCCCACGATTAACGGAGACATTTCAATTCAGAATGCCATTGCCTATGCCATTCTAAAAAACCATCCCGAAGCTGTGGATTGGGACTTTCTGAAAGAACACACCACCGGATGGAAAGAATACGTCGAGGCGGTCGATAAAGGATACCGTCCGGAAGATGTCACCGACCGGACAAAAATTGCCCCTGAAAAAATCTATGCAATTGCCGAGCAATGGGCGACGGCCAGTTTAAAGGGAAGAAAGCGCGGATCGGGGGGGGTGTTGGCCATCTGGGGAATCGGATACAACCAGCATCTTCATGGTCAGCATAATACCATGAACTTGGTGAACCTGCTCGCCTTGACCGGCAATATCGGTCGCCCCGGATGCGGACCCCATTCTCAAACCGGTCAACCCAATGCAATGGGAGAACGGTTGACCGGAGGTCTGACGGGACGATTGCCGTTTAACATCGGTTTGGACAACGCCAAACATCGTATCTGGTGTGCCCAGCAATGGGGGATCCCGGTCGAACGTCTGGACCGGACCTCGGAAATGCCGAACATCGGAATGGCAGTTGGAATGATGGAACGGGCGCTGAAGGGGGATGTCCAGGCGATGTTCCTGATTTATGCGACTCATATCGACCTGCCGGATTCTTACAACCTGGTACGCCCTGCCCTGACCAAAACGTTTACCGTGGTTCAGGAAATCTACAAGGATGCTCCCAACAACCTTTACGCGGATGTCATCCTGCCCGCGGCAACCTGGGGAGAATGGGTCGGAGGTATCTATGTGCAATCGGAACGGAGATTGTATGTCTGCGACGGAACCGCCAATCCAATTAAAGGATGTCGGCCGGACATGGATATGGTGATCGACAAGGGAAAACTGATTGCCGGAAAACTGGGGCTGGACGCGGATCGCATCTTCCCTTACCAGCGAAAGGAAAACGGATTTTACGACCCTGAGGAAGTATTTCGGGACTTTCTGCGGGCGTCCAAAGGAACGGATTCGGATCTTTCCGGAATCCTGCAAGTCGAGGAAGAAACCGGTCAATCGCCTTATGGGCAAATCCGGGAGCTTCGCGGCATCCAATGGCCGGCGCCAACCGCGGCCATTGCCAGGGCGGGAGGCACGAAACGTCGTTACATGGGACAGGAGGAATACTGGCCGGATAAACCCTACGGTGAATTTCGGCATTCCGATGGAAAGCTTCATATTCATGCCTGTCATCAGGATTACTCGCAATACAGGGAGGTAACCGATGAACTTTCCAAAGCAGGTACCGATCCGGATTTCTTTATCACGGATCACATGGATCTTCTGGTGAAGGCCCGGGACATGGGGCTGACTCCCGAACTACCTCACGAGGATTTCCTCGGAAAGAAAGTCGGAGACTGCCCTGAAAACAAATTCCCGTTCTGGTGGGCCACTGGAGTCGTCTACGAACATTTCCATACCGCGAAAACCATTCGTGCCGGAACCACCCGAAAACTGGTTCCCGAAATGTATGTGGAAATGCATCCCGACGACGCAAAGGAACTGGGAGTCAAGGATGGACAGTGGGTGAAAATTGTCACTCGACGCGGAGATTTGGAAGCACGAGTTTCGATCGGACTGGACTCAGTCGTTAAACCGGCCCGAAATACAGTCCCCAAGGGATTCCTGTTCAGCCCATGGAACCTGTCGGTTGCCGACTCGGCCGATCCCAGGAAGAACCGATGGCTGGCCAACGGTACGACGCATCGGGCATTTGATCCGGTATCCGGTCAGGTGGATTTCAAGAAATGCGCTGCCCGTGTCGAATTGCTCACCTAATATGGCTGTGATTCGGATGGATATTCGATGTTCGGCAGTGGATACATTCATGAAAAAAATAATTCTCCCAAATTCATGCAAAGCAGGGCTTCCTCTCCGAGGGAGCCGCTGCTTGACAATACCAGAATGAACGGAGGCTGGAAACAGAAGTTACTGTATCGTGTAACCTTTCTAAAGTCCGTGGTCCTGGGCGCGGCGGCGACCTTTCTGCTGCCCCTGCTCGAATTCCTTCCGCGGAAAGCCGGATTTAAGCGATGGCTTCGTCCACCGGGAGCTCTTCCTGAATCCGAATTCATTAAGGCCTGCACTGGCTGTGGTCAATGTGCAAACGTCTGTCCGAATAAGTGCATATCCCTGTTCGGCCTTGAAGAGGGACTGGGCCTTCTGGCGACTCCGAAAATCCAGGCAAGAGCCCAGGCCTGCATCTTATGCATGGCCTGCACTCAGGTTTGCCCCACCGACGCTCTGGAAAAGCTGGAGCCGACAGAGGAAGGCATTCGGGCCGTGAACATGGGAATTGCCGTGGTGAGCGAAGACCTGTGCTACAGCTACTCGGGCCGAACATGTGGAGTCTGTTACCGAGCCTGTCCGCTTCCCGGCAAAGCCCTGCGATTGGGATTATATGAGACACCTATTATCAATGAAGAATTCTGCGTGGGTTGCGGATTGTGCGAGCAGGCCTGTGTTCACATGCCCCAGGCAATCCGAATTGTGCCGCGGCATCAACTCAACGATCCATTGCAACAGACGGAAGAACCAACCAAAGAGAACAACCGATTGGACTCCGTTTTGGATCGTCGAAGTTTTCTGAAGGTTCGCTCAAAATTCCATCAATCATCCGATCAAGTGAATCCCTGACTCATTCAACTCATGCGTTCGGGATATACATGTCTCATCGTTTCGATCATAACCCGTCTCATGGTCGTTCTGCTTCTATGCTACCTCGCATTCATGACGGAGTATCTGAACTTCAAATTGGCACATAACAATGCAAGACTGGTGGAACTGAGCGCCGGGAAACCGATGAGGATTTTCTACGAACAGACCGAAAAATTCTTCAGTATGTTCGGCGACCCTCTCGAAACGGCTCAGAAAAACGGGGGAATGACCTGGTCCATCCGGATCATGGGTGTGCCTTTTACCGATCCGGTTTCCGCCATTTCAGTATTGGCCAAAAACCACCGCATGGAAATAGGATTTGTACTGGGTTTAATCGGGCCTTTGGCTCTGGCCTTGGTATTCGGTCGCGTCTTCTGCTCCTACATCTGTTCAGCTTCGCTCCTGTTTTTCTCGATCTCCCGGCTGCGGCGCCTTCTGTTAAAATGGTTTTATTTTCCTGAGTGGTCATTGAATCGAGGATTTGCCTGGGGAGTGCTGATAGGAGGAACTCTTGTCTGCCTGGCATTCGGCCATGGTATCTGGTCTCTTTTATTACCCTATTTCGCGGTCGGTCAGACTGTATTTCACGGCTTGGCATTCGGCACCTTATCGGTTTCATTTTTTAGTATTGTCGTGTTCTCCATTGCCGACTTGTTATTGGGAAAACAGTTTACCTGCCGCTACCTCTGCCCGACCGGCCGGCTGTTGGGTTGGATTGGTCGCCGTTCGTTGGTTTCTATCCGCCGAGAGGCTCCCCGTTGTCTTGAAAACTGCAATGCCTGCGCGGATATCTGCCCCATGCGCATCAAACCGAACCAGGACGAAACCGTGGACTGCTCCCTTTGCGGGGAATGCATGATCGTTTGCCCGACAAAATGCCTTTCCATTGCACCCATCATTGGAAAGAGAAAGGTAACCGCTGGAAGCCTGAAATGAACTGGATAGCCCATCATTCAAAGGATCTCAGGACCAAACTGTATTCAAGAATCAGGGGGGAATCCCTGACTCGAACCATTGGAACTAACCGTAGCATCCTGGGAATCCATTTTGTGTTGTTGATCCTTGCCTCGCCTGAATTGGAAGCCCACCATTTCAAAGGACTCCCCCACTACAATTATTTCGAGAACTACCCGCAAGTTCCCGAAGAAGAATTCCTGGGGCAGGCTGGAAACTATGAATTGTCCCTGGTTGTCTACGATTTTCAGGGAATCGATCGAGCCAATGTGGCCGACCCGGAAACGGTAAGGCTGTTTCTGGTGGTTTTTCAACTGAGAGAAAACCGCATTTACCAAGGGGCCTTGACCATGGAGATTTGGGATAGAGATCAAATCCTGGATTCAACACGTTTTCCACAGCCCGATCTCGAGAAGGTCTATTCCATTCACCGCAAACTTCCGGAGCAGGGACGTTATTCATTACGAATCATCCTCCACAATGAAAAGGATATGGCGGTGCGGATTCCTTTCAAATTGTCTTCCCAGAAAACCCACCTGGGTCCTTGGGTCGCCACGGCGCTGTTTGCATTGTTCCTTATCACTGCCGCGGGCGCTCGAAAAAAGCGTGTGATGATCGATAGAAAAGAAAACCACCAAAGAGCCATTACTGAGGAGAAACAAACCCATGCCTGAGCCTGAAGAGGATCCCTATTGTTCCCTCAGCTCCTACATCGAATCGTTGGCGCTCGATGCGAATTCACCGCGGATCAACGGTATTCCTGAATGGATAACGCTCGATGGGAATTCCCTGCAAATCGATGGCATTCCAGCATGGATGGCCGCATTGGGCGTGGCCCTGATCGTCATCGGTTCTCATTTGACGGTACATGTCAGGAACAGACGCAAAACAACTTCTACCGGAAAAGAATATCGACACTGGAGCCTGTTCCGCTTCAGTCCGCTGAAAAGATTGGTGCAGCAACCCTTCTTTCCCCTGATGGTTCAATCTGTTTCGGTTTTTTTCTTCTTCCTCGTGATTTCCGCCGGACTGTTCGGCAATGAAAAACACAACATTGCTCCCGTTCTGACCTGGACTTGGTGGTGGGCGTTGCTGATCTTCTTCATCCTCGGTTTCGGCAAAGCCTTCTGCATGATCTGCCCATGGGAGGCCGTTTCTTCAATGGTCACTTCCTTATCCCTGAACTCTCGAATCAAAAAACTCTGTTATGACTTTGAATGGCCGAAATGGGCTCGAAATGTCATGCCCGCAACGGGTCTTTTCATTCTGCTGACCTGGTTTGAACTCGGACACAACGTCACTCACTCGGCATCAACGACGGCAATCCTCGGTCTGGGAATGATCGGACTCGCGGTCATGTCTGCCATACTGTTTGAAAAAAGGGCTTTCTGCCGCTACGGATGCCTGGTCGGGCGTATCAGCGGTCTGTATTCTCTTTTCAGTCCTGTGGAACTACGTCCGGAATCGGCGGATGTGTGCCGAAGCTGCACCTCCAAAGCCTGTTACCACGGAACGGAAAAAACAACGGCATGTCCGACCAGCCTGTTCCCGGGAAACCTCAAGGAAAGCACCTATTGCACTCTCTGCACCGAATGTATTCGATCCTGCCCCCATGATAATCTTGCACTTCGGATCCGCCCCCCCGGAACTGATCTGATGAAGCTGGACCGGTTCCGATGGGATGAAGCGCTCCTGGCAATCATTCTTCTTTCATTGACCAGTTTTCACGGATTGACCATGACGCCGTCGTGGGCCCGACTCAACAATCTCCTGCGGGCGGAAACCGGATTTGATTCCACAACGGTTTTCACTTTCCTGATGTTCATGGTCATGATGCTTTCCATTGGTTTGTTCTGGAGCTGTGCAAAATTCACTGCCGGGTGGATGGTCGGATGCCCGGTGTCCTCGAAACAAATTTTCCGAGCCTTTGCCTACGCATTGATCCCTGTAGCCCTGTTCTATCATCTGGCGCACAACTGCATGCATTTTTTTCTGGAGGCAGGCGCCCTGTTTCCTCTATTGAGTGATCCTTTCGGTTTCGGGTGGAATTTGTTTGGAACCGCTGAGAAGACCTATGGTCCTTTACTTTCCTTATCGACCATCTGGTACCTTCAGATTCTCTGCATTGTTACCGGTCATGTTTATGGAGTCATAACCGCCGACCGGATCGCCCATCGACTTTTCCCCAATCCCAGGCTTGCAACCAAAAGCCTAATCCCGCTTTTAGTGACGATGGTCATCTTCTCCTGTTACAGCGTGTGGCTTGTCTCCCAGCCAATGGATATGAAAACAGCCATGTAGGCAAAAAGTAAAACCACTGCAAAGGAAGGTAAACATTTCACAAATCAGGCAAAGTCTGGTTCACAAACATGTGTTTAGCTATTTGGAAATGTCATTATGGTCAATTATTTTTCATCGATCGATGCCAAATCAAAATCAAAATCAAACCAAAAACCAATCCCATTCCGTAATTCCGTGTTTAATGACGGAAGGTATTTCTTGAATCAGCGTTGGGTTTACCTGGTAATCTCCCCGCGTGCTGAAGGCCTTTCGATCGGGGTAAACGTCAATCCTGATCGGTATTGTAATTTTGACTGTATTTATTGTGAGGTTGAAGGTCCCAGGCCTAAAGTTGCCGGTCCTTGTCCGATTCATCATGTGTCTACAGCCCTGGAAAATGCCTTGCGGTTGGTTCAGGAAAACCGGATTCATGAAATTCCTCCCTTTCGGTCATTACCGGAGGAATTGCTGCAGTTAAAATCCGTAACCCTCAGTGGAGATGGAGAACCGACTTTGTGCCCAAATTTTACCGAGCTAATCGAATCCGTCATTCGATTGAGGGCCGGCGGACTATTTCCATTTTTCAAGATGGTGCTGATCACGAATGGGACCGGTCTCCATCTGAATGAAGTCCGGAAAGGATTGAAATATTTCACCCTCACCGACGAGATCTGGGTAAAACTGGATGTCGGGACTCAGGATGAGTTTATAATAGTCAACCGCGCCCGGTGTTCCCTGAAGGAAGTCATTCAGAATATTCTGCTCATCGGTAAAAAACGGCCGATAGTCATACAAAGTTTATTCCCGGAATCAAACTTCAGACCCATCGATTCGATATCGATAAACTCGTATGTTCAATGTTTAATAAAACTGATCCGAAACGGAGCACAAATTGCGTCCGTCCAAATCTATTCGGCTCATCGGCCTGCTTCCGACAGGCAGTGTGGTCATTTGCCGTTAAGAGATCTTTCAGCGATTGCCAGAGAAATAAATCGCGAGACGGGATTGAATACGCGAGTTTTCTGACATAGGGGAATCCCCTATAGGCATAAGGGAAACTCTTAAATCAAAATAGGAATACGCCCGATTGTAGAGAACTCACCATGACCTTATATTGCCTGAATGAACAGCAACAAAGAGTTAATTGAAACCTTGGATCAATCGCTCAGTTATCAGGAATTCGAGAAAGCATTCAGCGAAACGACCGGCTTGCCGTTGACCCTGAGGCCCGCCGAGGTCTGGCAACTGGTGCAGCAGGGAAAAGACCGTCAAAATGGTTTTTGCAGATTGATGGAGCTCACGAACAAGGCCTGTGCCAATTGTCTGAGCATGCAGCAGGAACTCTGTAATTCCGCCTTCGAAGAAACCAAAACAGAGACTTGCAACTTCGGAATCTGTGAAACGGCGGTGCCGGTGAAGCAGGGGGATCGATTGATCGGGTTTCTTCAGACCGGTCAGGTATTCCTGGACGAACCAACCGAAGAAGGGTTCGAACAGGCATTGGATCAATTGAAGAAATGGGGAATTAAGAACAGTCGGGAAGAGTTAAGGCGTTTGTATTTTGCCACTCCTGTAATCAGCCGGGAGCGGTATCGTTACATGCTTGATCTTCTGAAAATCTATGCCAAGCAGCTTTCCAGCATGGCCAATCAGATGATCGTGGAACAGGAGACCCGCGAACCACCCATGATCACCCATGCCAAGCGCTATATTCAGGAACACCAGGAAGAAGAGTTGTCTCTAAGTAAGGTCGCCCGCAAGGTAAATGCCAGCACTTTTTATTTCTGCAAACTGTTTAAGAAAGCAACCGGGATGAATTTCACCGAATATGTATCGAGAATTCGGATTGAGAAAGCAAAGAACCTCTTGATGAATCTGAATCTCCGTATTTCTGAAATTGGTTACGAAGTCGGATTTCAATCCCTCACCCATTTCAACCGGGTGTTCAAAAAAATTGTAGGGCATTCTCCGACTCAATACCGACAACATTTAAAATCGATTTGATTCAGGCCGGGGAGTTGTAAAACCCGATTCTCCAATTTTCATGAACCTAAAGAAAGATCATAAAACAATGAACACAACGACGATGGAATTAACAGTGGGTGAACTTGTTTCAGAACGGCCAAGGCGCTCACGAGTCTTTGAAGATTACGGTATCGATTACTGTTGCGGTGGAAAGAAGCTGTTGGCGGAAGCCTGCGTCAAGAAAGGGGTGGCGTTCGACGAGGTTTTGCGCCAACTGGCGGACTCGGACGCTGTCCAGGAAAATACCGTCGATTACAATATCATGGCTCTCGACGAACTGGTGAATCACATCGTCTCCACCCACCACGAATACCTATCACAGGAGCTGCCCCGCCTCGAAAACATTTCGGAAAAAGTGGCCAAAGTCCACGGCGGCACCGACGCGCGTCTGTGCAAACTGGCGCAAGTTGTCCAAGGACTTTCAGCAGAGCTCCAGTCCCACATGATGAAAGAAGAGCGGGTTCTCTTTCCCATAATCCGCCAACTCGCGCACGCGGACACGCTGCCGCTCATGCCGTGCGGCGCACTGGTAAATCCCATCCGGGCCATGGAAGCGGAACATGACACCGCCAGCGGTTCGCTCGAAAGCATGCGTCAACTCACCGATGGCTACACCCCTCCTGAGTGGGCCTGCAACACCTACCGTGCGCTGCTCGATAGGCTCCACGAACTGGAACTCGATCTGCATCAGCACATTCATAAGGAAAACAATATCTTGTTTCCCAAGGCGCTGGAACTCGAAGCATCTCTGCCTCATCATTGAAATGTAATTCGATGACGTCGGACCTTTTTTGAACAAGACAGGGCAAGGAACATTGGTTTCTTGATCCGTCTTGTCCGGTAGAATTATTCAGTGATGCGGGATACCCGGAACGACCCGGAAATCCTTGCAAGTTTGGACCATTCTGAAGCTGACGGCGGCAAGGCAGGGTCAAACTTCTTAATATGCAGTCCGCTTGACGGACTACGCTAGTTCGGCTTTGATGTGTGCCGATGGGAGACGCGTAACTTGAAAGGGTGGGTTGGAATCTGTTCCAATTCAGATTTTCCTTCATGAACGACGTAGAATTGATTTGCCTTCAAATCATGGTAAGTTTGATTCTTACCACCGGCGGGCCAGCTGATCTCCACTCGCTGAATTTCAGCGTTGGTTCCCAGCCCGACGGATTGAGTGAGAGGAGAAGCGCCAAAGCTTCCTCCGGACGTCACGGTTCGATGGAACGACTCGACGCCGTAGTGTCCGGAAATTCAATCACCACCATTTTACGCTGCTTTTCGATAATAAGAATTGAGCATTTCTCCCTGTCGTGGGTCGCATAGAATCTTTCC
>DUCD01000442.1 GCA_012959985.1 Verrucomicrobiales bacterium | reverse complement strand
GGCAAGTTTCTCGCTGCCGGTTTTTTTGTAAAAACTACCCTCCCTTTCTCAACTGCCCGTTTTCATCCGCTTCCTCGCCGCCGCTAGCTACATTTGCCCCCATGCTGAAAAATTCCTGGCCCCGACTTCAATTCGCCTCCGGTTTGATATTCCAAAGACGATACCGGACACTCCCCTTTCCGCTGTTCTGCGACACCATCTTTTTCGATGTGTTCAGGAATCGTTGAATAACAGTGTGAGGCATGCATTTGCAGACGAAATTCGGATCACCGTTCGAATCGATGCGTCAGAGCTTGAAATCATCATCAAAGACAATGGAGTGGGCTTCAACAACCATCCTAAAGAACAATCAAATGGCCTCGGAAGGAACAATTTGAGGGAGCGCATGAATGAAATTGAAGGAACTATTGAGTGGACCGACGAATCGGATAAAGGCTGTACTGTTCGGATTCGTGTCCATCTTATGGATAATTCTTCTAAAAGAAAATAATGAATCCCCATCCAACACGCATCGCGATTGTAGACGACCGCCCGGAGCTCCGAGAATCCCTATCGAGGCTGCTGAACAGCAGAGAAGAGACGGAATGTGTTGCCGCCTATACCAATGGTGAAGAAGCCCTGAAAAAGCTTCCGATGGTGAAGTGCGATGTCGTGTTGATGGATCTTCATCTCAACGAAACCAGGCATTCCATGGATGGAATCGAATGCGTAACCAAACTGAAAGAACGAACGAATCCGCCCAAAGTGATCATGTTCATCATTGAGGATCATCCGGAAAAAATATTTCAAGCATTGAAGGCTGGAGCCGACGGATACCTGATCAAGGACGATGCCCCTGATAGGATTTTTCAAGCCATTAAAGAGATCCTAAATGGTGGGGCACCCATGTCCAGCCAAGTTGCCCGTCTGGTGGTTCACGCCTTTCACGACAAACCGAAATCCGAGGGCAAAAACGAAACTCTCTCCAAAAGACAAACCGAAATCCTCGACCTCCTTACTAGGGGCTACCGAACCAAAGAAATCGCAAAATATCTCAATCTAAGTAGCGAGACCATCAACACTCACATCCGCAACATTTTCGAAAAACTTCGCGTGAGGTCTCGCGCGGAAGCCGTTGCCAAATATATCCAGGGGAAATCTAAAAGACATTGAAGGATTCTCAGTGGTTTAAAAAGGAATTTGCCCTGTCACGATGAAAAAGACTCCGGGAATCTCCCGGGGTCTGTAAAAGAGGACTTTCATTGAAGACAACGGATTGTGGGACGTTTCGGAAAGTCTAGAAGCACATGACACCGCTTTGAAAATTGATGCCAAATTGACAGATGAAGATATATTGAATTCGATCAAGGAAGGCATCATGTTGACGGGTATGTGAAGACGGACTTGGGCCGTCCAGGTTTCAGATTACGTTGGTAAACGTATCCATCTCTTTCTTCAAACGAAATCACCGTGTATTAACCAGGGCGAAAATATTCAATTCCAACATAGACCAATCCACATTTTCCGTTATGGTTCAAAGGCAATGATCAATAGCAATGGCAGCGGTCGGACACAAAAGAAATCAATGGGTTCGAACACAAGATGGAAAGGGCGGTTCTTTATTGCATTGGCGCTCTTGTATACGTCAATTCACCCTGTCACCCTCTTCGGTCAGGATCTTTTAATTTCGGAATTTGTTGCCACGAATACTTCAGGTCTGAGGGACGAAGAAGGTGAGTTCAGCGATTGGATCGAAATACTCAATCCGACGGAGCAAGCCATTTCTCTCGAGGGTTGGAGCTTGACCGATGACGTCGACAATTTGGAGAAATGGAAGTTTCCCGCACTTCTCATCCCTGCGAACAGTTTTTTATTGATCTTTGCATCGGGTAAGGACCGAAAGGATCCTTCCGTAAAGTTGCATTCTAACTTCAGACTGGACTCCCAAGGAGAATATCTGGCGCTGGTAAGCCCCGATGGATCGACTTCCAATTCCGAGTTTGCCCCGAAGTATCCCGAACAGTTGACAGATACTTCATACGGTTTGGTCATGGAATCTGAAATTCGAAACTTCGTTCCAGCACAAGGTTCCGGACGAATTCTTGTGCCGACAGACAATGCATTGGATGGTAGCTGGACGCTGCCTGGTTTCAATGATGAGCAATGGTTGGTCGTAGACACGGGCATTGGATTCCTACATGTCGAGGAAGAGAGAGAAGAAAACCAGCCTGACATTCCGAAAACTCTGATGGATCTAACCCAACCATTGGACATTATCAAACCGACATCCGGCAACTCTCCGGCGGGTGAAACCGCAAAAAAGGCTATCGACAATGACCCTCAAACTAAATACCTGAACCGGGACAAGCTAAATGCCGGATTCACGATAACGCCCGCTATCAAAGGAGCAGCGATAATCGGAATCCGATTTACCTCTGCCAATGACGCGCCGGATCGAGACCCAACCAGTTTCGTATTAACCGGCTCCAATGACGGAATTAGTTTCACCGAAATCTCGCGAGGAACCATTCCGAATTTCAATCAAAGGTTTTCAAGTGTGCGTGTGGCTTTTCCCAACGAGTCTGTATTCAACACCTACCGTCTTATTTTCCCTACAGTCCGGAACACTCGAAGCGCCGTCGCTGTCCAGATAGCGGAGATCGAACTGCTCGCCCTGTTGGCTATCGGCGAGAAGGACCCCACTCCCAACCCCTATCCAGATATCAGTTCGTTGGTTGATATTTCTGGGCGGAATGATCCGATCAATCCGACTTCATTCAACTCACCGACAAACGAGGGGGTGGAAAACGCGATCGATAACGATCCAGCCACAAAATACCTCAATCGGGACAAACAGAATTCGGGATTCACAGTCTATCCAGCTGCCGGTGAGAGTATTGTCAAAGGATTACGTATCACTTCGGCCAATGATGCACCCGATCGAGATCCCACCCGTTTTCTCTTATCGGGTTCAAATGACGACCAGAACTACATTGAAATTGCAATCGGTATCCTTCCAGGATTTTCAGACAGATTTGAAAGTGTCGAAGTCTCTTTCCCCAATTCGTCATCCTTTACATCTTACCAACTGATCTTCCCGGAAATTAATGGCAGTGGCTGCTGCATGCAGATTGCCGAGGTAGATTTCCTTGGGACCATCGGTCCATCAATAGTTGTATTGGATGAATTTATTTCCACCTCAGTCGAAGACCTTATGGCTGGCAAGAGCACCTCGATTTATCTTCGAATCCCCTTTTTCGTTGAGTCCCTTCCCCTTCTGGATCAACTGGAACTGAGGCTCCGTTACGACGATGGAATCGTGGCCTACCTGAACGGAGTTCAAGTGGCTCTAGCCAACGCTCCTCAGAATGCAAATTTCAGCTCAACCGCAATAACAGATCGTCCCTCAAATGAAGCGGTCATTCCGATGCGAATTAATTTGAATGAATTTTCTCACTTGATTCGATCCGGAGAAAACCTTCTGGCCCTACATGGACTCAACGAAAACATCGACAACAATGACTTCCTGATCGAGGCCGAGCTAGTCAATTTTCAACGGAAAATTGGCTCAATAGGATTCTTCAATCAACCCACACCAGGCACCGTCAACGAAACCTCCTCGATTGAATTCATCGACGAGTTGTCGTTCAGTACTGAACGGGGCTTCTTTGATTCACCGGTTGAAATCACCATTAACTCCACAACCCCAGAAATTGAAATTCGTTATTCGACCGATGGGAGCAATCCAACTATAGAGGTTGGATTGAAATACACCGGGCCCATCCGGATCGCCGAAACGACAATTCTGAGAGCCGTCGCCTATCGCGAAGGATACCGACCTTCCTCTGTTGCGACTCATACTTACCTGTTTCCTGATGATGTAATCCGACAAAGCACTGCTTCAACTCTGGCTTCAGGCTTCCCTTCCACCTGGATATCTGACCCCGCTGACTACGGAATGGACACTAAGGTTGTCGGATCGAATAGACGTGATAATTATGGCGGAAAATATGCCCAGACCATTCGTGAAGACTTACAGACGCTACCGAGTATTTCGATTGTCATGGACATTGATGATCTGTTTGGACCTCGCGGGATCTATTCCAATGCAGAAAGCCGCGGGGCTTCCTGGGAACGGCCGGCATCGGTTGAACTCATCTTTCCCGATAACAGTAACGGTTTTCAGGAAGATGCCGGGCTTCGTGTGCAGGGAGGTGCCTTTCGACGTTATGATTTGACTCATAAAAAATCGTTCAGACTGATTTTCAAAAGAAAATACGGAGCAGCAACCCTGAACTACCCACTGTTCGGACCCGAAGCAGTCGATCAGTTCGACACCCTTATTCTTAGGGGAAATAGCAATGACGGATGGCCCAGAGGTGAAGGGAACGCTCTTTATATCCGCGACGCTTTTGCCATGGAAACCGCACGTGCCATGGGCATGGTCTCATCGCACACCATCTTTGCTCACTTGTACCTGAACGGTATCTATTGGGGTCTTTACAATCCAGTCGAACGTCCGGACGCGGCTTTTTCAGCAAGTTATCACGGCGGCGACAAGGACACCTGGGATGCTATCAATCAGGATTCTGTTCCGGATGGAAACTACGATGCCTGGAACCGGATGCTGGGTGTTTTGAATGAAGGACTGGATGATAAAGAGGTCTATCAGCGCATCCAAGGCAATAACCCTGATGGCACCCGAAACCCCGAGTACGAAGACCTCTTGGATGTGGAGAACATGATCGATTACATGATTCTCAATTTCTATGTAGGCAATGGTGACTGGCCAGGTCGAAACCATTGGGAGGGGCGGGATCGCAATGACGGTGATGGTTTTCAGTTTTACCCTTGGGATACGGAGACCGCTCTGTCAAGCGTGAATGCCAATCGACTGGGAGTCAGTAGTGCCGTGGCAAGACCCTTCGCGGCCGCCCGCGTAAACGCGGATTTCCGAATGCATTTTGCCGATCGCGTGCACAAGCATTTCTTCAACGGAGGCGCCCTGTATGTAAACCCAAATGACTCTGGATGGGATCCCTCTCATCCAGAAAACAATCGTCCCGCCACCCGGTTCTCAAGTTTGGCTGATACCATCGATCGAGCCATGGTCGCGGAGTCTGCCCGTTGGGGGGACCAGACCAGTACGACTCCATTTACCCACGACGAACACTGGGAACCTACACGCGATAGTTTACTGAAAAACTACTTTCCAAGAAGATCCTCCATTGTGTTGAATCAGTTTCGCAACGCTAGACTTTATCCACGCACCTCAGCGCCAAGCTTTAACCAACAGGGCGGAAAAGTTCAAAAGGGATTCGCCCTCAGGCTAACAGCCCCTCGTGGCACAATTTATTATACTACGGACGGAAGTGATCCCCGAGCTCCCATCGAAGTCAATGAACTTTCTCAATCCAAAATTGTGACCAAGGAAACAAGCCGACGAATATTGACGCCATCCACTCAGAACGGCGGCCACCAAATAAGAGACGATTGGCGTAACCCGGAGCTTAAGTTCGACGATAGTCAATGGGCTTTGGGATTAGGAGGAATCGGCTATGATACGGGTAGTAACTATCGAGATTTGATCCAGATTGATGTAAAGGATTCGATGCACGGTAAGAATGGATCGGTCTTCATACGTATTCCATTTGAGTACGATAAGGCTGACTCCCCTCCACCAAACTTTATGACGTTGAACATGCGATTTGATGATGGGTTCATTGCCTACCTCAACGGGACACAAATTGCTGTTGCCAACGCACCCACAAGCCCGCAGTGGAATTCCTTCGCTACGGTCCAGAATGAAGACTCGTCAGCGGTAATTTTTCAAGAATTTGATGTAAGCCAATCAATCCACCTTCTTCGTCAAGGAAACAACCTGCTGGCCATTCATGGGCTTAACATTTCCAACAACAGTTCTGACTTCCTGATTGACAGCGAGTTGACGCTCGGAAAACGGAGTGTGTCCGGGGTACAAGACGGAACTCAACTTTATACCGGACCGATTCAGATTCAGGATCTTACCCTTATCAAGTCACGGGCTTTAAATGGTGCAGACTGGAGCGCGCTTAACGAAGCCACTTTTACTGTGGGCGAAATGGCACTCGTCCTGACAGAGCTACATTATCACCCAAGCGCACCCAGTGAAACGGAAAGTAACGCAGGCTTCGATAACGCCAATGATTTCGAATTCATTGAACTGTATAACAACGGCACGGGATCCATCGATCTTCAGGGCTTGCGTTTCATCGACGGGATTCAATTCAATTTCATCAACTCCACTATTCCTATAGTCAAGTCGAACCGATACTTATTGATCGTCAAGAACCGAGAAGCATTTATCTTTCGCTACGGCGATGACTTTCCCATTGCCGGAGAATACTCCGGAAGATTGGCCAACAACGGCGAACGGATCGAATTGGTTGATGCAGAAAATGAAACCATCTGGGCATTCACCTACGAAACAGCGGATGCATGGCCCGAACAGCCGGATGGCGACGGACCCGCACTGGTTGTAGTTGACCCAAATGATGATTACGATCAACCGGAAAATTGGCAATCCGGATCACGAATCGGGGGATCTCCCGGAGCTGCTGAAAACCTCCAAACCATCGCCATCGATCGCTTGTTCAGAACTGAAAACGAGGCGCGGTTGGTTTTCCAGGCACAAGCGGACCAAGCCTACTCTCTTTATGTTCGCGATGATTTTTCATTCAATGCCTGGCAACTCCTCTTGAAATTGGAACCCACCAATACCAACGGACCTCGAGAACTACCCATCCAGTTTTCCTCTGATGTCTTTTCTCGGTTCTTTCAGATATCCCTGGATTAGCCCCCCTCCCCCAATGTCACTGACTTAAGCTGAAACAGGGTATCCGTTGGAGTTCACGCTTCAGCGTGTCTGGAACTGAAGGGAGGGAGAGCGTCTCCGTGAGCCAAAAAATGGGTGGACAGACAAGTAGCCCACTCCTACTTGTCTTCTTTTCCATGTATGAAGGAATCCATGTATGGCTCGCGAGGACGCTCTCCCTCCCCGCACTGGTAATCGTACCCGGTATAAATATGTAGTAGAATTGATTCTTGACACAGATACTGTCTTCGGTATGTTTGGGTCTCAGCCCACTCACGCAGGAATGCGAGCTATCTTGATGATGAACTCATATCTCCACAGTGACCAGAAGAGTCTCATACGCACTATCGGAGCGCTGACTTGGCAAGCTGGCTTGTAATCGGTAACTCCCAATAGAATAAACTGAGTCCCTCTCCGGGATAGCTATCATGTCCGCTGATTTTGTTTCCAGCGTGAAGTCAAACCCCTGTTTTGTTACTTAAAGGAATTATTATGTACGATGCCATCATTATTGGTGGTGGTCACAACGGCCTGATCACCGCAGCCTATCTGGCAAAATCTGAAAAAAAAGTCTGTGTATTGGAAGGTCGCGGAATTTAGGTGGCTGTTCATCAACCGAGGAGCTCTATCCGGGCTTCCGTTTTTCCCCGTTCAGTGGCCACTCAGATCACTAGATTTATCCACACCAATGAATACTGAAACCATGAAATTGTTTGGAGACTCATTCCCACAATTAATAGGCAACCATGAAAAATAAATTATTAATTCTAAAAGTATCGGTCAGCCTGCTATTAACAGGCTTTTCACTGAATGGCGGTGTCTTGGAACAACTGTTCTGGGACGGAGTGGTAAATTCTGAGGGAGCTCAAACAACCGCCGTCGAGGACCTTAGAGCGTTTCCTGGTTTTCCGGATGCAGCCCATGATTCATTGGATCTGGATCCCACGGTGGGTTTTTCAACTGAACGGGATCAGGGAGATGATTACGGTAGTCTCATAAAAGGTTACATTGTTTCGCCAGTATCCGGTGACGTCACTTTCTATAATGCCAGTGATGACAATTCGGAATTCTTGCTGAGCACCGATGCTGACCCAGCCAATCTCATATTACTTGGTAAAGAAACCGGTTGTTGCACTGCGGTTTTCTCAGGAGATCGCCTTGAAGAACGCAGTGGAACAGTCACCCTTGAAGTGGGTGGCATCTACTATTTTGAAGCCATCTACCAGGAAGGCGGGGGCGGTGATTGGATGGATGTCGGTTGGGAATTACCCGACGGCACTCAAGAGATCATTCCAGCAAGGGCCTTACTCCCCTTCCCTAGCGCTTCCCGTCCGGCTGGCTCCCCTCAAGCCGACTTTACTTACTTCCCCGTCGATCAGTTCATAACCGAGTCTTCTCTCGTTGATTTTCAAGTGGATCTCTTCGGATCTGTTGCTGGTATGAAATTCCAATGGAAAAAAAACGGATCCGAAATTGCCGGAGCCAATTTACCTTGGGTCACCGTCCATGCTGAATTGGCAGACGATGGGGCACTTTTCACCCTCAATGTTAAAAGTGATGCCGGCAATGCTGATCTCGAAGCGGGTCGCATGTTCATCACGCCTGACTTCGATCCGCCAATGCTTGTTGGTGTCCGTGCTTCTGGGGACCCACAGGGGATTATCGCCATTTTCTCTGAATTTGTAGAGGAAACTTCGGCCACTGATGTTTCGAATTATTCCTTGTCCGGTCAATCTTTCACGATTTCGGATGCCACTCTTCTTTCTGATGGAATAAGTGTCCTTTTGAGTGTAGGCAGTTACACAACTGAGGATTCTCAGCTTTCCGTCAGTAACGTCAAGGACATCAGTGAGGCTGCCAATGTCATCCCCACCAATTCCTCTGCAGATGTTGTTTTTAAATCCAAGCTGCTGGCCTCTTGGAACTTCAACACTGTCGGTGCCAAGACCACCGATATTATCGGTGGCTATTCCGGGACACTTGAAGGGGACACCTTCTTCACGGATTCAACCGGAAGTCGAAGCGGCAAGGCGGGTGACCTTTCACTCGATTTTGGACCCGAAGCCGGCGATTCGCTCGTTCGGGTCGAAAATGCAGATTGGTTGAACGCTTTGGGTGAAACTGACCAAATGACGGTTACGCTGTGGCAGAAACTTCACGCCGTGGCCAGTACATCGACCTTCTGGATGTACTCCCCTTCTTCCTCAAACGGCGGACGGGGGGGGCAGGCCCACCTTCCCTGGGGTAACAACAATATTTACTTCGACACGGCCGGTTGCTGCGACACCAGTACCCAGCGTATGAATGGAAATATCATCACCTTTGATGACTACACCGATGATTCTTTTTTCTTGAACTGGCATCACTTCACTTTCGTCAAGGATGGAACCGCCAAGCGGATCTATGTGGACGGCAAGTTGTTCCTCGAATCCGTCAACACCAATCCTCTTCCAACCGATTTTGAAACCTTGATGATCGGCTCTGATGATCGTGGATTAAACAACGTGTTGGGAATTATTGATGATTTTTCCATATTCTCCGCTGCCCTGTCCGAGGCAGATATAGCCTTGCTTGCCGGCGGCAGTGATCCATTGATTCTCGCCGCGCCGATCGCCAGGGAACTATCCTTCACTACCGACCTCACTAATCAGACAGGAAGCGAATTGTCTTCAGTGACATTCTTCGTCGAAGTGGCGGGCACATCCTCCACTGGGCTCGGCTACACGTGGTTTCGCGACGGCAATCTGATTCCCAATGCCAATGGACCCTCTATGACAATTTCGGAAGTGACATTGGTAGACAACGGGGCGGTATTTACGGCTGAGGTGTTCAATGTTGACGGTGCTTTCAACCGGTTGAAAACAGCCGAAGCAACTCTCACGGTCGATACCGACGACGTCGGGCCCCAAGTCGTTAATGCCGGTGGCAGTGCCTCATTCATCACAGCCTGGATTGCGTTTGACGAGGCGGTCACTGCCGACTCGGCGATGATTACGTCGAACTACGCCATCACCAATCAGGACACCGGAGAGAGTCTGGCAGTGACCGGAGCTTCGATCATTGACGAGATAACGGTAATCCTCGATACCGCGATGCAGTCACCCGGCGCCAGCTACCAAGTGGTCGTGAACGGGGTTAAAGATACTTCGAGCCGTCAGAACCCATCCGATGATGCCACTGGGGAGTTTACGGCTTGGGAGGAAAAACTGGGCGGCTTGTCTCGAATCGCATGGGACAGCGGTTCAAGCGGCAATAACTTGAATTTCTATCCACAGGAATTTCGAGGAAAAGGACGCTTTGATCTCGTCAATCTTACCGTTCGGGATGACGACCAAGGATCGACTGTTCCGTATTTTGAAACTCCGAATTCTGGCACTATCATTGTCCCTCCCGGAAACATTGCCGATAATTACAAAGCCGTCTTATACGGATGGCTGAATCCACCGGAGACGGGGAATTACCGATTCTCTATTGCCTCGGACGACCCGGGGGAATTGTATTTGAGCACGGATGAAAGCCCATCGAACTCGAAGTTGCTCGCTTTGGAACCGAACTGGAACCCGGTCCGTGCCTTCGGCAGGACGGATCGCCGCGACGAGGCGTTCCCAGAGAATCTTTCCGATACCAATTTCCCTGACGGCATCCCCTTGGTGGCCGGAGAAAAATATTACGTCGAAGCCTTCTTTTCTGAAGGGGGCGGAGGCGACAACTTAGCCGTCTCGTGGAAGATTCCGAGCGACGACACTCCGTTCGCCGATGGTGATCTGCCGATTGCCGGCGAGTTCCTTTCGGCGGTATTTCCTCCTGCTGGACCTGTAATTGAGCCTCCTCCTGTCCGAGACCCATATCTTTCCGAATCAGACGGCGCTGTCGCCTCCGCCAGTACAGTTTATGACGGCTGGCCTGCAAACCGGGCGATCGACGGAATCCTGGAAACCTCATGGTTTGCCGCCGACAACGACGCGGCCAATCTGGGCACCACTCCCTGGGTGGAAGTATTGCTTCCCGGCCTCGCCACGGTGACCCAGGTCAACATCCGCGGCAACCGGGAATTCGGTGATGGTTACTACATATTTGCCGGACGAATCGATTTGTTCGGAGAGGATGGCTCGATTCTATTTGCACAGGATGTCGAAATGTCAGGTCAGCTATGGGACGTGGATTTCCTATTACCGACACCGCAAGCCGATGTCCTCACAGTGCGATTCACCTCGACGCTGGACGAAAGTATCGAGCCAGGCTTGGCTGAACTCCAAGTCCTGGGCGATTTCAATGCCCCTCTGTCCGCGGCTGACGGCGCCTTTGCCTCCTCCAGTACAAGCTACGACGGTTATCCTGCAAGCCGAGCGATCGACGGTGACTTGGACACCTCATGGTTCGCCGCCGATAACGATGCGGCCAATCTGGGCACAACGCCATTTGTTGAAGTGACCTTCCCTCGTCTCGCTACAGTAAAGCAGGTCAACATCCGCGGCAATCGGGAATTCGGTGACGGCTACTACATATTCGCCGGACGAATCGATTTGTTCGGAGAAGACGGCTCGATTCTCTTTACTCAGGACGTCAAAATGTCAGGTCAGTTATGGGATGTTGATTTCATATTACCAGCGCCTCAAGCTGATGTCCGGACAGTGCGAATTACCTCGACGCTCGACGAAAGTATCGAGCCAGGCTTGGCCGAACTTGAAGTTCTGGGCACCTTTCAAGGATCCCCTCCTCCCCCTCCTGAGCATGAAAACCTGACTGCCGCTGACGGTGTCCTAGCCTACTCCAGTACAAATTACGAGGGCTATCCCCCAAGCCGAGCGATCGACGGCATTTTGAATACATCCTGGTTCGCTGCCGACAACGACGCAGCCAATCTGGGCACCACGCCCTATGTCGAAGTGTTATTTCCCCGTCTGGCATCGGTAAGCCAAGTCAACATTCGAGGGAACCGGGAATTCGGCGACGGTTATTACATATTCGCCGGACGAATCGATTTGTTCGGAGAAGACGGCTCGATTCTCCTTGCGCAGGACGTCGAAATGTCGGG
>DUCD01000441.1 GCA_012959985.1 Verrucomicrobiales bacterium | reverse complement strand
ATAAAAAGAATTATGAAACTAAAAAATAAACTCATCCAAACTCTCACTGCCGCCACCGTGTTGGCGGCCCTAACCCTGTCGGTTTCGGCCAAGGACAAAACTTTGCCTGATCCAGATGGCAAGCCGGCGGATATGACAAAGAAGGTCAAGGTCTTCATCATCATGGGCCAGTCAAACACGCTCGAGATGGGGAGGGTCAAGGGCGACAAGGAGGGCACGCTTGAATACGCTGTTAAGACCGAAAACCTCTACCCCTTCATGGTCGATGACGCGGGTAATTGGACCAAGCGCCAAGACGTTCGCAACCTGCATGTGATGGGCAGTGGCGGCCCCGGCAAGGCACGGCTCATGCGCAATGATTGGCTGACCGTTTCCGGAGGTAAGATTGGCATAGAGACTGGTATCGGTCATCAGCTCGGCAACGCGCTGGATGAACCCGTACTGATTCTCAAGAGTTCGATCGGCAACCGTAGCCTCGGCTGGGATCTCCTTCCTCCTGGCAGTCCGTCATACGAATTTGGGCTGGAGGTGAAGAACCGCCAGACAAAGCAAGTAGAGAAGAAAACTTTCGTCTATGCCGGCTACGGTCAAAGTCCGGACAAATGGGAAAAGGGGACCGAACCAAAGCCCATCGGCTGGAAGGCTGGCGTCCAGTACGACGGTGACGTCGCACGGGCCAAGGACGTGCTTAAGAATCTGGATAAGTATTACCCTGGTGCAACCGGGTATGAGGTCGCTGGCTTCCTCTGGTGGCAGGGTGACAAAGACCGTTACAACACGGGTCACGCCGCGATGTACGAGAAGAATCTGAATAACCTGATCGCGGCACTGCGAAAGGACTTCAACGCCCCGAAAGCCAAATTCGTCTGTGCAACCCTCGGCCAAACGAGCAGGGAAAACGCCAAGGGCAACGAAAAGTTGATCCTCGACGCCATGTTCGCCATTAGCGACGCAACGAAGTACCCCGCACTCAAGGGCGATGTCGCAACCGTTTACACCAACCCTCTTAGTATGGGCTCTGCCTCCAACGCCCACTACGGTGGAAATGCCAAGACCTACATGAATGTCGGAATCGGAATGGGCAAGGCGATGGTCGAACTTTTGGGGCAATCAAAATAGAGTCATTATTGCAGTTTTTCGACAGTAACAAAATCAACATTGAAAGGAATCCATGAATAAATTCAGATTTTACGGTGGGCTGATTGTCCTGTCCATAGGTATGCAGAGTGTTTGGGCGGCTAAACCCATTGAGGATAAGCAACCGCCTCTTACAGAGTCCGGTCAGAGGATCGAGGTTCATTATGTCAAGCAACTAGAGGATCTCCGATCCCAACTCTTGGAGAAGATTCCCTACACTCCTGCTCTTACTGCATCCGAAAAGGTTGAAAAAGAAAAAATCGACTTCTCCGATACCAAGGGCGGAAAGAAGGGTGCCGACCTTTCCCTCGAGGAATTGTTCACTAAGGAGGAAGACGACAAACCCGGGGAAAAGGCGCCCACGCAGGAAGAAGTTTTGGCCTCCTTCATGTCCAGCGCCAAGTTGGACGAGCTTTTGGTCAAGTATGTCGTCCTGCTCGATTCGACACCCCGAGGTCTGGCGGAATTCGCCCAGCAGAGCAAAGAGCATTTTGCGCTTACCGAACGGATGCTGGCGGATTCCGAACTGATGGGAAAAATGCTGATTGCAGATGGAGCAAAAGCCCAGCGGATGCGCAACGGATACGGACCTGCCCACTACGGGGAAGCTATGAAGATTTACACGGACATCCGAAAGGCCAGCCAGAAATCGGCAAGCGGCGTTCTCAACCGCTTGGCCCTTGCCCTTGCCCTCGAACATGCCATACCGGTGAAGCAATCGAACCCCGAGGCCCTTGAGAACGCACCTGCGGCGATCGATCCCGTAAAGCGCTACTTTCACTATGAAAAAGCCTTTCTTGATGGCGAACTCGATCCAACCTTCAAGAATTTGAGCATTTGGAATCTCCGCATGGTCGTTAACGGGGACGAACCCGACG
>DUCD01000440.1:5172-11927 GCA_012959985.1 Verrucomicrobiales bacterium | reverse complement strand
GATCAACGCGGCGAGCGGGGAGATGGTCCTCTACCTCAACGGCGAGGCTCAAGGAACCGTAACCACCGCGGCGAGCGCCTTTACCTCTCTCCATGTCGGGAGGCGGGAGGCCACAGGCAGCCACTATCTTGTCGGCGCCATGGACAACGTTCGCGTGTATGACCGCCCTTTGACGGCCGATGAAATTGGCATGCTGGTCAACAACGAGGATGTCGCGGAGGGCCTGCTGGTCGGATTCAACTTGGACGAGACGGAAGGTCTTGTCGCCGCCAGCTCATTTGACGGCGGAACCGAAGGCGCTTTGACGGGATTCGAGCCGGTCGGCGAATTTTGGACCGCCGGCAACACCGACGGCGGGCTCAACACCGAGGGCGGCGGTTATCCGGAAATCACCTCCACCACCTGGGCTGTGTGGGTGAATCTCAACGGGCAGCCATCATTCGGCCCCGCCATCTCGGCCGCTTTCGAAGGCGCCGGCGCCGGCCACAGTCTGGGTTTCCACTCGGGCGCCACGGCCTTCAATCCTCGCATTTTGTGGAATCATGCTCAGGGGCATCTTTCGCTCCTTTCAGACGACCCGGTGAACCCCGGCGAGTGGAACCATCTGGCCCTCACTTATGACGCTCAATCCGAGGAGCTCATCCTTTACGTCAACGGCGAGGAGAAGAAACGGGGGGCGGTTGGCACGACTCCGTACAGCACGATCAATCTTGCGCGACGCGCGTCGTCGGCGAGCCACCCTCTGAACGCCATTCTTGACGATGTCCGAATCTATGACCGCGTTCTCTCCGCCTTGGATATTCAGTCCCTCGTCGGCCGGCGCGTGACCGGACCGCCTGCGATCACCGCCCATCCGCAAAGCGTCGAGCTTTTCGAAGGCGACTCGGCCGCGTTTTCAGTTGAAGCCGAAGGCGGCGCGCCGTTCACCTATCAATGGTCTAAAAATGGACGCCCGCTCCCGGGAGAGACCTTTTCCGAGTTCACCATCACTGACTCGATCGCGGACGCCGCCGGCGTCTATCAAGTGACCGTTTCCAACGGGGAAGGAAGCGCGACGAGCAACGAGGCCGTCGTCACCGTTATTACCTTGCCCACCGAAAACATCGGATTGCTGGCTGAATATCTCTTTGACGAAACGCAAGGATTGATCGCCGTGGATTCATCCGGCAATGGCAATGACGGCGTTCTCGAGGGCTACGCGGACGAGACGGGACACTGGACCTCCGGTCGTATTGCCGGCGGGCTGACGATCGCCGACGGGGGATACGTGGATATTCAATTTGCGGATCTCATCCAGTCCACGACGTGGAGCGCATGGGTCCGATTGGAGTCCGACAATGATTTTCAGACGGCTATCAGCGCGGCGTTTCCAGGCGCTACGGCCGGTCACATCATGGGGTTCCGGTCCTCGCCCGCGCCCAATATCCCGCGAGTCCTCTGGAACCACGGTGCCGTCCATACCAGCGTTCAAGCTCCCGAACAGATCCCGCTTGGCGAATGGTTTTATTATGCGATCACGGTTGATCACGCGACCGGCGAGCTCACTCTCTACGTCAACGGCGAAATCGCGGCGCAAGGCAACACCGAGACCACTCCTTTCAATCATGTGAATATTGGCCGTCGCGCCGCGTCCCTCAACTTCCCGATGGGTGGCGCCATTGACAGCGTGCGCATCTACGATGTCGTTCTGAGCCCCGATGAAATCCTCGAGATCTTTCTGGCCGCGCCCACTCCGGTGCAAGACCCGGTCGTGATTTCGAGCATTCAAACAAATGACGACGGACAAGTTGAATTGGTGGTCGACACGCCCGAACCCGGGTTTGAGCATGTCGTGCAATCCAAAGCGGAGGTGGACGCCGCCGCGTGGCAAGATCGCGACGACATCGCGTTGGTCGCCGGCGAACCCGGCCAACTGACCGCGACCTTCGACGCGCCGGCCGACCCGACGGAGTTCTATCGAGTGGCCATGTTGGCGCCGGAAGCGATCTATTTCGAAGACTTCGAAGACGGCGGCGCGGGATGGGAACACGCCGGCACCGGAGACAACTGGGAGCTTGGAACACCCGTCAACGGCCCAGCGGCCGCGTTTAGCGGATCGAACGCCTTCGGGACGGATCTTGATGGACCGGTGGCCGAATTCGCCGACGCCATCTTGCGATCGCCGGTGATCGACCTGACGGCGGCAACCAGCGCGACGTTGACGTTCTATGAATTCCTGAAGATCGACGTGAATCCGGTGTTCCAGAAAACCGTCGTCAGCGTGCTGGACGCCTCTACGCTGGAGACGCTTGAGGAGCTGGGCACAAAATCCGGCAGCGTTTCCAGTTGGAAACAACGTAGTCTCGACTTGACCACCGACAGCCTTGGAAAGAGCGTGATTCTTGAGTTCCGCATTTTGACCGATAATTTCAATCTTCTAGATGGCTGGTATTTGGACGACGTCGCGATCACGCCCTAGAGAACTGAATCGCGTCGCATATGAGTTTTAGAACCCAAGGAGAGTCCCTCCTTGGGTTCGTGCTTGATGTGGGTGTGATTCGAATTCTTAATCTTAATCCTGTCCACCGGAAAAACTTCGTCCACGTTGAAAACTAAGAAGTTGGGGAACTCTGGAGGTTCCTTATGAATCCTGCTATCCTTGACTTGTGAGTCAATTACGATGCGTTTTCTTGACCTTCAGAGATTCGATTCGGTGCGTTTTCCAATTGGCGCGTTATGCCCTGTTGTTCGCCCGAGCTTTCATCCTCCCGAGAGCTGAGTTGTCTGCACGATTATTGGCCGCTGAAAGCCAACTTTCTGTCTTACACCACAACATTCAGCAGAAGAAGGTCTCCAGGCCGAAAGTCAATTCTGCCTTCCGTCTTCTTTGGATCGGCTTCTCTTCAGCTTTCGATTCGTGGCGAAGCTGGGCTCATCTGATGCAGCCCAGGACTGTCAACCGGTGGCATGGCTTTGGTTTCAGAGTTTTCTGGCGTTGGAAATCGCGTGTGCCTACCGGACGACCTCCCATCTCTGCGCAAATGAGAAATCTCATCCGTCGATTGAGTAAAGAAAACCCGCTTTGGTCGCCGGAACGAATCCACGACACTCTGCTGATGCTCGGTTACGCCGATGTCCCGTGTGAGAAAACTATTCTCAAATACATGCATAGGCCTTCCCGGCGAGGTCCAAAGTCGACAACGTGGAAAACTTTTATTCGAAATCATATGGACGTTTCCTGGGCAATGGACTTCGTCACCGTGCCGACTTTTCGCTTCGGTATTCTCTACGTGCTCGTGATCATCGATCATGGAAGACGAAGAGTCATTCACTTCAAGGCGACCGAGAATCCTACGATGCAATGGGTGATCCAGCAGTTGCGCGAAGCCACCCCCTTCGGGTTTCAGCCAAAATATTTGTTCCGAGACAACGACCGGATTTATGGACACGGTGTCCCCCGGTTTCTTGAATCCTGCGACATCGACGAAGTCCGAACCGCCTACCGGAGCCCTTGGCAAAATCCATTTGTGGAGAGATTCTTTCTGACATTACGTCGAGAGATGCTGGATCATGTCATCGTATTCGGACCGCGACATGTTGAGCGGCTCATCAGAGATTTCTTAAATGACTATTATCATTCCCACCGTCCTCATCAAGGACTCAAAAGGCAACCGCCTGTTCCGATTGAACGGCCGAACTTCTCTGAAGATGCTTCACGCCTGATTTCACTTCCCGTCCTCAACGGACTTCACCACCAATACTTCCGAGTTGCCGCTTAACTCATCCTGCAGAAAATACTCCCCCTCCTAAACTGCAGTCGCGGAATGTACCTGCCTCACTCCTGCAAGGGCCGAACCCCCTGCCCACGGCTCCGAAGTTGATTGTTGATAGAGATTCTCAGAGAAAAAAACTCCCTTTTTCAAGTGGATGGACTTTTTCCAGTGGACAAGCTCTCCGTACCATTCACCCTGACAGTTACCCTGACAGTTTTCTTACCGTTAAAGAACTTTACCGCATTTAATTTCCATCAAATTTTTTGGGGAGGCATTTCCGGTGTTCTTCTCATTGTCGAAATGAAACATTTCCAATGGTTGACACAATGTCGCAATATTGAGACATTTGTTGGAGAGGATTAGTGAATGCCCAAGACTCAAGTAGTATTATACCAGAAGGCCAATGGTTCCGTTCCGCTCTTAGATTGGCTGGACAAACTGCCGAAGCGTGCGCAAGTCAAATGTCTAGCTCGAATCGAACGGCTGGCCGAAGAGGGCCATGCACTCAGGCGTCCCGAAGCCGATTATCTGCGAAACGAAATCTACGAACTGCGCATCGGCCTTCAGGGAATCCATTACCGCATCCTTTACTTTTTTCATGGGCGCGTCGCTGCCGTGCTATCGTATGGTGTGAATAAGGAAAGACGTGTCCCCCCGAAGCAAATCGATACGGCTGTTCGGAGGATGAACGAATTCCAAGCAAATCCGGAAGCTCACACATTTAAAGACCAACAACCATGAAAAAGAAAGGCACTGACAAGAAAACAACGGAGGCGTTTAGAATTCTGCACAACCGCTACGTCTTAGGTCGTCCCGAGGCGGAAGCGATGCTGGAAGAAGAACGCAGCAACGGGGAAATAGCCCGAAAGATTACCCAGTTACGGGACCAGGCCGAACTGACACAAGCCCAGCTCGCCAAACTTATCGGCACGTCGCGCACTGTTATTTCCCGACTGGAAGATTCCGACTATGACGGGCATTCGCTGTCCATGCTCAAGCGCGTAGCTGCTGCCCTGAATCGGCGTGTGCAGATTCGATTTGTAAAAATTAAAAAGGAGCTTCAAGTTTAGCATAAGAACACCTGACTGCGGATTGATTCAATTGGTGGGTGGGTTGGATGTAAACGTTTGTTGAATGTATCCGTCCGGGGATCGACTGTACAGGGGAAAAACTGTATGGCAGCCAAGAGATGATCGGAATCGATGTTAGAAATTCGCTCTGCTTCCGTTTTCCGCGAGGAATCTGAACGCAGATGCGGGACGGATGTTCGATCAGTTCTGCTGCTAGTGGATTTTTGGTTGTCGTTCGCGCTAAGCAGCGACTCTTTCGTAGCGGTGATGAAGTCCGCCGAGGACGGGAATGGAAACAATTGTCCCTTCCGCGTTCTCGTCCCATTTTTCTTTTCGCGGATGGGCATTCACCATTAAGCCCTTGGTGAAGTCTGAAATCCTCGTGCCACGTCACGTATTCACCCATAAGGTTTGTGAGATGATGCTCGTTGAAGATGATCACGTGATTGAGCAATTCTCGCCGTAAGCTTCCGAAAAACCTTTCGATGAATGGATTCTGCCATGGCGAATGGTAGGCGCTCTTCACTTCTTCGATTTCTGAATCCTTCAGGAATCTCGCAACCCTTTTTCCGTATAGCTGGTCGTTGCCCCGGTGCATGAAACGTGGAACTTCTCCGAACGGAGTGGCTTCTCGAAGTTGTTGCATTATCCAGTCCAATGACGGACTTTCTGTCACATTCCAGTGCCGGATTCGTCGGCGTCCGTGTTCGATTATCACAAACAAATAGAGCGGTCGGAATCCTATCGTCCGCACCACACAAAAATCCATCGCCCATGATACATTCATGTGATTGCGAATGAAGCTCAACCAGTTACCCGAAGGGTTCTTCGGCCGAGCCCGTTTGGGCATGTATTTTCTCACGGTCTTGACATCAAGCTTCACGAACCCTAGATCCACCAACACATCCCTGATCTTGCCAGCTCCCCACAGTGGATTCTCCTTGCTCACGCGCCGAATCAGTTCCCTCAATTCCACGTCGATCGGCTTTCGGCCAACTTGCACCCTGGAAATCCATCTCCAATGCCACTTAAACAACTTCTCTCCCCAACTAACGACTGTCCGCGGCTTCATAGCATGACACAGGTGCTTCCATTCCTCCCAAAACCGCGAAAGGAGAATCCAGAGAAATCTGAACGAAGTCGAGAACCGCCCCACCCTCTTGTCTCCACGGACTCGCAGACATTCATCCAGCTGGCTTTCCAGCGCAACAATCCGGACGGCCGCCCCCGCACGCGAGCTCCAAAAAGCGTGGAAGAAAACCCATGCATACTTCCACAATATCAAAACGCTCTCAATCACACCGAAAAACAGCTTCAGCAAGGCACAAATTCCGTTCATTTCTGCCAAGATTTACCCAGAAACGATCGTCCCGCAAGAATTTGTAAGTTCCTGAAAATCAATGTGCATACAATTTTTCCCTAGCACACCTTGCCATTCTCCGGTGGATCAATATCTCTCGATTCAAGAAATTCATTGGATCCAATGTTCAAGTCTGGTCGAAAATCTTCTCGCTCGCGATCTTGAATCTTAAAATTATCGATTCCGAACTCCCTCAATTCCAACCAATTGCGTACGAATCGAATTATTCTACAGTAAGCCATAAGTCTTCACTTCGCGCGCTCCGAGACTCTCCGGCAGCGGTACCAGTTCCTTCATCCTTCCGCTTGCCAACCATGTTGACTCTGTGGAGAAGCGCAATCCAAGCCTTCATTGAAGGCCCCTAGGCAACTTCCTGACCAACAGTTCCATCAGCCCGGCGGTGAAGGGTTACGTAATTGCCATCCGGGTCACGAACCAACACAGCCTTACAACAACCGTAGTCTGTGGGCTCCATCACAATGCATACCCCTTTTTCTTTCAACTCAATATAAGCGGCCTGGACATCGTCCACGGCGAACGCGATTTGGCCAAGGGCCTTGCCTGCATCAGGAT
>DUCD01000440.1:4747-5082 GCA_012959985.1 Verrucomicrobiales bacterium | reverse complement strand
TCAACTTCCTGAGGCAGGCCAAGAATTTCCCGGTAAAATCGAACTGCCTTAGGCATATCGATTACGTTAAACATTACAAAATCTGTGCCACGAATTTTCACAATCCCTATTATCCAGAAATCTCCTGTCCCGTCATTCCCAATATTGTCCGGAATACCGCAGATTTAGTCTAGTTGCTGGGAAGAAGCTGAAATCCCGTAAGGTCCCAAAAGTCGAATCGCCCATTTTTAGGCCGCTTTTCGATAATATACTCTTACGCATCAAGTTTTCGGATTTAAACCTCGGAATTCTTCACAAACTTGATGCCGGGCAGAACAGGGTAGCTGAAGGTGGCC
>DUCD01000440.1:4259-4651 GCA_012959985.1 Verrucomicrobiales bacterium | reverse complement strand
AGTCCGACAATTTCAGCCCCTGGGATTTTCCGAAAACTTGATGCCGATCAGTATAGTATTTCATCAATCCGCCGATGCGGCTTCGACATTCGATATCTCCTTCCATCACCGGTTGGTCAAATTCCGGGTGGATGATCTTGTTTCCCAATCCCTGATGTGGGCGTTCGTGATTGTAGAATCTCTCAACCTCCAACATGGCATGTCTTAAGGATTTCTCTCCGAAGAATATCATTCGATCAACACACATTTCTCTGGCACTCCGTACCCAGCGCTCTGCGTAGCAATTTACCTGCGTCGTCAATTACACACTTCCGGGCAATCAACTCCCGATACCTTTTCAGAATCGTATCGGGTGAAGCGATGTTGGCGAACTGTTTTAACTTTTTCCTACC
>DUCD01000440.1:3931-4231 GCA_012959985.1 Verrucomicrobiales bacterium | reverse complement strand
TTTTGCCCGGATAGCCAATCTTATCCGTTCCGAATCACTGAACCGTATTCGAATTGCCTTAATCTTTGAGCTGAGAATTCGATTCTCCTCCAACAAGTAATCAATCACGTGATTCTGCCGCTGATTCACCCATCCAGGCACCGTGAATACCCAAAAGCGGAACATTTCCAACAAACCAGACTCCATTCACAACCACTTACAAAAGAACAAATTAAAGATCGATCTAATTTTTGGACAGGACGAGCTCGATCACAAACAAAACGTTGTACGTGACTGGGGTGTGATTGTTTTGTTTTCTAA
>DUCD01000440.1:0-3887 GCA_012959985.1 Verrucomicrobiales bacterium | reverse complement strand
TTCTTTATGAAAATGAACACCCACCTGGAAAGAGTTAGTCCAGCTTAACACTTGTTTGCGCAAGCATCCTCGGTTCCGACGGGCTGAAACCAGTGATCGCCGAGAATCTCCTGCTCAAACACCAGCATCTGATCCGATCTCCTCAATTCTCATATTGCCCTCTTCGGGATCGAATCTCTTCGCCGTCGCTTGATAAATGACCTGTCTATTTGTTATGTTTTCTTGTCCGCTTTGAGGCATCAGCGGCGGCTAACCAGTGAAAGTTCATAATGGACGATCGTGAACTCATCCACATTTACCTCGAAACGGGCAGCGACACAGCTTTCGCCGAGTTGGTCCGGCGGCATGTCGATTTGGTCTACTCTACCGCGCTGCGGCGAATTGGAGAGTCGCAACTGGCGAAGGACGTCTCCCAATTCGTGTTCATTCGCCTGGCGCGCAAAGCCAGCGCCGTTCGGGAAGGGAATGCGCTGGCGGGTTGGCTGTATCGCGCCACGTGCTATGAAGCAGCGAGCATGATCCGGTCGGAACAACGGCGACGCCGACGCGAGACCGAGGCCATATCGATGTTCGAATCCGATGCCGATCCATCAGCCGTATGGGGGGCGGTCAAGCCCGTTCTCGATGAAGCCATGCGCAAACTGGGCCGAGTCGATCAGGACGCGGTTGTACTCCGTTTTTTCGATAACAAATCTCTGCGTGAGGTCGCCCAGCAATTGGGGCTGACGGAAGAGGCCGCCCGAAAGCGGATCAGCCGTGCCTTGGACACCATGCGCAATCATTTCGCACGACGCGGCATCACGATGGTTTCCGCGACACTGGCCTCGGCCCTCGCGGCAGGCACGGTTCAGACCGCACCCGTCGGCCTCGCGGCAGCACTGACCAGCACGTCGCTGGCCGCTGGAGCAACCGCTGGCATTACCGCTCTGTCCAGCACGGTCACTCAATCATTGATTATGACAAAGACAACTGCCGCCGTAGTAACCTCCATTCCAGACTTTTGGTTGCTCCGGTGATGGTCTGATGCTCCTCCCATGTGATTGCTCTTCTGGGTTTCGCGGGAGTCTTGGGCCAGACCTTGGGGGCCAGGACAGGCCCTGTAAGCCAACCCATTCCCAGCGCAAGGTTGTGCAGTCGCCGGAGGAAGTGATTGGTGGCTGCTCCTCCCCGATCCAGCACAGCCAGAAAGTCATCACCGGTGGTTCCGACTAGTTTCCGCTTCCGAATCACGGCAAAATCCTTCGAGGCAAAAGCCCTTCCTGCCCGCTCCCGCGTCGATGCCTTCCCTGTCTGACAATAACGATCTATCACATCGCCCCATGTCCGTTTAGTCATCTTCTCGTCCTGGCTTGAAAGGTAGGCCCTCGCCATAGCCAGATTCATGTGCGACTGATTCACTCCGTCGAGTCTGGCTTTCAGCAGAGATTCAGCCTCCTGCCTGTCCCTGGTGCCCAGACTCTCCTTACGGTTGGTTTCTGAATCTGTGAGGTAATAAATCTCACGCCTTTTGATCAGCCAGTATCTTTTCTTCATCTTTGTCGCCTAGTTACGTTGAGTGTAACTGGCCCGGACAAAGCACCGTTAGTGAGTAATAAAGGAGTAGATCCGATGAGTCGCAGAGTATGCGCCATTGACGGTTCTACTGCCCCATCGAGGTGATTTGAAGTCCAACTTGAAGCTTAAACCCTTTATGATTAAAGGCTTAGAAGAATGGATCCAGAGGTAGGACTTGGCCCGCAATACCCTGTTTTTTAGCCATTACGAAGCCGATAATAACTAATTTTCCTGGTTACTCAAGCCAACTCTGCCACTCCCCAAACCAGCTCTCCGTACCCTTCACCCTGACAGTTACCCTGACAGTTTTCATTGAAACCTGGGAAACTTGGCGGACTTAGATCGCCAAAAATGATCTCGTTGATTACATCCGGTTATCTCCGAAAATTCGTTCCGAAATGTTTCTCATTCCATGAAAAACGTAAAGAATCCTCACTTCATCCACGACAGGATGATAAAAGACCAGATAACGTGGATAACCCAATACAGGAATCATTCTTAGGCCGCCCAAAACAGGAATCTCAATCGAGTATAGTGGACCGATGTAGGGCGAATGCCCAATGAGCTCAAAGGTTTTATCGATGGCATCCAGAACTCTGACGGCTGCGTCGGGATTATCTCCTGCTATGAAAGCGTAAATCTGAGGCAAGTCCTTCTCTTGGACTAACGGATGCCGGCTAATCCGAGCCATGCCGCTCCCTGAGAAGTTCCCCTCCTCGCCCAATCACATCTTGCTTCCAATCTGCGGGAAATGCATTAAACGGTCCACCCACTCGTTCTTTCAATACGAGATGAAGGCTTTCCCGCTCATTCCCGCCAAGTTGATCGATTTGTCGCTGAGAAACTTCCGAAACCAACCTGCATCCCAAGGCAAGTTGTTCGTCGTCGGAAAGGCAACGCGCGGAAGTGAGGATGTCGTTCGTTGACATACCTCGATTTTACCAAGCGAAAGTGAGGAATTCAAACATTCCGTAAAAAGAAACTACAACCTCGTTTTACAAAAGCAGAAAACCTCCAACTCTTGTGGAATCGACGGGGCAAGAGATTCTGGTGGCAGCACGTTTTACCAATCGCCACATCACGAACAAAGACCGATTAGCCTGAAACGGGTATCTGGTTTCCGCCGCATAGAAGGCAAAGCCAAATAGAATAAGTAGCCGATCCGACAAACTGGATCACACCTTGCAGAGCGAAGGGTAGCCAGCTCCTGGGATCGAACCGGGGACCGACGGTTCAACAGTGGAGGCAGCGGGAGTTTAATCTGGGGCTCGAAATTCGCAACCAGTTGATAACGAGGCAACTGGCGAAAGTGAGGTTATACCAAACGCACAGATAGACTCACAAGATTGCGGCGCAGACGGTCGCGAGTTGGCGTTTCTGGTCCAAAATTGGTGTAAACTTCCAAATCACATTCGGGCAACGATCATTTCATTGGCGAAATCGTCGAGTTGTCTTTCGGCCAAACATTGTGAATACTGTAAAGGAAGAAAACCAGTGTGAGATCGCATTGAGTCGACCTTTTTCACCGTAAACAGTTAGTAATCAATCAAAAGGCACAAGGGGATGATCAGTTCCAGTTTCCATGACATCATTTGCTCTTGCTAAAATACCGAAATTCGCTTGATCTCATTTAGTGTCCTGATATGCCTTAACCGGTAAGTTTCAGTGGGAATAGTTTGTCAGAGAATATCGCCTATGCCATCTAAAAAGCCTTTCCGCATACTGATTGCTGAAGATGACGCACGTTGGCTAAACGAAATTTCCATAGATCCCGCATTTGAGGTTACGGTCGCTACAAACCTAATTGACGCCATGGCGCTCATCGACCGCCGTAGGCGATGGAATGCTGCCGTGTTTGATCGTTACCTCATGGAAGGAGATACTCCTTTTGAGCCCGGGAAACTTATTTCGGAAGCGGGATTTCTACTCGCCGTTGCATTCAAAGACAAGTTCTAAAATTCCAGAGTCTGCATTTGTAGCGGCGATCCTGACACCTCATCAATCCCACGGCATTTGAATAAGTTACTCGATGCGCGTGCAGCGACGTATATTTATAAAGGATCGCTGAATGCAAAATCTCGGCTTGTCGCGTTTTTGAATGGGGAAACCGCTGATGTTCCATTGAAAATAAATTTGGAACACTTTTTACTTGAACCAAATTTTTTTGGCATAGGCATCAATCTCCGCGCAATTATCGACTCAATACGAACTCATTATAGGCAGGGCAAATCTAATGGAAGATCATAAAAGTGATCGGATGCGCATTCCGATGAGTTCGGACACCCAATCCGGTTTTCGTCGGACACCTTATCCGATTGAGCTCGGACACTTTT
>DUCD01000439.1:1735-2022 GCA_012959985.1 Verrucomicrobiales bacterium | reverse complement strand
TATCGTCAAATCGTGCGTGACGGTCGCTATTGCCAATCTCAACGGGTAGGCGATAATAGCAACTTGTCGCCGCAATCCTCACCCAGTTCAAGTTCCGGAACTTCCCAAACTTCCGATCCCTGCATCGAAGGTGTGCAGATTGATTGGATTGAGCATGAGAACAGTGCTGTGCTGGGGACACTGCTTCCAGTGAAGGCGGCCTGGGAGAGTCTTCAGATTTCCCAGTGTCTTCGAAATCTCGGGTTCAGCGATATGCAGATCACCGCGGCGGCGGCCAATATCATCAA
>DUCD01000439.1:0-1713 GCA_012959985.1 Verrucomicrobiales bacterium | reverse complement strand
TTCGATGGATTGCCACCACAGCACTGCCGGAAGTATTGGGTGATGATGTGCTGGATTTCGACCACAAACGCTTCTATCGCATCAGCGACAAACTTTTGGAAAACAAGGACACCATCGAAGCTCATTTGCGCTGCCGGAGCGGGAAGCTCTTCACTCTTGAACGAACCGTTATTCTCTACGACTTGACGAACACCTATTTCGAAGGTCAAGCCCTGGGCAATAAGAAAGCCCGGCGAGGCAACAGCAAGGAAAAGCGCAATGACCGGCCTCTTGTTGTCGTAGGAATGGCCTACGATGGAAACGGATTCACCCTGGCACACAAGACCTTCACAGGTAATACCAATGATGGCACCTCGTTGGTGGAGATGGTTGAAGAACTCAAAGCCTGCAGTCGGCCTGATCCGGATGAAGAGCAAGCGCAGTTGGAATTGAATGAACAGAGCAACGGCCCCGAAACAAAGACTCTGGTGGTCCTGGATGCCGGAGTCGCCAATCGGGACAATCTCGTGATGCTCAGGGAGGCGGGGTTCTCCTACCTGGTCAATGACACTCGAGGTAGGCGCAGCCGTTACCGGAAGGAATTTGATGAGCATGCAGAATTCCGGGACTTGACCGGAGGACGTGACGATGTGAATGAGAAGCCACTTGTGGAGGTTCGCATGATTGAGGAACCTACTGTCCAATCCGAAACCGCCGATAATGATGGAAACAAAGATCCACAATCCGCGGAGAAGCCGGACACGATTTTATTGTGCAGAAGTAAGGGCCGTGAGGAGAAGGAGCAGGCCATGTTCAGCAAAGCCGAAACACGTTTTTTAGAACAGGCGACGAAGCTGGATCTGCGATTAAAAAAGGGTCGACTTACTCAGTCCAAAAAAATCCATCAGGCCATTGGTCGGCTGAAGACAAAAAACCCGCGGGTACAGCGTTATTACACGATAGAGTTGTCCAGTGAAAACCGTCCCTTGGAGGGCTTGCTCTTTACGCGTAAAGATCGGGAACTCCAGGAACATCAAAAACTCTTCGGTTGTTACGTATTGCGCACCGACCGTCAGGATTTCGAACCTGAAGAACTCTGGAGCGTGTATATGGGTTTGACTCAAGCTGAAGAAGGTTTCCGCGCGCTCAAGACGGATCTGGGATTACGTCCCAACTATCATCAGAAGGAAGATCGGGTTGATGGTCACATCTTCATCACCGTAATTGCTTTCCATCTCTGGAAGTGGATTCGGCAGAAACTTGATCAGGCAGGCGACAACCGGGACTGGGTCACCATCCGCCGCTTATTGAGCACACACTGTTATGCCACGTTGATTGTGCCCTGTGAAGAAGGGGCTGTTTACCATATCCGCAAACCCGGACGTCCTGAATTACAACAGCAGCAGATTTACAGAACATTCGGGGTCAACACCTCAAACCTTCTAAAAACAAAGGTGAAATTCAGGAAAATAAACGTCAATTAGGATTCGATTTTGTAGTGTCCCAAACAGGTTTACACTGAAAACAGGCCGATTTAATTTCAAAATGACCAAGTTGGGCTAGCCAAGCCCTAGAGATGGAGTGAGATGCCATCTCGCAGTAGAAAGCTCATGAGAAATGCGGGCTAGTAGAGGGTCATTGGGCTTGCGCGAGTCGGGCGTGTAAAATATTTTGGGTAAATGGCCAAATATAACTGAAAGGATAAATAATATGGCCATAACTGATGAAGTACTG
>DUCD01000438.1:10834-11932 GCA_012959985.1 Verrucomicrobiales bacterium | reverse complement strand
AGCTGGCTGGTGGGAAGGCTGGTGGAATTGCTTAGATAATGGAGGACAAGTTTGTGGATTGTCTGAGGTTAATTTTGAATTAAATCATCCAGCTGACTTTGCAATTCAATGGAATCGAGGATACTGAAAGCATCCGGTTCTCCATGGTCGGAAGGTTTATAGGTCCCGGATTCGACCATCAATTCGTCGGGTAATAAGGTCGGGGCATCGTCTCGGAATTCCAAGCTAACCGAATCCAAGCTGTTCTTCCCGCCCGCATCAGACATCAAGATGATTCCACGAGTCCCGCCGGGTTCGACGAGCAGCACATCGAGATCGTCTGAAAAGCCATGACTGAGTTCATTCAATGTTACAGACAGGCTGTCAACCGTGCCCTCAATCCCTGTGACCGTTATCCGGGACGGATTGGGATCTGCCACGGAATGATCTGGAATCCGAACGAGTCGGCGATTGGTGAAAATCTGAATGGGGACTCCGGTCGACTCCAAAACCCGGCCTTCGATGAAGAATGTGTATGGGTTTTGATCTGAATCATTATTATCCAAAATCACCAATCCGGACTTCAGACCCACCGATTCGGTTTCCATGAGGATAACGAAATCGGTCAGCGAACCGGGCGACACGCTCGTGGCTGGAGCCTTCATCAGCTGAAATCCCTGGGGCACAGTAATTGAAAGAATGTCCAGGTTGGATGCCCCCTTGTTTTCGATCTGGAAAATGTGAAGGATTTCAACATCACCAATGACCCCTGTTTCGAAATAGGTTCCATCATCGGTAGAGCTGATGAGATTTCCATTTGCGATTTCCAGTCCTCCACCGGAAAGAATCATTTCCGGCACTTCAGGCTCTTCGAGAAAACCGGTCCAGTTACGGGACAAAAACACATCGGAAGTTCCTTGGGAAAGAAAGAATACTTGTTCCTCCGGATCAGAATTCAGATCCGCTTCTCCTTGAAACAATCCGGTCACAACAGCCCACCCATCCGTGTCCACCGCCAATGCTGTCACTTGATCTCTGAAAGCCCCCCCGAGTGCACCTGCCCAATTGAACTGCCCCGACCTATCCAATTTAAGCAGAAACCCATCCTCAGATCCCCGG
>DUCD01000438.1:0-10824 GCA_012959985.1 Verrucomicrobiales bacterium | reverse complement strand
CAAAGGAAAGCTTCCGGGTCCCGGATCAAAATCAATCTTACCGGAAAAACTCCCACCAAGATACAAATGGTCACTTTCATCCAATCCCAAGAATACTGGATCCGCCGGTAAAGGCAGAGCCCATACAATTCTCCCCAACAGGTCTATCTTGGCGACAAAAGCCGTGATCCCTGCCGAATCACTCGTCAACACCGGTGGCTGGACAATTCCAATATCAAAGGAGACCGAATCCTGAAAACGTCCGAGAAGATATAAATCTCCAGATCGTCCTATCTTGATGCCCTTGATCTCATCCCGACCGTCTCCGCCGAATTCCTTTGCCCAGATTGGATCTGAGTTCACAGCTAGTTTAACGACAAATCCATCCATCGCTCCTTTGCTGAGTATTTGAAGGGAACGATCCCCTCCATCGACAGTAAGATTGTTTTCAAATAATCCGGATACAACGACAACTCCGGACTCATCGAGGTCTAAAGAGGTTACCTGATCTCTACCATCGCCGGCAAAAGTCTGAGTCCATTGAACGCCCCCGGAGGAATCCAATTTCATGACAAAGGCATCAGAGGCATCGACACTATTAACCTGATGAATTTCATTTGATGCAGACCAAATAAGTGACGACTCGAACCAACCTCCAATCAACAATACACCCTGTAAATCCACCTTGCAATCAGAAGCAAATTGATCTCCATCCCCTCCCACGATCTGCAACCATAGAAGTTCACCTATAGGTGAAAGTTTAAGAATATATATATCCTGGTCGGTCGCTGTCCACATTTGGTTTCCTTCAAGCGGATCGAAATCAACCGTTCCGGAAAACTCCCCAACCAAGTAAAGGTTATCCAAGGTGTCCACGGCCACAGCAACTACGCCCACCTCAGAATCCAAGCCACTCAGACTTCGAGACCACAATAAATCGTTCCCAGCTGAATACTTAGCAATGAAACCATTCGCATTGCCCTCTGCACTCAATCCTCCTTGATAAGATTGCGGTTGAAAGATCAATTCATCGGACCAGAAATCTCCACCGATAATAACACTTCTATTAGAATCAATAGCGACGGAATTGCCCTGATCAAAACCACTCCCACCAATTTGAGCTGCATAATCGAATCCATGCGAAATAGTGATGTTCAATTCGGCAGCTCTGCTGATCACTTTGATTTCGTCTGTCTCCACGATGACTCGATAACTCCCCTGATCTTCGTTCCGGATCGGTTCCAGTATCAGACTGGCTTCGGTCTGACCGGGAATCATCTCCCCATCCTTGAACCACTGGTAGTGAGCGATTATGTCGCGATGAATACTGACTTCAAAAACGATACCATCATTTAGGGAAACTGTTTCAGACTGAGGATGCTCGAGAATCGGCAGGATGGATTCGGGTTCCTCGATCTCAAGGAACTGATCAACAGTCACTTCTTTCAATGTCTGTATAATCCCGGAAGGCCAGTAAACCGTAATCTCATCAATCTCGACGGCATTGCCCAGTCCGAAATAACCGTTGAAAGAACTGTGCCCCCCCTTGCCATCTCCGGTAGAAAATTCCCGCACTTGTGTCAACGGCTGTCCGGACAAACCTGCTCTCACCTGAATCCTGGCCCCAATTCCGAAACGGTTGGAATGATGCCCTCTTAAACGAATATCGATCCAGTGATGATTGCTGCCGATGTTTTCATAAAGAAAATTGGGTTGGTCTGCTGAATTCAGTATATATACATCCAGATCTCCATCCCGATCGTAGTCGATCCAGATACTGCCAATTGAAAAGCCTCCATCCGCATTTACCTTTTCACCCATAGCGACTTCAAATTCACTCTCCCCATTATTGAAAAACAGAAGATTATCCTGTTCTGAAGAATTGACGATGATCAGATCCAGAAAACCGTCACCATTGAAATCTCCCCAGCCAGTATCGGTGGAGATTCCTCCTGAACCACTGACTCCTTCGATCACAGTCCTTTGCAGGTTGCCTGCCCCTAGATTAACATACACATGATTATTCTGGTCATTTTCATTGACCACAATCAAATCAGCATCCCCATCATTATCCAAGTCTCCCCAGGCAGCTCCCTGCGAGTGCCCCGTATCGGTTACAGCCGTCCCTTCGAATGCCTGAACAAAGCTCTCATCACCCTGATTGTAAAAGAGAAAATTCCTTTCGTTTGATGTGTTGGTAATATACAGATCAGCATCTCCGTCCAGATCCACGTCCACCCAGGAAGCTGAGGTTCCGGATCCGCCTGAGTCGGTCAATGGACTCAGCTGAAGTTTGACGAATACTCCCTGTCCTTCGTTTCTGTACAGAAAGTTGTTACCGATATTAGCGACGATCAGATCGAGATCTCCATCATTGTCCATATCCCCCCATGCTCCGGCATTGGAATCACCGCGGTCCAGAGAAATGACACTCTCCACCATGAAAGCAAACTTCCCCTGCCCCAAGTTCCGGTAAAGGCGGTTTTGCTGGTGATCTCCATAAGCTAAAAATAAATCCGGAAGGCCGTCATTATCGAAATCCCCCCATGAAGCCCCTCTGACATTATTAGGCAAATCGGACAAATCATTCGTTTCCATCAATTGATAGTCTCCATTGCCAAGAGACTGGAAATACGAATTCTGCTGATTCCTCCCGTTAACGATAAAGAGATCCCCGTCAAGTTCACCACGGAAAGGAATCCATGCGCCATGGATGGACCAATGCTCGTTCTGTACTAATATTGAGTCATCGTTTTTTCTGAAGAAAGGTTGCTCGACGATCGCAGGGGCCAGTACGAGGCGAAATCCAAACGGCAATGGAGTCGGGAAAGGTAAGCCGGCAACTTCTGGATTACCGGCAATGCGATTGGAAGATCGTAATTCAGTGTCATCCGACAAATATCCACCACCTCTAAGAACTCTGAGAAATCCGGCATCGGGCCCGCTTGGGTCGATAAGCTCGTTTGAATTATATACCGGACTGTATCGATCATAACACCATTCCCACAGGTTTCCATGAAGATCAAACAAACCGAAGGCATTCGACGGAAAACTCCCCACCTCGGTGGCTGACCCAATTTGAAGATTGAAGTTGGCTTGACCGGGAGATATGAAATCACCAAAAAAGTAACGGGTTTGAGTCCCCGCCCGACAGAGATATTCCCACTCAGCTTCGGTAGGCAGTCGGTAGACATATCCCTCCGGTAATCTCCCGGCACGATTTTCAATTTCAGTCAATTTTTGACAAAACTGCACAGCCTCATTCCAACTGATCCCTTCCTGAGGAAACTCTTCTAAATTCAAACCGATCGGTGAAGAACCTCCACCAGAATCTCCTACCCGATTCATGACTTCAGTGAACTGTGATTGTGTGATCTCAAATTGACCGGCCCAAAATCCCTGGCTGATCGTCACAGATCGAAGGGGCAACTCATCCGCATCTCCGGAATCACTTCCCATGAGAAATGATCCTGGACGGATTCGAATCAATCGAATCCCGAGATCGGGAAGAGTCAACGCCTCACAGGCCCCATTGCCACCATAAGCCCCCATATCATTTCGAGTGGTTCCCTGAGATGGGGGAAAACAAACATCGACAAATACCGCGGACGGATGCCCTTCATCCACACCCGGTGAGTCCATCTTCAAGGTGAAAAAATCGGTCTCTTCAAATTGGGGAATCTGATCCAAGTTTCCTTCTCCGTCAAAACCTCCCGTTACGAGGCTGTAGCTGACTTGTGCTTCTATGTTGACCGAATTCTGATGAAAAACTGTATTGAGAACAGAACCTTTGAAATTATGGATACCGTCCGGTGAATTATTAACGATCGTACAATTCTCTATCGCGCCGGAAATACCATTAATGCCTCCCCCGAACAGACTTCCAAGCAACTCCCTATCCCAGGGTTCAGCCCGGTTGCCGACGATCAGACAGTTGCGGATCGCCAGATCCTGAAAACTGAAGACGCCTCCGCCGGAGCTGGCAATTCCAGAGGTTGAATTACCCACCAATCGACACCGGGTCAGCTCAATCGACTTCCCGTAGAGCCCTCCTCCAAAGGCCGTCCCATTGGCCCCTGCCTGATTCGATTCCACCAGACAGTCTTCCATAACAAGAACACCTTCCGAATAGATTCCACCTCCGAGAACCTGACTGGGAAAGGTCCTCTGCAACAGGATGTTCCCCTGAATCCGGCAATCCTTTAAAACCAATGTGTTCGCAGTGGAATAGATGCCTCCTCCATTCAGCCTGCTGTGATTCGCTTCAATTTGGCAATGATCCAGCCTGAGATCTGAATCGGTGTTGATTCCCCCACCGGATTCACCCGAGTTATTCCGAATGAATGTATAGCTGATCAGAGGCGAACTGTTTTGAATCCGAATGCCGGAATCACTGCTTCCCTCAACAATACAGTGAATCAATTCCGATCCGACAGGAGATGAGTTGAAATGCAGCCCTTTCCACAGAACTCCTTCCCCGTTATCCTGAAAGTGAATCGGATGCTCCGAAGTACCGCGCGCCTTCAACACTCCATTGACCGTGAGAGAGTAATCTCCATCAACCACCACTTGTACTCCCGGATCAATTTCAAGGAATCCCACAAAAACTTGTTCCAGAAGAATGTAGGGAGACTGCGATTCAACCCAATGTCCTGATTCGATAACCCCCCCCACACCTGTTCCAATCCTCAGGCGTGCCCCCTGGCTAACCACGGTGCCGACCCCGTTACTCACCACAACCCGGTAAACACCTTCATTTTGATTCTCCACAGAATCCAACTCAATAAATGGATTGGTATCGCCGGGAAGGTCAACACCGTTAAACTGCCATTGATAGCGTAATAAGGTCAGACTTTCATCAACTTCCACCTTGAATAGGACGTTTTCACTTCGTCCGGCGATTTGGTTTCCCGGATGTGTCAGGATTCTAGGGGGTCCTCCCAGTTGAGCCTGACATACCTGAGTGGTCATGAAGCCCAAGGCTAAAAACGTAATGAACCTTTTCAAGCCCTCGGAGTGGATGGATGTTTTTCCAAGAAATCGACAACATCGAGAAAAGAAAGGATCACGAATTACTGATGATCGATATTTCATAAAATTGTATTAGTTAAAACGCAGCCCAAAAAGGATCAGAATCGGTAAATCAACTTTGCCCGAAATACACGTCCATCCTGTTCAATGGATTCCTGTCGATGAAAACTCGTTGCGGGATCATCGAACTCCCGATCCAGTAAATTGTAAACAGAGGCAGAAATCTCCAGACCTTCAATCAGCTCATGGCTGAAAAGAGTCAGGTTGATAATACCGTAGCCCGGCAAAGTGGTTTGTCGGATCGTTTCACGTTCACTTAGTAAAAGAACTTCGATTCCGGCAAATACTTTATCATGGTACAATGGAAAACTGAGATGGAATTTTCCCAGATGCTGTGGGGCATTCTGCAGTGCATCGCCAGTGGAAGTGTCCTCAGTTTCCTGGTAGGAATAACTCAATCGTGTCTGAATCGTCTCAGCCCATCTGCCTGCGATTTCAAACTCAAACCCATAGGCATTGGCTTCACCTTCAAGGTTGCGGTAGGCACCATCCTGAAATCCGATCAGATCATCAACTTCATTGTAGAAACCCGCCAAAGTCGTCCTTAGATTCCGGCCGATGGCTTGTTCGTATACCAGCTCATAGGATCGAATTGTCTCGGGATCTGCATCCAGAATACTGCGCCGATCGATCGTTTCAATAAAGTTCGGAGCGCGAAATGCTGTACCATAGATGGCCTTGATAACGGATGTCTCTGTAGGATTATAAATCAACGCCAACCTTGGATTCGTAGTTGAACCAAAGGTATCGTAATCATCGAACCGGACTCCGGAATTCAGATGCAGGTTCGAATGTAATTCCACTTCCACCTGGGCAAAAAAACCAAAATTCCGACGATCCCGATCATCTTCTGCAAAAACAAAATAGGGATCGACATCGAAGTTCTTTCGATCTTGGCGAAAGTCATTTCGATATTCCCCTCCAAGAGTCAGAATATGCTTGTCCGCAATTTCTTTGCTTACCTGGATTTCAGCCCCTGCCCATTCACCGATCTGTTCTTCCCGATTGACGACCGTCCCCGTGGGTTGTCCCACATCGATTTCATACCGGTCGTAATAAACCTGAGCCATGACATCCATGAATTCGGAAAACTCATGCTCGAATTTTAAATTCACGTAATATCGCTCTTCTTCAATACCCGCTTGCGCCTCGTTGAAACGTGTCAGGAATTTTGCGGTTGGATCTGCTTTGTCCCGATCGACGAAACCACCTTCCAAGGTAAAATCGTAGAACCGGATTCTAGCAAAACCACTGCTGTAATCCTCTGAGTCCCTTCCCCGGGCAACACCATTGTTAATGGCAGAAAACTCAGGATAGACCAAATGATCCTGCCCCTCGCTACTGGAGGAATTACCGGAAATCAGCATTTCAAAGTTTTCACCAAAATGATTGCCATAGGTCAGACGCCCCTTGTAAGTATCAAACCTGGCGTACTCCCCGGAGATTTCAGTTCCATATTGCCGCATGTCGGCGCCGGTTCGGGTAACAACATTCAAAACTCCGAAAAATGCATTATTTCCGTAAAGAGCAGCACCGGGGCCCCGGACGACTTCCACTCGGTCAATCAGGTCGACATCCAAAAGAAAGCCGTTGCCGATGGAAGCGGAATCCGAAAGGTTGTTGTTCACACGGTGTCCATTCACCAATAACAAAATACGACTGTTGAAATCATCGCGCGCTATGCCTCGAGCTCCCAGAAAAGTAGAGGTTCTATCATAGGAGGTATGAAACCCACGGACTCCCCTTAGAATATCCGACAGGCTCCGGTATCCAAATTTCCGAATATCATCCGAAGTTATCACGGAAACAGACGACGGCGCTTCAGAGGTCGTCTGCGAATGTTTTGAAGGTGTAATCACAATTTGTAGCAACCCTTCCAATCCAATGTCGTCATCCGTATAATCGGCCGAATCGTCAGTTGTCGAGGTGTCCGAGCTTGTGTCATCGGCAGAACTCTGATCGGCTGACAAAATCACGCCCCCATCCAGAAGACACAACCCCACTACCAAAAGGCACAACCCCACAGTCAGAAAGCGACGGCATCCTGTGGCTGAAACTGTAATCTTCCGGAAAGCAATCAATGTCCGGATCTTTTCTTAAAACTTCATCTCACTGAAAATTGAATCAAGCAGATCTGTAATGGATTTGCATTGATGAAATTATCTCCGAAAAATGGCTGGTGTTCAATATGTTACAAACATTCAACATTGTTTTTTTTGCCATGAAGTGTTTTCCACCCAATTCCATGGCAATATTCACTGTGCAGTACCTGTGCCAGCGAATCGATAAAAGGCGAATGGAACCGAATTCACGCACATCCGGACGAGTAACCATCTAATTTCACCCAGTTAATTCAACCGAGTTAATATAAAGCGTTTAAACCCACAACTTATTAACCATAAATATGTTACGAAATCAGGCTCTCTTTTGTCCTAGCAGTAATTTAAAAACACATGACCCAAATGGCTAGTTTCATTATTGTTAAAGGGAATCCTAAATATTAGAATTTCAAAAAAGTATTCACAACCTATAAGCAGGAATAAGGAATTCCTATGAGCATTCCATGATCTTCTCTCAAAGATGTTCCATAAGGGATCGGGCAAACCATGGGGTTTCAAAGGTTCACCTTTCCAGGAAAATACGAAAAGAGGGGAAATCCTCAAATATCTGCACTTTTAGAGCGAATTGAAATTCAAGATTCATTACTCTTCTCAAGAAATGTTTTTTGAATAACTTGTGACCGATAGAATTAAACGAACAACTGTCCGGGACGCCCTCAGGAGCGACCATGAAATGGAAGAAATCCTGATTAAAGGTTGGATCCGCACTCGACGCGATTCGAAAACCTTTTCTTTTCTGGAGATTAACGACGGCTCCTGTTTGAAAAATCTGCAGGTAATTGTGGATGAAGGAATCGCGGATAGAGCCATCATGGAGAATGTGGCCACAGGAGCGGCCGTATCGGTGATCGGGAGACTGATTCCTTCACAGGGCAAAAACCAAACTTGGGAAGTTACCGCCAAGAACCTTGAACTAATCGGAAAATGCGCCCCATCCTATCCACTCCAGAAAAAAGGACATTCAGTAGAATTCTTAAGGGAAATTGCGCATCTACGCCCCAGAACCAACCTATTTGGTTGTGTATTCAGAATTCGATCCCGACTAGCCCAGGCTGTTCATCAATTCTTTCAACAACGTGATTTCTTTTATATCCATACCCCGATCATCACTGCAGGCGATTGCGAAGGGGCCGGCGAATTATTCAAGGTGACAACCTTGGATCCTGTCGCAAACAAGAGTCGGATCGAGGAACAATCCTATCACAAGGATTTTTTTGGAAAACCGACTTTTCTGACCGTCAGTGGCCAACTGGAAGCCGAAGTTTTTGCAACTTCTTTGTCTAACGTCTACACTTTCGGGCCGACTTTCCGTGCGGAAAACTCCAATACATCCCGTCACGCCAGTGAATTCTGGATGATCGAACCGGAAATGGCATTTTACGATTTGCAGGATAATATGGATCTGGCTGAGGCATTCATCAAGGAGCTGATTCGGCAGGTCTTGACTACCTGTGAAGAAGACTTGTCCCTACTGGGAAAGTTCGTGGACCGAGGATTACAGGACAGACTGAACTTTGTCCTGGAACGCCCCTTTACCCGAATCCGGCATTCAGAAGCCGTCACTCTTTTAAAGTCAGCGAACCAATCGTTCGAATTCCCCGTTGAAGAAGGCTTGAATCTCCAATCTGAACATGAACGCTGGTTGACAGAAAAGCATTTCAAATGTCCGGTCACGATTTATAACTACCCGTCAAAGATCAAACCCTTTTATATGCGCCGGAACGACGATGGGCAGACCACGGCAGCGATGGATGTTCTGGTTCCCGGTATCGGAGAAATCATTGGTGGAAGCCAGAGGGAAGAGCGCCTTGACTACCTACTGGAGAATATGACGACTCACGGATTGAAGGAAGAGGACTATGATTGGTATCTGGATCTGAGACGCTACGGTAGCGTTCCCCATAGTGGATTCGGACTGGGGTTTGAACGAATGCTGATGTTCGTTACCGGAATAACCAATATCAGGGACGTCATCCCTTTTGTCCGTACTCCCGGAAACGCGGAATTTTAAGTGCTGACCAAAAACCAGTCTCGCTCAGCCAAATTCAGACTGACACGGGTGAATCATCAGCCACAACCCTGAATACTCACGAGTCAAACGCATTTTCAATCGCTTGAGAATTCGTGCCTCTTCGAAATCCTTGCGATGCAATCGCCACCCCATCTGCTGTTCAAGCTCTCCGATAAATCGACAGGATAAACGGATAGCTGTCAATGTGTTTTCCGGCGGTGTTACCGTAGGATCCTTAAAAGAGGGTTCCTCACCCGATGTTTTAATACGGGCCACACCGTGCGAAATCCTGATGCGTATGGATGCCGCATTCAGGATCAGCTGCTCCAAACTGCTATCATCGGCATTTTCCTTTGTAAGACGTTGAAACGCGACAATCTCACGAGCCTCCAGAATCAATCCGTTGAGAGCCACAGAACGGACGGCTTCATCCGGGACATCAGAAATATCGGATAGCAGGATTTCGGATTCCAAGCTGTGTCGACAATCCTGGAGGAGATCCCATTCAGGCCCAGATCCCGAATCAAACAGTCCGGTATACCCTGACTCCTGAATTTCCTTACGGAAAAAACGTGTCGTCTCTGATATGCGACGAACCAGCATCAAGGTGTCGTTGGATGGAGGTTCGGGTTCTGGTACTTCTTGCCCATTAAGCTGAGAAACGATTTCTTGAGCTTGACGGCGCATTTTCGCCATATCGTCGGGACTTAGTTGTGACTGATCCAGATTCTCTTCAAGTTTCCCCATATCCCGGCGAAAACTCTCAATCTCCCGGTTCAACTTGTCATCCGTCTTCACCGATTCAGAAATGGCAAAAATCCTATCTGATTCCTTACGAAGACTTTCCTCTTCTATGCGCTACAGTTTCTGGACCGTATTCTTCAGCACCAAATTTGCTTCGATAACTGCACGGTAAACCTTATGATCGAAAGTGGCGGTTCCGAGATGATATTTATACGCCCGGAAATGCTCGATCTTGTCTCCTCTCATCAGAGATTCAAAACTGTCACAGGCCGCTATCTTACCCCGAAATTGATCGAGGTTTCTTTGGTAGGCATCTGCCTTTTCACTGGGCAATTCCTCCAAATTCAAATAAGAACGAAAATGGCTACAAACCTTCTGGAGGTGACTAGGATCCTGCATACCGGATACACCTTCAAGATTCGGGGGCGTTTCTTCGATTTTGGTTATGAGAAAATCGATCTTGTCTTTCTAATCTTCAGTCCAGTCACCGGATTCCACTCGATATAGGTAGAATCCCACCATCTGGATCAGGATTTTCTCATCCATTTGCCTCATTTTCTGAAGAAATAGTCGAAGCAGGGAAGGTGAAATATTACTATCTTCCTGAAGAATTTGGGTTTCGACGCTGTCCAGACGGTATCGAAACGCATTCAGTTTCAATGTGCAAACATCTTCAGACTGTGAGGCAATGCTACCGGGTATTGTCTGAAGTTCCCGGTAAAGCGAATGTAGATCTTCCGAATAAGGAACCTGCACACCATCCATCAGCATCTTATGCAGACCCTGAAAAAACTGGTTAATCGTCCAGGCAGCCCCAAATCAATCCGAGAGTCGGCTGTATTGTTGATCTAAACTCAATGCCTCCGGCTCCTCCATACT
>DUCD01000437.1:446-11934 GCA_012959985.1 Verrucomicrobiales bacterium | reverse complement strand
CAGCGCGGCCCGCTTCAAGTTTGAAAAGACCCTGGACATGAATTTGTTCCTGAAGGCGGGGGCGTCGACCCCGGACAATGAAAATCAATCAGGACGGAACAAAATGCCCTACCATAGTGCCATTCGGGGCAGCCGTCTAATCCTGATAGGCCCAGGTTTTACCGGGTTCTGTCATCTTCATCAGAAGGATTGATCCTTCAACGCGAATTCATTTTCAATTCTGATTTCTTTTTTTACAAATATTGCTGAGTAATTCTAGAAAGGGAAATTCACCTTTCCCATTATTTTCTGATGCCTGGAGATTTATTTTGCGAACCGGATGCAACTTTTAAGTCGTTTTGGCGTTTGTCTTTTTGCGGGCACTACCCAAACAGGTTGTTTTCGGTGTGTGGGTGTCGAATTTGTGGCTGTAATGTAGAATTTAGTCAGTATGAAAATAAAAACATTCTATATCCTCATTGCCGGAATGATTTTGGTTGGGGCGGTCCTATTTGGAGTCAAGGGTTTGCAGTCCAAGCAGCTCGGTCCCAAAATCGATGGTAGGCATGTCTATGTCTGGTTGGAGAACCTGGAGCCGGATTCTGAGAAAGCGGTTGAATTAAGCCAAAGCCTCGGTTTTCTCAAAGATGATGTCTTTTCTTATCTGATGGCCTGCCTTGAATTAGAGAAAAACGGTGTGTTTCAAAAGATTCCTCTGGAACAACTCAAGCCCCGGGTGGTTTGGCTGTTGGGTTCAATAGATGATCCTTCACCGCAATTAGTCACGGCGATCGGCAAAGTTCTGAGCCATCCCACCGAAGAAATCCGAAGGCAGGCTGTCAATGCCTGCGTGTCTTATGGAGCCCGTGCGATTCCCCTGATCAATGACCTGCGCTCGGTCGCCTTGTCCGACCAAAATGAGCAACTCCGCCTTCTTGCTATCAAATCTATTGGAGTTCTGGCCGAACAATCTTCTGATGCCTTGAACGCCTTACTTAAATCCGGTTCCGATCCTTCTCCACAAATCCGCCTCGCTGTGATTGAAATGCTTTCAGGAAACTTTTCCGATGTGTCCTCGGTACAGGGTTTTTTAGTGACAGCCCTCAAGGATAAAAGTCCAGATGTGCGTAAAATAGCCATAAAAGCGCTAATAGCTGCGGGGACCGATCAGCCCGGAGTTGTAGAATCGCTGGCAATCGCCCTTGAAGATTCCGATCCATCGGTTCGATCGGAAGCCGCCACCGCCTTGGAATCGCTCGGAGTCGATGCCGCCGGTGCCTATAAGCAACTAACCAAGGCGCTCTATGATGAACGGCCCGATGTCCGTAATAAGGCCGTTTCCACCATTGGAAAGATCGGGCCCCAAGCTTTTTCTTCCATCCCCGACCTCATTCGGATTCTTGAACAGAACGATGATAATTCGTTGTTTGCCGCCATTTCCTTAGGAAAAATGGGGCCTCCCGCCAAAGATGCTGTTCCTCACCTCATCCGATTCTTCCAAAACAGTGATACCTCCGGCAAGGTCATTGCCGCTCAGGCTTTAGCCGGCATGAAGACTGCTTCGTCCAATGCCGTGCCTGTCCTGACCGAGGCCTTGAAGAGCCCGGACAGCGCCGTCCAGTTCGCGGCACGGTTTGCATTGGATCAAATCCAGGGCATTCCGTCTCTGGAAACGGAAAGAAATCAGTAGGTTCCCGGTTTTTTTCATTCGCTTCCATTGACATCTTAAGGGCAGGTGCATAGGGTCGGGCGCATTAACTCAGATTACGGGTTGATGCGCTGGGTACAACCTGTGAACAACTGCGGGAAAACTCTGTGAATAAAATGATTGTAAATCGTGGATAAAACCAAAATAAACTTAAATTATTTTTTCAACCGTTTACTTCCAGAGCAAAATTGAATCCATCGTAGAAATGATAGAGTTATTGTTATAACCTATTGTAGACAAGTAAGTTAATAGATTTTTTTTTCACTGAAAACATGGTTTTTGAAAAAAACAGAATTTATTACATAACACGTTATACTAGAACAGTATAAGTTGTAAATTGTTTGAAATTTAAGAAAAACTGGATTTAGGGCTTGAAGAAGAGGATTTTTTTCTTGCATAGGGCTTGATTCTTTTGCAGGATCTTGAAATCCAGAATTAAATAGAATTTATTCTGTTTCCGGAATACTTGAGGATTGGGACCTCCTGGATGATGGAAACAACGGGAACCGAGGAACAAAAAGTAAGTATAAGACTGCAGAGACAAATCAACTAACTAAAACGACACGGAAGGTTTCCGGAATGGATTCTGCAGATCCAAGCCGGGGCAGGGGAAAAAGAGACACACTAAAAAACGACTATGAGACATCAAAACACATACTCCAAAGGACCGGGATCATCCGGTTCAGGGAGACAAGCTAATCATGGACGGGGAGGCCCGGACTGGACCAAGACAGAGTTTTTAAATAAAATAGGTTTATCAAATCTGATGAGTCATATGAACACAAACCAATATAGGACGGTATCCAAAGCGCTCGCCGCTTTGGTGGTGCTGTTGTCGCTCACCTTAGGTGCGTCCGCGGCAACCCAAATTAACTGGTCGAATCCGGCCGACATCACTTACGGCACTGCCCTGGGTGATACTCAGCTCAATGCAACTGCTACTGACGCCGGAGCCACCGTGGCAGGTGCATTTACCTACAATCCTCCGAGTGGCACCTTCCTGAATGCGGGAACCGGTCAAACCCTCTCCGTAACATTCAAAGCGGATGATGGTGGAGCTACAACAAACGACAGTGTCTCGATCAACGTGGGTAAAGCGACGTTGACTGCGCAAGCGGTGTTGCAGGACAATAATGACGATACGAGTTCTCAACTCGCCTATCGATCCGATGTGCCTACCGATCCGGGAGTTGCCAACGGCTTTCACCTCGACGTGCTGCTCAGCGGCTTTGTCCGTGGCGAGTCCGAAACTTCACTGGCCGGAACGCCTCCGGTTGCCGGAATCGATCCCGCTAATAGTTTTTCGGGGGGAGCCGGTGCCAATCCAAGTCCGGCATTTGCCGTATTTAAAGTGGAAGTTCAAACGGATCCAATTTATGCGAACTACACTTTCGTAGAAGTTAAAAGCAATATCACTGTTTCCAAACGCGCAGCTAGCATAGTCGTTAAAGATGCCACCCGGTTTTACGGAGAGCCGAATCCCACGTTTACGGATGTAAATGACTCCGCAGGCGGTGCTAATTTTGCGCCGAGCGGCTTCCTTGGTTCAGATGCTGTAACCGTTGGGTTTTCCTCGAGTGCGAAAGACTTGAATAATCGTGTCAACAGTGATCCCAAAGGGGGAAGTAACGCGGGTGCCTATTTCATCAATGCGGACATTGTGGATCCGAACAATGTTCTTTTCAACTATGATGTGGGGGTTGAAAACGGGACGCTGACAATCAATAAACTGAATCTCTTTATTACCGCAGATTTTAAGACCAAGGTATTCGGTGCGGATCTGCCTAGTTTTACTCAAACCTTCTCGGCTGGTGCTGACAACACGTTTGGAGGGAATGAAGGATTCTTTACCGGTGAGGATAAAGACGACCTTGCTGGCCCTGTCTCCATTGATACAGACGGGGCAACGACTCGAAGTAATGTAGGGACTAAGACCCTCACTCCAAGTAATCCGGGAGCAACTAACTACTCGATTACCACCCAAACCGGCAACCTGTTGACTACAACTGCTGCAGTGACTGTAACACCGGATTTCAAGACCAAGACATTCTTGTCCGCAAATCCGACCTACACATTCACAGCAACGGGTCTGGTATCACCTGATTCAGCTTCAGATTTCGATCCGCAGCCTACAATTGAAGCTCAATTAGCGGGTGGGCTCCCCGTTGCGACGGATACACCCGTCGGAAGTTACGACTTGGTAGTAGCCAATGGTGGTGCGGTGACTTTAGATGGTAATTACACCGTGACCATAGCAACGAGAGGTACTAATGATGCCGTCCGATTGGATATCACTGCCTTGACTCCGGTTGTGAGTTGGGATGCGAATGACGCAATCCTTTATGGAACTCCTTTGGTTACTGCAACCGCTCCCGCTGACGGAACGCATTTAGATGCGGCCATTACGGATCCATTAGGTAATGCAGGTACGCTGTTTGGCGTAGGAAACGGAGTCTCCATTTCCTATGCTAATTCGGATGGTCAAGTGATTTCGGCTGATACCGATGGTGATGGAATCTTTGATGTTAACGGTGCCGGGTTGGATCAAATTGGAGCTGGCAACCAGGAAATCACCCTTACGGTTACTCCTTTGGGAGGGGCTACCAATGACTATGGTAGTGTCGTGACGCGTCAGACCATTGTGGTCAACAAGCGAAGTCTGCGGTTAAAAGCAGGTGATAATACCAAGATCTTCAATGATGCGTTGCCGACTGTTGCTGCTGATCGTCAGAATCCAGCTGCAACTGACCTTCGCCTGGTTCTAGTGGATGGAATGTATGGGCATAAAGCAACTGGCGATGCAGGAAACAACGAAGGTTATGTATACGGCGATACGGATGCCACAGTATTCGGTGGAAACCTCGACCTTTTGGCTGAAGTCAATTTCTCAGTCGATGCCACTTCAAACAGCCCTGTTATTGAAGCAGGTTATACAATCACCCCAAGTATCGGGTCTAATGATCTGCCTTCTAACTATAATATAGTCAGCGTTGACGGCAAACTGACAATCACAAAACGGAACCCGACGATTACCTGGGGAGGCTTGGCTGCCTTCGGTGATGTAACCTATGGTCACGAATTGTCCGGAACAGAACTGAATGCAACTGAGGCCAATGGATTGGCGGGAAGTTTCGGTTATGATCCGGCGTCAGGGACTCGGCTTGCAAAAGGTGATGCCCAGATAATTAAAACGACATTCACACCGACCGATACCCAGAACTGGAACACGGTGAACGCAACTCGTGTAATAGACGTAAACCGGCGTGACCTTGTTATCGCTCCGAATGATTCAACGGCAACCTATGGTGATACAGCCGCCTTTGATCTCACGGGTGCTGATTTGGATTCTGTCGGAGTTTCCGATGGAATCACAGTCGCCTACGAAACTTCGGCTGCTCCGGCGATTCTGGACAATGATGCGAATACTAACGGGAATCAATCGGTTCGCGGAAGTGATGTCGGGGCTTACACGGTCACTTCGACCCTTACGGACCCGAATAACAAGCTGTCGAACTACAATGTTTCAGTAGGAATTGCACAGCTCACCATCTCCAAGAGGGATCTGGTGATGACCCTCCAAGATCGTTCCAAAGGTTTCGGAACCGCCACTGATAATAACGATCCTGCGATCGATATTGGAGTTGGACTTGGTAACGCTGACGCGGATGTCTTCAATTCGAAGATTGTTGCATATGATAATCTTGCACCTGGGGATGATACCGCTCCTGAGATATTCAGTCAGAATCCCTATATCAGTCATAGCGTTGTGGCCGATACTCCGGTGGATGAAAGCAGTGCGATTACCGTTGTCGTCGATGCAGGCAGTGGAAAGCCTGCTTTGGCTTCTAACAACTACAACATTACATCGATTGTTGATGGGACCTTCACTGTCGGTCAGGCAAATGCTACTATCGTTTGGGCGAATCCTGCTGATTTGGAATATGGAAAATCAATCGGCGGTGATCAATTGAACGCTGTCGCCCAGGATGTAGGTGGAACCAATTTTGATCCTCAAGGGACGTTTACTTACACGATTGATGCAACAGGTGGAGCCGCCTCCGGTACTGTCTTAAATTCCGGTGCTAACCAAAACCTAAAAGTTGTTTGGACTCCATCAGCTAGTGCGGGCAATTACCAGAGCACGACGAAAAAAGTTGAAATCGATATCCCCAAGCGACCTTTGCAGATTCTGATCAAGGACGACAGCAAAGAATATGGCGAAAACAATCCGATTCTCGAGGCCACTTACGGTATTACGGATAATAATGGAAATCAGCCAGTTAACGGTCTGGTGAATGGAGACACTGAATCCAGCTTGGATCGTCAACTGGTTCTGGCTACCACGGCAGTGAGTGGCAGTGATGCCGGTGATTTTGAGATATTCATCGCGCAGACACCGACGGATGCGAACTACACCATCACAATGACTGGATCGATTACTAATGCGGCTGCTGGTGTTGTTCCTAACGATCCCTTCAATGATGGGGACGGTGCCACCACAGAAAGGGCAGTTCCTAAGAGTATCCTGACGGTGACTGCACGGCCGCTTACCATCCTTGCGGATGATAAGGTCAAGGAATTCGGAACCGCGCTTCCGGAATTGACGGCAACTGCAGTTGGTTTGAGAACCGAGTTGGGCGATACCCTGGCTGGTTTGGATACGCCACTGGTTCTGGAAGCCCCTGGATTCAACGATGTGAATACGGCTAAAGGTACTTATACCGCCGTTATCATTGCGACCGGCGCTTCGGACAACAATTACACGGTAACCCATGTTAATGGTGACCTTGAGGTAACCGGCGCCATTCCGGTAGTCGACTGGGATTCTCCAGCTCCGATAACTTACGGTGCCGGACTGGGTGCTGATCAGTTGAATGCATCGAGTGCAACCACCGCCGGGACATTCACCTATGATCCGGCTGCGGATACCGTGCTCGCCGCGGGAACGCATACCTTGATGACTACATTCACACCGGATGATGCCGAGAACTTCTCATCGGCGAACGGTGAGACCACCTTGACAGTGATTCAGGCACCGTTGACCGTTGGCGCTGATAATGCCAGCCGTGAATACGGAGATGCGGATTCTGATTTCACCACGACCTTAACCGGTTTTGTGAATGGGGATACTGCGGATACTGCCTTCTCAACTGCACCTACAATAGCCTCATCGGGTTCAGCGGACAGCAATGTCGGTGATTACGCACTGGTTGCTTCCGGCGGTGTGTCTGACAACTACACTTTGTCCTACTCCGATGGAGTATTGACGGTGACACTGGCTCCGCTGACAGCCAGCGGAACAGGCACCAAGGTTTACGGTGCTGCAAATCCGGAAATTGAAGCCACCTATGATGGTTTCAAACTGGGTGACACGGTAGCTGTGTTGACTTCAACTCCGACCATTACATTCAGCCCGGCAAATCTGAATGTTGACCTGAATGGGTCAGCTGAAGTGCCGGGAGTGGAAACCTCCGGCTGGGGAAGTGGTTCACTCACTCTGGGTGATGGAAATGTTACGGTTGATGTTGATTACACCGGTCTGAGCGGAGTAGCTACTGGAGCTCATATCCATGGCCCTGCAGGACGGGACGAGAAAGCCGGAGTATTGGTGAGTTTTGGCTTCACTGGTGAATCCACTGGAAACATCAGCGGAACATTCGATATCACGGATGAAATCCGCGACTGGTTGATCGCCGGTAAAGCTTATGTAAATATCCATACCGAAGCTAATGGCCCGGGTGAAATCCGCGGACAGATCGAACTGCCTGCCGGGGATCATGCGACCGCTGTTGAAGGTGCTGCTGCAGACAACTATGATGTCTCAAACGTAGCAGGCGCACTGACAGTTACCAAAGCTCCTGTTACGGCTACCGCCGCTGACCAGAGCCGAGGATTCGGTGAAGCCAATCCCGATGCCGACATCAGTTTCAGTGGATTCTTTGGAGGAGCTGACTGGCGTAATGCCTTGTCTGTGCCGGTAACCGGTGGCAGCGAAGCGGTTGAAGACAGTCCTGCTGGCGATTATCCAATCGTCTTGGCGGGTGGAGATGCCGATAACTTCGAAGTCACATTGGAAGACGGCACTTTGACTGTTAATCAGGGAGTGCCTGTCATCACTTGGGCAGATCCTGAGTCTGTGTTCTTCGGAACGCCTCTGAGCGGTGACCAATTGAATGCGACTGCAAGTGTTGATGGAACATTTACCTATGTTCCTGCTGCAGGCAAAAATGACCTAGCCCCTGGATCAAATGAATTGACGGCAATATTTCAGCCTGACGATGGTGTCAATTACGTAATTCCCGACCCAGCTACGGTAACACTTGTAGTGTTGAAGGTCATTGATTGGGAACCCACTCCGTTGGATGACATTGTGGTCGGAACTCCCCTTGGAATTGATCAGTTGAATGCAACGAGCAGTATTCTGGGAACCATCATCTATTCGCCTTCTGCGGGTAGAATACTCGACATTGGAACTCATGTCCTGACCGGTATCCTGATTCCATTTGATACGATCAACAATCGTGTTACCACGGCAGTGAATCAAATCACGGTGCTGGCCGAACTCAATACGGCTCCGACCATTGCTCCGAGTCCTCTGCCTAGCCAGAGCATCGTGATTAATACCAGCACTGGTGCAATTGCGTTCACCGTCGGTGACGCAGAAACTGCGGCTGCCGACCTCACAATCGCTGTCAGTAGCAGCAATCCGACGATTGTTCCTGATGGAAATATTGTTATTGGTGGCAGTGGAGCTGACCGTAGCATTACGGTAACACCTCTCGCCGACCAGATAGGCACGGTAAACATCGGTATTGTGGTAACTGACAACGGCAATCCTGCATTGTCTGCAGTGACGGCTCTGACTGTGAACATCACTGAACAAGTCGAGGAAAACACTCCACCGACCATTTCAGCGATCGCGAATCAGATCACACAGATGGATACAGCGACTGGCGCTATTGGATTCACCGTTGGTGATGCAGAAACAGCTGCTGAGGGCTTAGTGGTCCTGGCGGTTTCCTCTGATGAAGCCATTGCCATTGAGCTTGGTGGTGCCGGTGCAGACCGCACCATTACCTTGACTCCTGCTGAAGGATTCCTTGGTTCGGCCGATATCACGGTTTCCGTGACTGATGGTGAAGACGTAGCGAATTCGGCCTTTTCCGTAACGGTTATAGAGCCGGTTGATGTTACTGATGACTTCAATGCGGATGGTTGGACAGACATTGTCCTGCAGCATACCGATGGCTCACTGGCCGCATGGTATATGCAGGGCTCCAATCTGCTCGATTCGTCATTCTTCGAACCAAACACCGTGGGTGATTCCCGCTGGTCAATTGTTGGTTCGGCAGACTTCGACAATGATGGTAACACCGATCTGCTCTTACAGCACAGCGATGACTTCATTGCGGTCTGGAAGTTTGATGGAGGAGTTACCTTGGTCGAAGCTACGTTCACGACGCCTTCTCAAACCGGTGATACGGGTTGGAAAGTCAAAGGAACCGGAGACTTCAATGGTGATGGAAATACCGACATCGTGTTTAGCTTCATCAATGGAGATAACGCTGTGTGGTTCATGGAAGGGACAACCCGAATTGGTTCAACCTTCTTCAGCCCATCGAACATTGGTGATCCTTCCTGGTCTATTGGCGGAATCGGTGACTTCAATGGCGACGGCATGGATGACCTGGTTCTGAGCCATTCCACTGGTTTAGTCGGTGTCTGGTTCATGGATGGAACAAACCTGATTGAAGGAGCCTTGTTCTCACCACCTTCCACAGGTGACAATCGTTGGAGAGTTGCTGCAGTTGGTGATTACAACAACGATTCAAATTCAGACCTGCTGTTCCAGTTCTCGGACGGAACGATGGCTATTTGGTATATGAACGGGACGGAGCGAGTCGCTGCCGAACTCGTGAATCCAAATAATCCAGGAGCAGGCTGGAATGTTGTCAGCCCTAAATGAAGCGAGACTTCATAATTAATTAACTTCAGTGCAACGCCCCGGTGAAAACCGGGGCGTTTTTTTTGAGTGAAACCGATTTGACCGATTCCCGTTTCACCAGCCGATTCTGTAGGTTATTAAGATTTCCCGCCGTTGGTTGAAATCATTGAGTCATTCCAATCGAAATTCTCGATCAACATGACCTGGATGAAGAAACCTGCGTGTTGGGAGTGCTGTGCCAGCGCGGCCCACTGCCAATAGGTTAAGCGTTTTCCACACACATATTCAGGCCTGCAACCCTGAAGCTGGCCGCACCGAGGCCGGAACATGGAAAGATTGTATGCAGATTTCAACGATCCCGGCTCAGCGCGCCGGGCTTCAGGGATGACCGTATCGATTTTCTAGTCCTTAACCGAATGGCAGACCCATCGAGCCCTACCGCTGGATCCAGAGCGACCTGCCGTTTACTCCATGATGGCCAGGCAGTGGGTCAAATAGGGAATTAATTGCTTTTTTCTTGAGACAACTCCATCCAATTTGAAGATGCCTGCATCAATTTTTGGATAATTGATGGATTGAATGAAGGGATGATTCCCGGATACTACCAGCAGAGAGGTGTGAGCCATTACGTCCGTAATTAAGAGGGCTGAAAAGAAATAGCCGGATTTGTTTCGATAGGTTTCCAGTTCCTGTTGTAGTTCAGTTTTTAGTTTCCAGAATTGGGAAAACCCAATTTCTTCAATTTGAGCTACGGTGAAACGGAATTCTTCTTCACGGTATTCCTTCGAATCTGAACAAATGGCATTCGAGGGTGTTTGAGTGGTCAATAATGAACCGGATGCAAACAATTTGTCAGTAAACTCGTTCGCATTCGTTTCGGAAATTTTTTCAAGCTCCTTCAGTATTTCTGCGTCCCGGTCCGTAGTCGTTGGAGAGGTCAGGTTGAGGGTGTCTGATACAACGCCCCCCAGGAGAATACCGGCAATGTTTTTGGACAGCGTGATATTGTGTTGAAAAAATTGTTCGGCAACAATTGTGCAGGTTGAACCAACCGGTTCATTCTTGAACAGAATGGGTTCATTCGTGCTGAGACTTCTAATTCGGTGGTGGTCGATGATCTCGATGATCTTCATCTGGTCGGCGCCATGCACAGCCTGGGTCAATTCATTATGATCGACCAGTATCAGCCTGCGCTTAGTCCGCTTAATAAAATCAGACTTCGAAATGAGTCCCACTACTCGCTTTTCATGGTCAAAGACAGGAAAAGCCTGCAGGCTGGATTTAACGGCTTTTCGTTTTACATCGGCTAGAAACTCATCCTCATGGAATCCTTTGTATTCCTGGTGGATCAATTTGCCAACGGGAATGGCGGAGCGGCAGAGCATAGCTGTCGTCGCGGTATCATGAGGAGAAAGTAACAGCGCAATTCCTTTCGCACTGGCTTTTTCTGCCACATGGGGTTCAATGGGGAATCCTCCGCTGACGACCACCGCATTCACTTCTGCATCGATGGCCAGTTCCTGGATATCATCACGGTTGCCCACAATCACCAATAGTTTTTCGGAAGGGTACTGCCTGAGTCTCATTTCAAAGGCGTCCCTACTCATCGCGCCGATCATCAGAATGAGATCCTTTTCCTCATCCATGTTCACCGGGTTTTCCATGCGGGCATTCAAGGTCGCTGCGATATTGTTGAGTGAGCCTGTTACTCGTCTGGATTCGATAGGGAATTCTGAAACCGGTAGACAGAATTTAATCATTTTGTAAATGGAGACCAACCCCAGGCATTTACGGTCACTGTCCAGGACGGGAAGAACACGGATATTCTTCTGATCCATTATGGACAGCGCTTCCCT
>DUCD01000437.1:0-436 GCA_012959985.1 Verrucomicrobiales bacterium | reverse complement strand
GGTGTCCGGGTTTACGCTGATGACTTCCGTCTGCATCACGTCCTTGACTTTGGGTGAAACATCGGGAATGAAGATAGGGGAAGCAACTCCGAAGGTCCGGAGGACAAAATCCGTCCGGGCATTGGTATCACCGCAACGTGCAGGAATGGCTTCCGGCATTCCGGTTTGTTTTTTGAACTCCGCGTAGCCGATGGCGGAACAAATTGCATCCGTGTCCGGATTGCGATGGCCGATGACAATTACTTCGCTCATGGGTGGACAATGGTCCAGATTGAACCCGTCGGCGTCAAGATTTGTATTTGGAGTCGTCGTCGGTAATCGGTGATCGGTGATCGGTGATTAGTCTAGATTTTGTAAATGAGTCAACGTTTGAGTAACTGATGGCGGCGACAATAATATCCATAGCCAACCAGAAGGGAGGGGTCGGCAAAACGAC
>DUCD01000436.1:7046-11940 GCA_012959985.1 Verrucomicrobiales bacterium | reverse complement strand
AAGCCGGGGGCGTCGACCCCGGACAATGGAAACCCAATCAGGACGGAACAAAATGCCTTAACTTAGTGCCATTCAGGCCTGTCCCTAAGTTGTTTTTTTCAGTAGCAGTCCGGGAAAGACCCGGTTCTTCCATATCCGAGTTGAACGATATGGTCTCGAAGAAAGATGGAGAACTTCCGCCATTATGGCTGTCGGTCATTGTGATGATTCTGCCCGCCATCCTGACTGCAACGGCTTCGTTTTTCAGCAGGGTTCCTGAAAAGAATCTGACCGGAATCCTGCCTCAATTTGGAGGGGGAACCTCATACAATGCTTTGAACCCGTTCATTGTGTTTCATGGGAATAAGGTGATTTGTTGGAGTTTATGGATGCACGTGTTGTTTAAAGGATACGCTCCTGTAAACTCCAACGAATCAAATTGACTTTAATTTGTTACCGACTAGGATTCTTTCAGTTTTCAAGGAGAAAAGAGTTTAGCCCCTGTTTTGAGGCGCTTTGGTTTTGCATGGCGTGCAAATTAGGAATGACAGCTTTTGGTCGGTTGTCTTCTGAGTAATAAGGCAGCGGCATTACGAATTCCTTCTCCATTCACAATCAAGGAGGTGGATTACATGTGTGTCAGAAGAAGATGGGATGGAGGGCTTGTTACCGGAAATGCGGAGATAGTCTTTTGCAGAACGATTTCCTTCATACTGTTTTTTACAGGAGTCGTTAAGATATACAGTGGCATGGGTTCGGCAGATATTCTTCAGTTGGATAATCCACTTATCCCGATTTCCAATAAAGATGTACTGCTTTTTTCAGGATTTATTGAACTGGTAGCCTCTGGCTTTGTCGGGTTCAGTCGCTCTGTTATCGTTCGCCTTTCCATTACGCTTTGGTTGGGATGCACCTTTCTTTTCTATCATATTGCTTTGCACTTTTCCGGGGAAGAAGACTATTGTTCCTGCTTGGGAACATTGACCGATCAATTGCCTGGAACCCCGAACTTCTGGGCTCAAGTTGCCCTTGGTATCAGTATTCTGATGGTGATGGGGTCCACCATGTTTTGGTTCAGTTTGACCAGAAGAATAAAGTGCCGGACCACCGGATGAAGATCGAGGAAGTGACTTTTTTGAAACCAAGTGCCGGCATCACCCACCCTTTCGGAGAAATTGCCCGATGGTGCTGAATTATATTTGGGCCTCATTTTTCCTGATCGCTTTTATTACCGGTTTGGGACGTCTCATTTTTCTGGGAGATGTTCAAGTGTTCCCGAATATGGTCCAGTCGACTTTCGATTCGGCTTCCACCGCGTTTGAAATATCCATCGGTTTGACCGGTGTAATGACCTTATGGCTTGGACTTATGAAGGTCGGTGAGAAAGCCGGTATGATTGATGCGTTGGCGCGGCTGGTTCGCCCCCTTTTTCTGCGGCTCTTCCCCGGAGTGCCCGCGAATCATCCAGCCAACGGGTCCATGCTGATGAATATTTCGGCAAATCTACTGGGCTTGGACAATGCATCGACACCTTTGGGATTGAAAGCGATGGCGCACCTGCAGGAACTCAACCCGGAGAAAGACAAAGCTTCGGATGCTCAGATCATGTTCCTGGTTCTGAATACATCGGGTCTAACGATCATTCCATTGAGCATCATGGTATTCCGTTCTCAACTCGGAGCCCTTCAACCGTCGGATGTTTTTGTTCCCATTCTCCTGACCACCAGTGTTTCCACTCTGGCTGGCATGAGTGCAGTGGCTCTTCGTCAGGGAATTTCTTTTCGAGACCGAGTTCTTTTTAGTTGGATGTTTCTAATGCTTTGTGGATTGGGGCTTGTGATCATGGTCTTTGCTTCTCTTCCCAAAGACCAGGTATCTGTCCTTTCCTCACTGCTCGGCAACTTGCTGCTATTCTCCATTATCGCCTTGTTCGTTTTAGCCGCCATCAGAAAGAGGATTCCCGTATTCGATACTTTCATTGAGGGAGCGAAAGAAGGGTTTCCGGTGGCTGTGAGAATTATTCCCTATCTAGTTGCCATGCTGGTTGGAATCGGGGTTTTTCGGTCCTGTGGGGCTCTGGACTTTATTCTGGAATTAATCCGGCGCTCCGTCGAGTTGACTGGATTCAATTCGGAGTTTGTAAATGCCTTGCCGACCGCCTTCATGAAACCGTTCAGTGGTTCCGGTGCCCGTGGAATGATGGTTGATGCGATGAACACTTACGGTCCCGATTCTTTTGTTGGAAAATTGGCATGTACATTCCAGGGCTCCACTGAAACAACCTTTTATGTGCTGGCGGTGTATTTCGGATCCGTTGGGATTCGCAATACTCGTTATGCTCTGTCTTATGGGTTATTTGCAGATTTTTGCGGAATCATCGCGGCTATTTTCTTTGCCTGGCTGTTTTTTTCGTAAACAGAGCCTCCTATTGGGAAAGGAAAAAATCGGGATCGAAATCCAAATCGGAAGGTAATCTCACTGGGTAATGAATCATTGGAGCGAACTGCTTACGGTGCTAAGAAAATCGATTTCGATACCGATTTCGATTTCGACTCGGAGCACGGTGAATACCAACAAAGCAATCGATGGAATGTCCTCCAGTCGCTCCGCCCTTGCTGATATCCATCAGTTTGGCGTTCTCATTGATTAAGGTAATATAAAGGAAGGTAGCTAAAGCCCAAATCAGGTGAAGCCCTTCACTCAAGTTCGGTGTATGTTTTTTGAAGAAATCGTTATTATCGAGATAGATGATTCCAGAATCAGGTAAAAGAGCGGAGTGTGCGACGCACATCTGTGCTTAATGATGGTTGATGTTTTTTATGGGACCAGCGTTGGGTCTACATGTTGATCTCTCCCTGGTCGGAAGGATTGTCAATCGCTCACACACTTCAAACGGGTATTTAAGAAAATCGAAGGGTTTTCTCTTACCCAATATCGCAAACAGCTGAAATCGATCTGATTTGCCTGAAAAGTCAGATAGGGGTATATTTGAACATTAGGAAATCGTTTTGAATCCAACCTATGGAAAGAGAACTATGAAAACGATGAATGACAAAACCAAGAAGGTCAAACGAACGATTGGGAAGGCTTCTGCCGTTTCCAAAAAAAGGAAACCAGCCAAAGTTCCGACCGGAAAACCAGTGAAAGCTGTTCGAAAAAAAGCTGTTCGAAAAAAAGCGGTGGCAAAAAAGGCCGTGAAGACCGTTCGAGCTCCATCCAGAAACATCAGGTTGAAAAAAATTCTGGTTCCTACGGATTTTTCGGAACGATCCCAAAAAGCATTGAAGTATGCACTTCAATTTGCGAAGCAGTTTAAATCTGAAATCACCTTGTTGCATGTTGTAGAGGTGAGGTTTGCCGGGTCCGAAGCCGGGGTGGTCGATCTGATTCAACTGGAAAGTGATCTTCGCGAATCCGGAAAAATACAACTGGAACAATTGGCCCGTAACGTAGCCTCCGAGATGGTCAAAATTCGGACTGAAATCCGAATCGGAATTCCCTACATGGAAATTACAGAAATGGCTGATGAGAAAAAAATTGATATGTTGGTAGTCTCCACCCATGGATACACCGGTTTAAAGCATGTGTTCATGGGGTCGACCGCCGAAAGAATCATTCGTCACGCCCCCTGTCCGGTCCTTACCGTCAGACTGGAGGAGCATGAATTCATCGATTGATCAGCTGGATGTAGTGAGGTTCTTAGCGGTTCTCGAATGACGCATCATAGAGATCCCGATAGAAAGAGCCGTAGTGGGAAGCAGCACTGTTATGAGAAATTGATTGAAAATTCCGGATGAGGAATGTTCCGTGGCTCCGAGAATCAGAAATAGCGTGTAGGAAACATAAAGGATTAAGAACAGAACTCCCTCGGGGCGGGAGATCCGCTTTCCGCTGTAGAAGATCGGAAAACAGATCAGGGCACAGGCGATCATAACCGGTATATCAAGCATCAGGACGGACATGGGGATGGTCAAGGTGACCGGAGACAAGATACATGCCAGTCCCAGAGTTCCAAGGATATTGAAAATGTTGCTGCCTACGATATTTCCCACGGCCAAGTCATGACGGCCATGAAAGCCTGCGACAATGGATGTGGCGATTTCAGGGAGGGATGTTCCCAGTGATATAATCGTCAGGCTGATGATCAGTTCACTCACCTTGTAATGGTCAGCCACCTTGATCGCCCCATTGACGATCCACGTTGAGCCTAGAACGAGGAGGGCGATTCCGATGACTATTTTCAGGATGCAAAATGACATAGAGGCCTTCGTCGGTTTAATTTCGCAGCTCAGCAGGCTTGTGGTTGACTCATCAAGCACCATTGGAGACTTGGTGGTGCGGACTTCTTTCAATGACCAAAGGACGAAAACAAGGCTTCCAGAAAACAGGAGAGCCCCATCCCACCGGTTAATCCGGCCATCCAAAGCAAGAACCAAGAGAAGAACGGATACGAACACCATAATGGGAACCTCTCGGCGGATCACTCGGTTCGAGATATGTATCGGTGAAACCAGGGAGCACAGTCCCAGGACCAATAGAATATTCAGGATATTGCTGCCCACAATATTTCCGATGGCAATTTGGTCGGTATGTTTGTAAAGCGAACTTAAGCAGACGGCGAGTTCCGGAGCGCTCGTCGCAAAAGCCACGACCGTCAGGCCGATGACCAACGGAGAAATGGAAAAACCGAGAGCAAGTCGGGACGCCCCGTTTACGAGAAGATTCGCTCCCGAAATCAGCGCCAGAAAACCACATAAAAAGGCAAGAAATGTGCCCGTCAACATACGTCCTGTTCCTGATCTGGTTTCATTTATGAATGAATGGAATTCTTCAGATTGTTACACAGGCATCCCATAGGAAACTTCATGAAACCACCAAAAACAGGGTGTTTTTGTCATCGAACGGCCTTGTGGGA
>DUCD01000436.1:6020-7015 GCA_012959985.1 Verrucomicrobiales bacterium | reverse complement strand
CATTTTTCGGTATGAGAAGCAACCGAAACCCTACAAAAACAGGGGTTTTATCATCAAATCCTATGGGATGGCTCTGAGATTGTTATTATACTCCATGAATCAAAAAATGGGTATTTTAAAACCAATATGGGAAAGAATAATCTTAGGTTTCTGATACTTTAAGTATAACGGTTTTCGGATTTCCAGCATTTTTATGGATATAGGTTCTATTTACATGAAAGTGTCCCCACAAAAGTTCAGCTTCGAACATGAGGCTGTGTCCTCTCAAGCAGTTCCAGATTTCAATCGTTTCACCGTTGTACCCACTACGGAAACGCGTTCTTCGGATCAGGTAGTTCATCCGGATATCAGCGAACACTATGTTGTCATTGAATCAGTGCCAACCATTCCGCTGACATTCAGACACTGGGGAATCAATGAATGAGAGATTGCTCTTTCCGTAGGAGTATTGCCGGTTTTTCAGATACGGCCGCTTCAGTGTAGCGAAGGTAGGCAATGCCAAACGATTTCTCCAGGCTGTTCCTTGGGTCAATATACCACAGTTGACCATTTAAGGGGGTACTGATCCTCAACGCACGAGGAAAACAGAATCACTAAACACTTTTTGAAAGAATCCCATTCAAGGTTTTACTGACCCTGGAAATACGCTCATGCCTATTGTGGATTAGAGGCGTCACCTTATTTCGACCTCGTGCGACCTTACAGAGCTTTTTGAACAAACGCATCAGCGGTATGGACGGCGTCGACGAGTTGAACTAAGCCGCCGCTTTCCGTTGGATTACCAGATCAGGCTTACCCGAATGGCAGTAAAGCTCGCTCTCCGAGTGCGCCGCCTGAGCAGTGAAATTAAGCAGGAGGATTGAGAAATCACCCCGACTATCCAGTATTCATTACTTTATGCGGCGCGCTGGGACAGCACGCCCTACCATCCTTGCTTAGCGCCTTTCTGTCAGACGGTATTTTTTTTTTTACATTCTGCTTCATTGCGCCATACT
>DUCD01000436.1:937-5830 GCA_012959985.1 Verrucomicrobiales bacterium | reverse complement strand
AGGAATCGTGCACTGCCCAACATCAGGTTGTGAAAAACCCCGAGGTTAAAACTCGAAAACTTGATGCGTAAGAGTATAGTTCCGGGTTTTATCCTTAATTATTGGCAAAGATTAAACTTATAACGATCTTGGGTATAATGAAGAGGTGTTTAGTATTTACATGGCTGCTTGGGTTCACTGTCCTGAACTTACTGGCTCAATCTTTCCCGGGCACGTCTTCTCTGGATTGGGAGGGTGATTTGGCTGACCGTATGGTCACCGGGATCGATCGGTATCTCAATCGTGAAATCCATACTGTTCTTAAGAATCGCAGTCAGTATTGGGATTTTCAGAACCCATCTCTTGTAGCTTACCGTGAAAATATTAAGGAAAATCGCAAACGCCTGAAAACCATTTTAGGTGTTGTCGATGACCGAGAGGAAACGCAGCTTCGTGTATTTTCTGAGATCGAAAGACTACGCGGATCCGGTGCTGAACCAGCGGGGCTCGTCGCCCGTGGTCGAGGTTATGATGTATACCAAATCCGGTGGAACGTTTTTCGCGGAGTCCATGGAGAAGGCTATTTGTTGAATCCGCACCGGGATGTTCCGGTTGCCGATGTCGTGGTGATTCCCGATTGTGATGACCGTCTGGAGGAATTTGTAGGTTTGGAAGCTGGAAACCATTCGAGGGGGTCTGTTCCTCAAAAGCTGGCTGAACGGGGATGTCGGGTTTTTGTCCCTTTTCTAATTGATCGAGGAGATCGGTATTCGGGATTGCCCGGAGTTCGGAACATAAAGATGTCTCAACGCGAGACCTTATGGAGAGCTGCCTACCAGATGGGAAGGACGCCTGTTGCCTATGAAATCCAAAAAGTGTTGAGTTTGGTCGATTGGGTCAAAAGGAACCAACCGGGCAACCGTATCGGCATCTACGGTTTCGGGGAAGGAGGCCGTGTGGCTTTTTTTGCTTCCGCGCTTGATACCAGAATTGATGCGACGGTTGTGAGTGGCTATTTCCGAAATCGAGATCGACTTCACGAGGAACCGATTGATCGTAATATCTGGTCCTTTACTGAACGGTTTGGTGATGCCGAGGTAGCCGGGTTGATTTACCCTCGAAGTCTGGTTATCGAGGCGGCGGAATATCCGGAAACAGAATATCCTGGACCTGGAAAGCAAGGGCAGGGCGCTGCGCCCGGTCGATTGAGCAGGCCTTCTATTCAGGAAGTTCGTGAGGAGTTTTCCCGTGTCCGGGCATTCACCCATGCGCTGCCCGACGGGGAGATGCCTGTTTTGACCACCGGATCGCCCCATCAGTCTGGCTTAGCTGAAACTGTCCGGGTTTTTCTTGAAGATCTGGGACTAAGTGATTTTGGTGAGACCGTTGAAGCCGTTGAGATTCTGAATTCACTGGAGAATCCGGTAAATGATCGACTCCTTCGACAGTATCGTGAAATTCTGGAAGATACCCAGACGCTCATGAGGGAATCTCCTTATACCCGTGAGAAATTCTGGTCCGGCGCTGGGGGCTCGGATATTGCACAATGGCAGCTTTCGTCGAAGTTTTACCGAAACCATTTTCATCAGGAGATTATTGGGAAACTACCTGAGATTAGCTTGGGCCCGAATCCGCGATCTCGAAAAATCTACGAAACCGAAGACTTTACCGGGTATCAGGTCGTTCTGGATGTCTACCCTGAGGTTTTTGCTTATGGTGTTCTGTTATTGCCAAAGAATATTCCCGACGGAGAGAAACGACCCGTGGTCATTTGTCAGCACGGTCTTGAAGGGCGCCCTGCAGATGTGGCGGATCCCGATAAGAATCATCCGGCCTACCATGCTTATGCCTGTCGACTGGCCGAACGGGGGTTTATTACCTTTTCTCCTCAGAATCCCTACATTGGAAAAAATACATTTCGGCAAGTTCTCAGGAAAGCACAACCGCTTAAGCTGACGTTGTTCTCTTTCATTGTGAGGCAGCATCAAGTCATTCTCGATTGGCTGGCGACATTGCCTGCCGTTGATTCTTCACGGATGGGATTCTATGGGTTGAGCTACGGCGGAAAAACGGCGATGCGTGTTCCGGTCCTGCTCGATCGTTATTGTCTTTCCATATGTTCCGCAGATTACAATGAATGGATTTGGAAAAACGTGGATGCCCGATCCCGGTACTCTTACCTCTACACCGGAGAATACGATATGCCGGAGTTCAACCTCGGCAATACTTTCAACTATGCGGAAATGAGTTGGCTGATTTTCCCGCGTCCCTTCATGGTTGAGCGAGGACATCTCGATGGGGTGGCCCCTGATGAGTGGGTGGCCTATGAGTATGCCAAAACCCGGCGGCATTACGTCCTGCTGGGTAAAGGGGATAAGACTGCGATCGAATTCTTTAATGGCCCGCATTCAATCAATGGTAAGCAGACCTTTGAGTTTCTTCACAAACATCTGAAGCATCCAAAACCCAGGCCTTGATTTTCTGTGTGGGGCTTGCTGTCTCAGCGTACCGTGTATCGTTCGGCTGATGTCAGTCAAGCGGAGTGCTGAAACAGCAAACTCCACTGCCGGGCGGTTAAGGCTATTCGGCACAAAGGTTAAGGACATCATACCTGAAGGCGGCCGCGCTGAGGCCGGAACAGGGAAGAAATGGCTTCATATTACAATGATCCGGGGTCGGCGCCCCCAGCTTCAGGGAGTATTGCTTCTTTTAACCGAAAGACAGCCTGTCCTACTCAATTGATTTCTGCGCAATATCTGTCCATTGATCCTTTGGAGGAATCTTATTAGCATTGGTGAGATATGAGCGATCCTATTGAGATATCGTCCGAATCCGAGTCCTTCAATTCCCGTCCGTTTGAAGAGTTGCATGCAGACCATGTCATGCAGTGTTGGGGAGTGCAGGGCAATTACAAGCCGATACCGGTGGTGAGTGCTGATGGGTGCTGGCTGAAAACGGCTGATGGACGACGTATATTTGATCTACGTAGCGCGCACGAATGTATTAATCTGGGATTTCGACATCCTAAGATAATTGAGGCAATGAAGGCTCAGATGGAGAAGGTGATCTATGTCACCGACGATTTCGCCACTGAATCCACCTCACTCCTTGCCGAAAAGTTGGCAAAATTGGTTCCAGGTGCACCGAATAAAAAGGTCTGGTTTGGTCAAAGCGGGGCTGGGGCCGTGGAAGCTGCTCTAAAGGGAGCCCGGTTTTACCAATACAATCGTTTCGTTCGAAGAGGGGCTGGAAACTTGGAACCTGCCATGCAGTATCCCTATCCCTACAAGATTATATCCAGATACCGTTCATGGCATGGTTCAACGACCGGAGCTGCATCCGTCAGCGGGGATCCAAGAAGATGGTTTATTGAGCCTTTTGTTATGCCGGGGGTCAAACACGCTCCCGACGCTTTTTGTTACCGTTGCGCACTGGGGCGCGAACCTGAAGATTGTGGAGTGGCCTGTGCCGATTACCTGGAATACATGATTGAAATGGAGGGTGGAGACAAGAAAATCGCCGCGGTGATTGTCGAACCGGTTGTCGGTTCCAATGGAATCATTCCTCCCCCTCCGGAGTATTTTCCGAAACTCAGGAAAATCTGTGATCGTCATGGATTGCTCCTGATTGTGGATGAGACCATGACAGGGTTCGGTAGAACCGGAAAAATGTTTGCCATTGATCACTATGGAATTGAACCGGATATCCTAGTGATGGGTAAAGCGCTTGGAGTGTATTGTCCTGTTGCGGCAACGATTTTCAGTGGTAAAGTCGCGGAAGCATTTGATGAGAATGTATTTGGACACGGGCAGAGTTTTTCGGGTCATGCACTGGGTAGTGCTGCGGCCCTTGCCGGTCTGGAGATTTTGACAGCTCCGGGTTTTCTGGAGGAAGTGACAAGGAAAGGGCAATATCTGGGTGAACAACTTCAAAAACTTTCTGATCACCACCCCAGTATTGGAGATGTTCGTGGGCTTGGCCTGTTCTGGACCTTGGAATTGGTCAAAAACAGAAAAACCAAGGAACCTTTCGCTCGCCCTGCTGACAAATACGCCGAAACGGTCATTCGAAAGATTTCCCGTTTTCTGCTGGATGAAAAAAATCTGTATATTCCTGCCGATAAGTTCGGTATCTGGATCGTTCCTCCCCTGATAGTGAATGAAGACGAACTTGACTTTATCGTTAAAGCTATCGATGAAGCTTTGAAAATCGCCGACGCCGAGATCACTCAATAATTCAAATGCATCCAACTTGTAAAAGTTGGCGGATAAAGCAGAAGAAACATTATGGAAGTTTCTTCACTCGAAACGTCGAAAAAGTCATGATCGGGATAGTTTTTCAAAAAATGATCTGATTTGAACCGTGCCCTACGAAGAGCGAACCCATCTTGCCAAAAGAAGGGCGGAGGACGATTTGCTTCGGAAGACTGCGCTGAGAGATCCCGCGGCATTGGCGGCATTGCATGGCAGTTTTGCGGATCCTGTTTATTCCTTGGCCTATAAGATATTACAGAATCATGAGGAAGCCGAAGAGGTGCTACAGGATGTGTTTGTTCGAGTTTGGAAGAGATCCGTTACATTCGACCCAAAAAAATCCTCTGCCTTCACCTGGGTTATTATGATTGCCCGGGGCTTAAGTCTGGATCGGCTCCGCTCTCGGAGTCGTAAAAAGGAACTGATGGAATCATGGAAAAGTGAATCTGTCCATACAACCGCATCCGATCCGGACAGTTCACGTCAAAGTGTGCTTTCATCGGAATTATCGGATCAGATATCGGTGGCCTTGGGGAAACTTCCATCCAAGCAACGCGAATCCCTTGAACTAGCGTTTTATAAGGGATTGACGCAGGGTGAAATTGCGGAAAGAACCCGCGAACCTCTTGGAACAATCAAGGCAAGGATTCGCAGAGGGATG
>DUCD01000436.1:0-927 GCA_012959985.1 Verrucomicrobiales bacterium | reverse complement strand
AACTGCGGGAATTGTTGAAGGATGTCTATGCTTGAACTCGAAATCCAGGAACAGGTGAGCCTTTACGTGCTGGAGTTGATGGATGTCCGTCAGCGGGCTGAATTTGAGAAAGTTCTCAGAGAGAGTGCTGAAGTCCGGGAAACGGTGTTGGAAATGCAGATTGTCATTGAGGGAATGGCGCTTGCCATTCCTCCGATTGCCGCACCTGTGAATTCACTCGAACGGATACAGGATCGTATCCAGAGTGATTCAGAGGAGGATAACATCCTGATTTTCCCCTCTCAGGCATCTGAAGCTCACGATTTGGGTGTCCCGTCTGGAGTTAAGGGTCCGATTATAAAATTGATAGTGAGACATGCCGGTTGGGTTGCTGCCGCATGCATAGCTATGGGCTGGTTCTTTTCCAGTGTGAATACATCCGAAAACAGCCAAGCCGGCGGAAATGTTGTCCAAACTGGCGGAAGTGATGGGGAAAGTATCGGAGAGAGTCTTGAGGATTCAGCTGTTTCCATTGCTCCGATGGAAGATTCTCTTACCCTGGATCAGGCAGTGGTGGCATTGGAGATGGAGTTGCAGAATCTCGGCAAGGATTTTCAACAGTCCGAACAAAACAAACGTGACCTTGAAGAAGAAATCCGCGGATTGAATGAAGATGGAGATTTCCTGAAAGATTGGATGGTGCAATATTTCAGGGACCGATCGGGAGTGAAGAATCTAATGGTGGTTAATCTATCGGATCCCGATGGCTCACCCGGGGGGTTCTTGGAAGAAAGGGCGTTTTCAGATGCGGCGGCTGAATATCTGATTAGGGACGCCGTGGATCAACTGAATTCTGTGGGAGATGAAACCGCATTGACCTCGGTTGATGTCGGCCTCGGGGCCGATACTGTGGAGTCGACATTGAATGATGCAAGCCGCTTTAAAACG
>DUCD01000435.1:1965-12012 GCA_012959985.1 Verrucomicrobiales bacterium | reverse complement strand
AACGAGCTGTTGCGAATGAAAAAAACAGACAGCAGAATCACTTGGAGCTGATTGCCAGTGAGAATTTTACCAGTCGAGCCGTCATGGAAGCTCAGGGATCGGTATTGACGAACAAATATGCTGAGGGATATCCGGGGAAACGCTGGTACGGTGGGTGCGAATACGTCGATGTGGTTGAAACACTCGCTATTTCCCGGGCAAAACAGCTTTTCAATGCTGAATATGCCAACGTGCAACCTCATTCTGGAAGCTCGGCTAATATGGCGGTTTATTTTGCTTTCCTCAAACCGGGGGATCGAATCCTTACTATGGACTTGAGTCACGGAGGTCACTTGACTCATGGCAATGCCGCTAATTTTTCAGGCAAATTCTTTGATGTGGTTCATTATGGTGTCCGAAAAGAGGACGAACGAATCGATTATGATCAACTTGCCGACATGGCCAGAGAACATAAGCCCAAAATGATTACGGTAGGGGCCAGTGCCTATCCTCGAATAATTGATTTCGAAAGAATGGGTCAGATCGCACAAGAGGTCGGCGCTTACCTTTTGGCCGATATTGCTCACATAGCAGGTTTGGTCGTAGCCGGAGTACACCCCAGTCCGATTTCCCATGCAGACTTCGTCACTACAACGACTCATAAAACTCTGAGAGGTCCCCGTGGCGGATTGATCCTTGCTCGCGAAAAATACGGGAAGGCCATCAATTCACAAACCTTTCCCGGTATTCAGGGAGGTCCTCTCATGCATGTCATTGCGGCAAAAGCAGTTTGCTTCAAGGAAGCGATGGATCCTGCTTTCCGCATTTACCAGCAACAAATCGTTTCTAACGCCAAAGCACTTGCCAAGGGGCTTTCCCGTAATGGTTTTCGGTTGATCAGTGAGGGAACGGATAATCACTTGATGCTCATCGATGTCTATTCAAAGGGGATAACCGGTAAAGAGGCTCAGGCTACACTCGATCAAGCCGGGATTACTATCAACAAGAATACCATCCCATTTGAAACTCTTTCACCTTTCAAAGCCAGCGGAATTCGTTTGGGAACACCGGCAGTGACAACGCGTGGAATGAAAGAACCACAAATGGCCGCGATTGCTGATATGATCAGTGAAGCCCTCTTCGATCGGGATTCTGCCGATACTCTACACGAAGTGAGTCAAAGGGTCCTTGAATTAACACATAAATTTCCCTTGAACTATTAGTTGATTTTGTTTACTTATTTAGCTAGTATTTCAGAAGGATATTAATTGTCCCCATTTCGCACTGCCCGTTGCTACCGACCATCCTTGATACTGATCTGTATATTGCCCGTCGTTAAGCTGCTTTTGGTTCGATGACTCATTCCTGTTTTTAGAAAAATCCACTCACTTATTTATGGCGACTATGCCTGAAAAAACTGTCAAACGAAGCACACCCGTCAAAGCCAAGCGGAGTCGCAAGCCTGCTGCCTCCAGGGCAGTGAAAGCAACCTCCGCAACTAAGGCAGACGACAAGGACCTGAAACCGGATTCTTCTTCGGAAACGGCGGCAACTCCAAAAACCGAAGCTGCTCCAAAAACCGAAGCTGCTCCAAAAACCGAAGCTGCTCCAAAAACCGAAGCTGCTTCCAAAGTCGAAGCCGCTCCCAAAGGCAGAGAAAAGAAAAAAGGACGACGATCCCCAAGGAACGGTGATCGTGAAAACGGATCCAGGAAATCGCACTCACGAAATGGTGATGCGGAGGCTCAAAAAGGACCTGAGATTAATATCACGACTCTTCACCGCATGGCTATTCAAGAATTGAATTCCATGGCAAAGGAGATCGGTATCGAGAATTTCGGAACCCTTAAAAAGCAGGAGCTCATTTTTGAGATTCTGCATAAGAATGCCGAGAGGAATGGCGTCCTTTTTGCGGAGGGGGTGTTGGAAATCCTTCCCGATGGCTTTGGTTTTCTTCGAAGCCAAAGCTTTAATTATTTGCCATGTCCTGAAGATATCTATGTTTCACCGTCGCAGATTCGACGTTTCGACCTTCAGACCGGAAATCTGGTTGCTGGACATATCCGTCCGCCCAAAGACAAGGAACGCTTTTTCGCACTTCTCAAAGTCGAAGCGGTCGATAAGGAAGATCCGGAAAAAGCTAAGGATAAAACCTATTTTGATAACCTGACGCCTCTTTTTCCAGATGATCGTCTGATTTTGGAAAGTGACCCTCAGGAACTCTCCACCCGGGTTTTGGACCTCGTTTCGCCGATAGGTAAGGGGTCTCGTGGACTGATAGTGGCCCCTCCCAGAACCGGGAAAACTGTATTGATGCAGAATCTGGCCAATTCAGTCCTGAAAAACAATCCGGAGGCGTACTTATTCATTCTGCTCATCGACGAGCGACCGGAAGAAGTTACCGAGATGGTTAGAAACTGCCGTCCTGCAGAGGTGATCAGCTCTACCTTCGATGAACCGCCAGAACGGCATGTGCAGGTCGCTGAGATGGTAATTGAAAAGGCCAAGCGCATGGTGGAACGTAAGACGGATGTGGTTATTCTTCTGGATTCCATCACCCGTCTCGCCCGGGCTTATAATACGGTTCAACCGCATTCAGGAAAAATCCTTTCAGGGGGAGTGGATGCCAATGCGCTTCACAAACCCAAACGTTTCTTTGGAGCAGCCCGGAACATAGAAGAGGGAGGCTCTCTGACCATTATAGCGACTGCCCTTGTGGATACCGGGTCCCGAATGGATGAAGTGATTTTTGAGGAATTCAAGGGAACGGGTAATATGGAGGTGCATTTGGATCGCCATTTGGTCGATCGGCGTATTTTTCCTTCGATTAACGTCGAGTTGTCCGGAACCCGAAAAGAGGAGTTGCTTTACCATCCAGATGAACACAGTAAGGTGGTTTTACTCCGACGTGCGCTGACCGGCGTACCACCTGTTGAGGCCATGGAGCTATTGTTGGGTAAATTGAAAAAAACCAATTCCAACATCGAGTTTCTCATGGCAATGAACCAGAATTAGCCCCGACAGGTTTTCCTCCCCGTTTATATCACTTACAGCCACTCCCAATTCGCGCCTTGCGACTATTGAGCTTTTTCCCATTTCAGGGAAAGATTTTGACGGTCTCCCGCAGTTGATTTAGTTTGAGTGGCTTCTCTCTTAAGGGAACATGGTTTTACATTCAATTTAGTCAATGATCGGTAAATTATTAAAAAAAATCGTTGGTTCGAAAAACGACCGAGCCATCAGGAAATTCCAACCCACGATCGACAGGATCAACGAGGTCGAAGAATCTTTTCAGACTCTCTCCGACGATGAGTTGCGAGCCAAAGTCATCGATTGGAAGGGGGAATTGTCGGCTGTTTCCGATGATGAACAACTGAAAACGGAATTGGAGCAGATCCTGCCGAAGGCGTTTGCCGCCGTCAAGAATGCGGCCCGTCGCTTATGTGGAACAGACGTTATGGTCAGAGGGCGTGCTTTGGAATGGGAAATGATCCATTTCGATGTGCAGTTAATCGGTGGCATTGCTCTTCACAATGGTAAAATTACCGAAATGGCAACCGGGGAAGGTAAAACTCTGGTCGCCACTTTACCTGTCTTTCTGAATGCTTTGACAGGACGCGGCGTGCATGTCGTCACGGTAAATGACTACCTCGCAGCGCGTGACAGCGAATGGATGGGGGCGGTTTACACATTTCTCGGTCTGAAAGTCGGATGCATTCAACATGACCAGTCTCCCGCTGTCCGCAAGGAGCAATACGATTGTGACATCACCTATGGAACGAATTCTGAATTCGGATTCGATTACCTTCGCGATAACGGGATGGCCACCCGAAAGGAAGATCAGGTTCAACGTGGTTATAATTTCGCCATCGTCGATGAGGTCGATTCGATTCTGATCGATGAAGCACGAACCCCTTTGATCATCAGTGGACCCACGGTGATCAATATCGACAACCAGTATGACAAGCTACAGCCTCCCATTGAGGCACTGGTGAAAAATCAGCTGAGATTGTGCAGTCGCTATCTGACGGATGCAGAAAAACTTATAAAAAACAATCAATCTGATGAAACCGGGAGTTCAGAAGAATCGTTTGATCGGGAGCGGGAAATTGGTTTGCTTCTTTATAAGGCGCGTAATGGGGGGCCCAGAAATCCCAGTTTGCTGAAACTGCTCGAGGATCCTGCCAACGTCAAAATAATGAATACAGCCGAGCTGGACTTGCTGGCAGATCAAACAAAAAAAGCGCTTTACGCAGAAAAGGAAGAACTGTTTTTTGCCATTGACGAGAAAGCGCATGATGCTGATTTGACCGAAAAAGGGCGTCAGTTCCTCAGTCCTAAGGATCCAGAGGCTTTTGTCCTTCCCGATATCACCGTCCGTCTTCACGAAATTGACCAGAAATTCACCGATCCCCGTCAGCGCGCAGAAGAAAAAGGGAAAGTCCAGGCTGAGTTTGAACAGAAAGCCCAGAAGATTCATTCCATTTCACAGCTGCTCAAGGCTTACTGTCTTTATCAACAGGATGTTCAGTACATAATCCAAAATGGTAAGGTTGTCATTGTTGATGAAAATACCGGGCGTTTGATGCCCGGAAGACGTTGGAGTGATGGTTTGCATCAGGCTGTGGAGGCAAAGGAAGGTGTTGAAATGGAAAGGGAAACACAGACCCTTGCCACGATCACCATTCAGAACTATTTCCGACTTTACCATAAGCTGGCCGGGATGACTGGAACGGCAGAAACCGAAGCAAGCGAGTTTCTCGATATTTACAGTCTGGGAGTATTGGTGATTCCGACGAATCGTCCAAATCAGCGATCTGATTGGGATGATACCGTCTATAAAACGCGGCGGGAAAAATTCAAGGAAGTTGTCAGAGAAATTAAGGAAGTCAATAAGGAAGGCCGCCCCATGCTGGTCGGAACCATTTCTGTGGAAACCAGCGAATTGCTGTCACGCATGCTCAAGAAGGAAGGGATCATCCATTCCGTATTGAATGCCCGTTATCATGAGCAGGAAGCTGAAATTATTGCCAGAGCAGGACAGCGTGGAGCCGTGACCATTGCGACGAACATGGCTGGACGTGGAACCGATATCAAGCTGGGCAAAGGTGTGGCTGATCTGGGAGGTCTTCATGTCATGGGAACGGAACGGCATGAGGCACGCCGGATCGACCGTCAGTTGCGTGGCCGATGTGCGCGGCAGGGTGATCCCGGATCTTCACATTTCTACATTTCCCTGGAAGATGACCTGATGCGTCTCTTCGGGTCTGATAAGTTGATCAAAGTCATGGAGCGGGTGGGATTGGAAGAGGGGCAGGAATTGTCTCATCCTCTTTTGAATCGCTCGATCGGACAGGCACAGAAGAAAGTCGAGTCCCATAACTTCCAGATCCGTAAACGTACGCTGGAATACGACGATGTCCGCAACAAGCACCGCGAAGTGCTTTATGGATTCCGGAATGATATCATCCAATCCGACAACGTCCACGATCGCCTCTTGGAAGTCATCCACGAATCCGTCATCGGGAAAGTTGTGGAAATGGTGCCCGATGCAGATTCCAAAGATGAAGAATGGAATGTTCGCAGTATTTACGATTGGGTCAATCTGAATTTCCCAGTGGGTGTTGACGATGAAGCCCTCCTCGCAGCTGACACACCGGAAGGGGAGGTGTCCTCCGGCGATCCCGATTCCCCCTATGCCGGTTTGTCTTCAGCTCAGATTGGCGTTGCCCAGTATATCCTGAAAAAAATTGAAGAAGCATATGAATTGAAAGCAAGCCTTGAGGAACCCGATGCTCTGAAATCCCTGGAAAGATATATCATGCTGACTGCTATCGACAAATTGTGGCAGGAACATCTTTACAACATGGACAGTCTCCGGGATTCAATCGGGCTCAGGGCTTATGGCCAGAGAGATCCTCTGCTGGAATACAAGTCGGAAGCCTACAAATTATTCCAGGGTTTAATGGACAGTATCAATCTGGAGATCTGTCATAATGTCTTCCGTAGCGCAACCAGCCTGATGGCATTTGAGCAGTTCGTCCAAAAGCTTCCTCGAAAAACCGTCCACCAGTCATCCACGGCATTTGATGGTCCAGGACCCGGAACCAAAGAAAGCGATGTGGTCAGTGAAGCTGCCAAAGCTTTGTCCAAACCCTCTCCGAAACGGTCTGGACCGAAGGTGGGACGCAATGCCCCGTGTCCTTGCGGAAGTGGTAGAAAATACAAACAGTGCTGCGGGAAAACCGGTAATGTGGGCGCTTGATTTGCCTATTTTTGGATTGAGTCGAGTAAAGAGGTAACCACCTCACGGATTTGTTCGTACGTGGAGTTTACCGAACCGGTTCCGTCCACGCGTTTGACGCGTTCCGGAAAGTCCCTGACCAACCTTTCGTAGCCATCATGCACGTGGCGAAAGAAAGTTTCGTCCAGTTGTTCAAAGCGGTCTTCGGGAGACCCCTGTTCCTCCTGATGGCGAGTCCTGCGACGTTCCATACTCATCTTCAATGGTATCGAAATGAGGATCGTCATGTCGGGATGAACCCCATCCACCGCTTGATCAATGGTTTCGTTGACGAATACAGTATCCATATTTCTGGCATATCCTTGATAGACCCGAGTGGAATCGTAAAAGCGGTCGCAGAGTACAATTTTCCCCTGATTCAGGGCTGGTTTGATGACCTCATGCACCAGTTGAGATCGACTCGCGCCGATCAGCAGCAATTCTGACATGGGAATCATTGACCGGCCTTTAGGATGGTATTTCAACAATGTACGGATTTCTTCACCCAGATCCGTTCCTCCCGGTTCTCTTATCTGGACGACCTCTCTTCCAGATTGTTTCAGTCTGAATGCCAGATGTTGAATCTGGGTCGATTTGCCACTTCCTTCATTTCCTTCAAAACTGATGAAACAGCCTCTCATATTACTTTTAGGAAATTTGGAATGGTTTGATTTTTATCCCCGTGGGTGAGTCTTCCACTCGCCAGCCTTTCGATTGGATTTGGTCCCGGAGCTTGTCAGCCGTTTCGAATTCTCTGGATTGTCTGGCTTCCTGACGCAACTCAGCCAACTTGAGAATTTCTTCAGGGATTTCATCACTGGGATCGAAGGGTAAACCGAACACAGAATTGATCCTGTCCCAGGATGCCAGAGCGGCGGCGGCCTGTGTCGGGTTGAGACCGGTATCAGCTATTTGCTTATTCAACGATCGAATCCAATCGAATACGATTCCCCAGGCTTTGGAGACATTCAGGTCGTCATCCATGGCCTCGGTGAATCTTGAAATGACCTCTTCGGTTGGTGTGGATTTTGTCTCCCCGGCAACCTCTCTCAACTTTTCCAGACATTCCTTGATCCGCGACATCGCCGAGCGTGCTCCCCGTAATCCGTCCATTGTAAAATTGAATGTTTCACGATAATGGGAAGAGGTCAGTAGGTAGCGGACTTCCACTCCGGCGAATCCCTGATCAAATAGATCCCGAAGGGTATGGAAATTTCCCAGAGATTTACTCATTTTTCTTCCCTCGACTTGGAGATGCGCGCCGTGCATCCAGTACTTGACGAAGGGCTGGTCGTTTTCACCCAGGTCCGCACCTTCACTTTGGGCGATCTCATCTTCATGATGGGGGAACACCAAGTCTTCCCCGCCGAGATGAAGGTCGAAACTCCTTCCCAGAATCTTCATGCTCATGGCACTGCACTCAATATGCCAACCGGGACGTCCTTCCCCCCAGGGGCTGGGCCAGTAAACCTCTCCATCCTCGGGGACCCGCGCTTTCCATAGAGCAAAATCAGCGGCCGACTCTTTATCGTATTCGTCCTGACTGACTCGATCTCCCGGGCGCATTTCTTCAAAATTCAAATGGATCAGTCGACCGTATTGCCCCCCTTTACTCCGGTATTTTTCAATGCTGAAATAGATCGATCCATCCTGAACCTGGTAGGCAATGCCTTTGTGCATGAGCTTGCCAATCAGATCTATGATCGATTGTATATGCTCGGTGGCTCTTGGCATATGGTGTGGGGAAAGACAATTCATGGACTTGAAGTCTCTAAGAAAAGCCTTCTCGTAAACTTGGGTGAACTCAGTTAAGGATTTTCCAGTTTCTGCGACTCGCCTGATGATTTTATCTTCAACATCCGTAATGTTCATGACATGTCGAACTTCATACCCACTGAATTCCAGGTATCTACGCACTAAGTCTGAAAATACGAATGTTCGAATATTGCCGATGTGGATGTAACCATAGACGGTTGGTCCGCAACAATAGATATCGACTTGCTTTCCGTTCGGGTCTAACGGGATGAAATCTTCCAAATTACGGGATAAAGTATTAAAGACTTTTATGCTCATCGATGGTTTGGGGAAGAGGAACAGAGATTACTCCGAATCATCTTTTTTGGATGAAGAAGAGGGCCAGAGAAAGGATTGCTGGTGTGCGATTTCCTTCTCATCTGCCCAAAGGCTGACGCGCCAGGCGATGATTTTTCCGATTTCCTCATGTTCCCGGGAGCTCAAAGCGATGGAACTCCAATTGGCCAGAATTCGATGCTTTACCGAAGTGCTTATTTCCCGGACGAAGGGTTTCGAGGTATAAGCCTCACTTCCCAAAAGCTGTATTCTGAGCTTCAAGGGTGTTTTCTTTTTCCGTTTGGATTTCCATTTAATGTCAAAACGGGTCGTTGATACTTCCTCAGGATTTGACCGAAGAAAGGCTTGGTAGGCGTCCCGCTCATAAAGACTAGGAGAAAGAAGGTGTTTCCCTTGCTGATCCAGTAAATGAGGTAGAACTTTCATCACTCTGTCGGTCGGTTTTTGCTTTCCGGCCGTCGCCGGAAATACCATCGAAATCAAGATCAGACCGATCAGTAAAATCTGTTTTTGTTTCGAATTGAAAAGCATCTTCATTTATTAACCTTGTTCCCGAGATATTGGTGCCCGTTCGCAATATTTTCCAGCTTTTGTTTTCTACAGGTAAGGCTTTCTCTCCGAGTGAGCCGTACCGGTAGACTTTCTCTCCGAGAGTGCCTCTACTCTCACTGGAACAACCATAATTGTCGGTCGTCCGGATTATGAAAATGTTTGAGAGAGAGTTCAGGAGGTCTGGTTTTCAGACCGTATTTTTTGCAGGACACCTTGAATAGGTTGCTCATCTGCTGAGCCTGTAGACCTTCTCCCTTCATGCGGGTTCCGAATTCCGAACTGTTCAGTTTTCCCTCTCGTACCTCTCGAATCCGATTCAGGATCTTTTGTTGTTTTTCCGGACTGAATCGTTTCAGCCAGTGTTGGAATAATTCCGAAACAGCATGAGGAAGTCGAAGCAGGATATAAGAAGCAAAGCTGGCCCCCGAATCGGCTGCCCGTTCCAAAATTCCCGGAATTTCATGATCGGTTAAACCTGGGATGACCGGTCCGATCATGACGCCAACCGGGATGCCCGTCTCTCGTAACTTCTGTATGGTATCAAATCGCATTTCAGGTGAGGAGGTTCTGGGTTCCATTGATTTCTGAAGATCCCAATCCAATGTCGTGATGCTTAATAGGACCATCGATTGCTTGTTGATAGCCAAGTTCTTTAAAATGTCGATGTCCCGAGTCACCAGCTGATTCTTGGTGATAATACCGACCGGATTCTTGAATTCAGCCAAAACTTCAAGGCAGCCTCTTGTCAGTCGAAATCGTTTTTCCAACGGTTGGTAGGCATCGGTCACGCTGCTCATGACCAAGAGTTGAGGTTTCCATTTACGGTTGCTGAGCTCCGCCCGAAGCAATTCAGGGGCTCTTTCCTTGATCAGTATCTTGGTTTCAAAATCCAGACCGGACGAAAAACCGAGGTATTCATGTGTCGGCCTTGCGTAACAATAAACACAACCATGCTCACATCCTCTATAAGGATTGACCGAGGCATTAAAGCCGACATCGCTGCTGTCGTTGTAGGAGATGATCGACTGGGTATCATCTCGGTAGAGTTCAGTGGGGACTTTCCTGTTCTCGACGTGTTCGTCCATCCCAGGGTCCTCTACCATATGGATCGATTCAAATCGATTCGGTGGATTGAAGTCGAT
>DUCD01000435.1:0-1827 GCA_012959985.1 Verrucomicrobiales bacterium | reverse complement strand
ATTCCGTTCACATCGAAAAAAAAATCTTGCTAATCCTTCCGATTCTCCGTTCAATGTGCGGCCCGAAAGGAAACGGCCGGATAGCTCAGTTGGTAGAGCAGAGGACTGAAAATCCTTGTGTCCCCAGTTCGATTCTGGGTCTGGCCACCATTCGGTATCAAGTGGTTACGTAAGTTTAGCTTCTTGTCACCTCTTATACACTCGCCATTTCCTAGCCACTATTCCGGTTTTGTATGGATGTATTTCAGTTGATTGGGGGCGAGTGTCCGAAGCTCTGGAATCCAAACGGAGCTACCCGCTCCATCGCCTAGTCCCTGCCTTAAATCCTCCTCAGGATCTCTAAGCTCATCAGTTGGCAAAACATTGATGAGTTGACCAAGAAGAGGCAGGTTCTCGAATTGGTTAGCCTGTGACTTGGTTTCACCACGGTTGTCTGGAGGATGTTAACCAAGGCTGTTTGAAAACGAGTGTAACCGACTCAGAGGATTTCATATCAAAGGGGTGGTGATCATTGAATCCAAGACTGACAGCTAGGAGCACCGATATTCTAGCAAAGTTCATCCGGATGCGGTTATGGGATCTCTCAATGCCCGAGAGGTAAGATTCGAGATTCCCGTCTGTTGGTTTAATTTCCTTGATGACGCTACTGATTGATTAGATATCTCCCTGATCTCAGTAGTTACACAGTCATCGACCGTCTGTGTAGGGTGCCAGCAGGCAATGTAAGATGTGGTCGTTCATTATGATTTGGCTTTCGGTGAAGAATCCGGATTTCCTAAAAAAAGGTCCGTCCGAGCCCAAGGAGGTGGGGGATTGCGAACCCCGAGAACAAGCTCGAACGAACCTATGGACACACTCTGACGACTACAGGCAGAGGTTTAAATTTAATAACTCGCAGAAGGACATATCCGAATTTTCCCTGCATCGACTCAGGGTAGCCATTCTCGTCCCTGAATCCCGAGATAATCGATCGATCTTCCTATCGGGTTTGATTATCTCCTTCATCGGATCTTTTGCGAATATGGTGTTCATGCCGGAATAATAACCCCGGGTGTAGGACATATACCGTCTTACCCTAAACTTTTCTTAAAATAATAGGTGTGTTCTGGGTTTGGCTGCCGCGGAATCCCAGTTAACCACCCAATGGACCACAGCGTAGATCAGAGCCATTTAGGAAGTGAGAAAAGGGACAGGGAGCCGTTATTTGATGTGTATTGACTTCCCGATCCCTTGGGTCAACCATTAGCAACAATTATGAAGAACCGGAAACCAGCATCGAAGGGATTCCAGATTGTCTTTTGCGCGATAATAGGCTTTGTCGTCTGCAATGTCCTTTCCGTTCAGTTTTTAGGGGGCATGGGCGTGCACCTCCATGACCATATGGGCTATTTCTATCCGAGCTACGGTGGTGACATTCCTTATTCGGTTGGAACTTAAGAATCCCATTTAATTGGTGTGATTGTCTGTTGCCTCATATCAGCTCTGGGGTTCGCTGTTCCCATTGTAGTCGGCCTGAAGCTCAATAAATCAAATCAGCCCTCAGTAGAGAATACCCAAGACAATCCGAGTCAGCAGGTTTAACGCCCGTCCGGTTGGGCGGATAATACTCAGGCTTTCAAACGAGCCTCAACCCATCCCCTGGATCCACGCCTCCAAATAATCATCATGCGGATAGGATACCCTTTACCGGTATTTCCCCATGTAAAGTTGTGGAGTATAATCGCCAGTCGAATTGTGCGGACGGGCACCCTGATATACTGATCGGCATCAAGTTTTCGGAAAATCCCAGGGGCTGAAATTGTCGGACGTGATGGGCTGGAATATAAG
>DUCD01000434.1:10956-12091 GCA_012959985.1 Verrucomicrobiales bacterium | reverse complement strand
CTCATACCGGAGAAAAGGGTAGTAGTGCTCAAGACAGGATGGAGGCAACCGGCTATCCTTTCGCGGGAACTTGGTCTTCAGGAGAAAACATATCCTGGGGTGGAGGCACCAACCCGGTGGATCCTGAATCATCAATCAGAAACAGACATAAGAGTTTATTCCGAAGCCCTCCACATCGCACCAATATTAGTAACGGAATTTTCAGGGAAATAGGAATCGGTGCCCGTTTGGGTAGATTCCTTGTTGATGGAGCCAATTGGGAGGCTCAGATGGTCACTCAGAATTTCACCTTCAGCAGCCACTCCCCTGACATTGCTGGAGGAGGCGTATTTATACAGGGTGTGATTTACGACGATGCGAACGGCAACCAGTTTTATGATCCCGGAGAAGGGATTTCCGGAATCACGGTCGAAGTTCCAGGAGGTGAATTCCGAACCGAAACTTCTTCCTCGGGAGGATATGCCCTTCCAATAAGAAAATCCGCGGGCGAAATAGTATTGAACATCGACGGAGGACCCTTTTCGAATTTCAGTAAAGTGGGAGCTACAATCGGTGATAGAAATATCAAAGTGGATGTTCTATCGTCTGAGACCGTTTCCAATTTCGGAACATGGATCGCTGGGTTTTCATCCATTACAGGCGACAATTCCGCCCCCACATCAGATCCGGATTCGGATGACCTCTCAAACCTCTTAGAGTATGCCCTTGGAGGAAACCCGGATTCAGCAGACTCGGCTCCCCGGCCACAATTGAAAATCAATCAAGGTCGTTTGGTTTTTGTTTTTACTAGAGTTCCTGGATTGAGCGATGTGAATTTGAGAGTTGAAAGAACGGATCGATTAGCAGGGGACTGGAATGAAATCGGCCAGAGTAATTCAAGCAGTCCCTTCAGTTTAAATGATGGAGGGGAATTTGAGCTACAGGAGGTGGATACTCCCGTAGGAATTGAATCCAACTTCATTTACATGGGAGAAATTGACACTATTTCAAAACTGTTCACCGGTTTAAAAGTCATTCAGATCACACCATGACATCCGCTTCTTTAGGATGTGGATCGATGGAATTTCCGGGCAATTGAGTCCGGGATTGACATGACCGGAACGATGTCAAATCCGGCCTCACCGCGGCCGGCTTC
>DUCD01000434.1:0-10929 GCA_012959985.1 Verrucomicrobiales bacterium | reverse complement strand
AGTTTGATATGGCCCTGGACATGATTTTGTTCCTGAAGCCGGGGGCGTCGACCCCGGACAATGGAAATCCAATCAGGACGGAACAAAATGCCTTAACTTAGTGTCATTCGTGACAGACCCATGCTTTCAATCATCAAGGACAGTGTTTCGGTCCCGGCATAAGGAAAACGGAAAAGACCCATTGAAATGATGAGCGTCCTATCGCGGTGGATTGACCGGTCAATAGGCATTGACACAAAAAGCGTATGTGACATATTAAGCGGCAATGATGCGTTCATTGCCCGCCAACAGGAAAAACCACTTCAGTTCTCCATGGAGTGCAATCCTGGGAGTAGTTTTCATTGCGGCCTACGTCCTCTACCCCTATTACCATCTATTGACAGAAGCACATTCGGTCGTTCATTCGGTTTCTTCGAAGCATGTCCACACCCACGGCGAAGGACAACCCCGGACTCCATCAGAGCATAGTCATAACGACAACACTGCGCACCATCAGAACAATCGGGATCATTCGCATTCTGACCATCCCGCGAGCGATCATGAGTTAATCATGACCAGCAAAGTCTCCACATTTGACTTCGTGATTTATCCAATAGGTTTGCTTTGGAACGCTTTGGGTACAATAGATGTCACCTGTTGTGATTCAGGACCAAGAACATCGATTGGCCCCTTCCCCTCTGGCCCACCTCCTCCCGCTCCTCCATCGCGCGCGCCTCCATTGGCGTGAATTAAGTCAGCGACCTACCCTGTTACCTAACGGCTTCCTGTTTCTATTAAAAAAACAGAAATCCTATATTGGATTATCCATTCTATTGATCTGCTAAAATGCAAAATTGTTCTGTAATATCACCCATTATCCAAGGGCTTCTGATTGTTCTGGGACTAGCCGGTTGCCAACCAAAGGCAACCCATTCACACGATCATGAAGACAGCCATACGGCTCATGATCATCCTCATGGACCCTCAACCGAAATATCCTTTGCCATTACGGTCTGGGAAAATGGATACGAAATTTTTGCCGAACATGTGCCCGTTGTTGTGGGACGGGGCACACGATTCATCACACATGTTTCAGATATAAAAACGGGAGAGCCACGCCGCGAAGGATTAATAAAGTACGTTGCGCATCACGAGGAAAGTGGTGCCACATTCGAACATCCGCAGTCCAGACCGGCGCGTGAAGGAATTTATCTTCCACGCATCACTTTTCCAACAGCCGGAATCTGGCAAGTGCAGATACACATACCAACCGATGGTAACACAGCCAAAGTGAATCTGCCTCCAATCACGGTCTTCGCCAATAGAACGGCAGCGAGTCAAACTGCCCCCCCGGACGAACCGGAAGGCATCTCTTTCCTGAAAGAACAGCAATGGAAATTCCCAACTCGAACAGCTGAAATTGGAAGACGTCGGTTGACAGAACAACTGCGTTTGCCTGCCCACGTTAACGCCAAACCGGGTTCCATTGCAGAAATAACAACCCCGGTCAGTGGTCGTTACACACCCCCTGACGGCAAAACTTTTCCGATGGTTGGGGATAGTGTTCAGGCAGGCCAGGTTATGGGATCCATACACCCCATGTTTTCTGATGCCGGCATCAAAGTCATCGAGATGCAGGCTAATTTAGTCATTACACAAAACTCCCTGAATCAGGCAAATCAACGCTTCGAACGAACCAGAACACTGGCCAAAGCAAAGGCCAAATCTCCTCGGGAATTAGAGCAAGTCGAATTTGAACTCAAAGCAGCTCAGGCAAACTATGAGGCAGCCCAAGCACTGAGCAGCGCTTATCTTCAAGGTGTCTCCGATACCCATACCAATATCGAAACCTCCATTCAGCCCGTGATCTCTCTGATCGCTCCCATTTCCGGAGTCATCGTTTCACAGTCTGAGATCGCCACCGGTGAATTCCTGACTGCGAACCGAAGTCTGTTTAAAATCATCAATGCAGACAAAGTGTTTCTGGAAGCCTCCGTTCCGGAAACCAGCAGCTCTCGTTTGGGCAGAGATCCCGGTGCCGGCTATTCGCTGCCTGGTCAACCCGCAAGATTCTTTTCCATCACGGGAGAAAACAACGGACGATTGGTGTGGAGCGGAATCCAAGTCGATCCCGACACTCGATCCTTCCCGCTGATTTACGAAATCTTCAACGGTGATCATCGTTTGAAAATAGGCCAGATGATTACGTTATTTGTAGAAACCAATCATGCAGAAAATGCGCTGGCGATACCTCAATCTGCCATCGTCGAAGATGAGGGCCAATATGCGGTGTTCGTGCAGGTCTCCGGGGAGACCTTTCAAAGACGCATCGTGAAATTGGGTATTCGGGAAGAGGGTTGGGTTCAAATCCTGTCCGGTGTTCGCGAAGGAGAGCATGTCACCATCGACGGAGCCTATGCCGTGCGTTTGGCTTCAGTTTCCACTTCCATCCCGTCCCACGGCCACGCTCATTAAGACCGTGCGATAATGGATACCTTGATTAGATTTTCTCTTAGGAATCGCGCCCTGATTCTGGCGTCATCACTGCTACTTCTGTTCTGGGGTGGTTGGACTGCTTTCAGGATGCCGGTTGATGTCTTCCCCGATCTGACCGCACCCACAGTTACGGTGATCACCGAAGCTCACGGAATGGCACCCATCGAGGCCGAATTGCAGATCACTTTCCCTCTTGAAACAGCCCTCAATGGAGCTGCCCACGTGCGCCGAGTCCGGTCCTCCACCACCGTTGGCATTTCGGTTGTTTGGATAGAGTTCGACTGGGGAACCGATATCCGCCAGGCCAGACGGATTGTCAGTGAGAAATTGGACCTCGTCTCCGGCCAACTGCCCCCCAGTGCCGAAAAACCGGTTATGGCTCCTGTGTCCTCCATCATGGGCGAAATCATGTTTCTTTCCCTCACATCGGAAAGGCATTCCGCCATTGAAATCCGAACACTTGCTGAAACCACCCTGCGTCGCCGATTGCTGGCCGTGGCTGGAGTTTCACAAGTGACGCCTATTGGTGGAGATGTAAAACAGTATCAAGTAGTGGCTTCACCCGAACGATTGCAAGCCTACGGAATCACTCTCACCCGCCTGATCAATGTGCTCACGGATGCCAATGAAAATGTTTCAGCGGGAGTCATAAATCAACATGGTTCTGAATGGTTGGTCACCGGAATCGGGCGTATCCAATCCCTGGAAGATATCCGGAACGTCGTTCTCAGTGAACGAAACGGAGTTCCCGTACTGGTAAAGGATATTGCGCAGGTTCAGATTGGAGCCGCCCCGAAACGGGGCGACGCCTCTGCCAATGCGAAATCCGCGGTAGTTCTGGGCATTCAGAAGCAACCCCAAGCGAATACGATCGTACTGACCAAAAGGTTGGATCGCGTGCTGGATGATATTGAATCGCAATTACCGACGGGCATGAAACTGAACCGCCGTATTTTTCGTCAATCCGATTTTATAGAAGTGGCCATCCGCAATGTTGAGCACGCGCTTCGTGACGGCGGACTTCTGGTTGTGATAGTGGTCCTTCTATTCCTGGCAAATCTTCGCGCCACACTTATTACGCTGACCGCCATCCCCCTTTCATTGTTGACAACCATTCTGGCTTTACAGGGCATGGGATTCACTATCAACACCATGACTCTGGGAGGGATGGCCATCGCTATTGGTGCTTTGGTGGATGATGCCATCATTGATGTCGAAAATGTTTTCCGCCGCCTACGGGAAAACCATCATTTGCCATACAATGATCGACAGTCGAACTTGCGAGTTGTATTCAATGCCAGTGTCGAGATTCGAAAATCCATTGTTTTCGCTACACTGATCATCGTTCTGGTGTTCATTCCGATTTTCTTTCTGGCCGGTGTAGAGGGGCGGTTACTGCAACCCCTTGGCTTGGCTTATGTGGTGGCGCTACTGGCTTCCCTTCTAGTGGCGGTAACCGTCACGCCAGTGCTTTGCTATTTTCTTCTACCGGGAAGCCGCGCCGTCAGAGAAGAAACCGAACCTGTATTTGCAGCCTGGCTTAAACAGAGATACAAACGGTTACTGCCCTGGATCATTGACCATCCATGGGCAGTCACGGTTCCGACAGTTCTGATATTCACGGCGGCCATCATTTCCACCTCAAGAATGGGGAGGGCGTTTCTACCTGAATTCAACGAAGGGGCATTGACCATCAGTGCGGTGACTCTACCGGGCACTGCCCTTGCCGAATCAAACCAACTGGGCCGAGTTGTTGAAGAAATCCTGCTTTCGTATCCGGAAGTGGTCTCTGTCGCCCGTCGAACCGGACGGGCGGAACTGGATGAGCATGCAATGGGTGTTGAGTCCGCCGAACTGGATGTGAACTTGAAAATGCAATCCCGCACAAAAGCTGAATTTCTGGAAGCCTTACGAGGGAGCCTCTCGGTGGTCCCCGGGATGAATATAACGATTGGCCAGCCAATCTCTCACCGGATCGATCATATGTTATCCGGAACACGAGCCAATATTGCCGTGAAGATTTTCGGCCCGGATCTCTACGAATTGCGCCGTGTGGCAGAACAGGTGCGGACCGCCATGGAATCAGTTTCAGGGGTAGTGGATTTATCTGTAGAACAACAGGCTGACGTGCCCACGATCAAGGTCCAATTCCTGCGTCCGGCCATGGCCCAATACGGGTTGACCATTCACGAAGTCGCCCGACACCTCGAAGCGGCTATCCGTGGAGTTGAAGTCAGCAGGATTCTTGAAGGACAAAGCACCTACAACTTGGTCGTTCGCCTTACTGAAAGTAAGCAGTGGGAATGGGAAAGAATGGGTGAGTTGATGATCGACACGCCATCGGGTGTCAAAGTACCCCTGAAAACAGTCGCCTCACTCAGAAAAACCACCGGTCCGAACACCATCAGCCGTGAACAAGTCGAACGCAAAATCGTCGTACAATGCAATGTATCGGATCGAGATGTGACCTCAGTGGTTCAGGACTGCCAGAAGTTGGTGAACCCTATTATCATGGTTAAGGCCGACTACCGAGTTGAATACGGTGGACAGTTTGAAAGCGCTGCCGAAGCAGGCCGGATTCTAACCATTCTGGGAATCACCGTCATCATTGGTATCGGATTCCTGCTACACCTGGCGTTCGGTTCTGCCAGGGATGCCGCCCTGACCATGATCAACCTACCTCTCGCATTGATAGGCGGAATTTTCGGAGTATTTGTATCGGGGGGCGTCCTGAGTGTGGCTTCCTTAATTGGATTTATCACTGTATTCGGCATTGCCACCAGAAATGGTATCATGTTGATTTCACATATTCGCCATCTTCAGCAATTTGAAGGCGTAGACTCCTTCCGCGAAGCCGTGCTTCGCGGAACACTGGAACGTCTCAACCCGATCCTGATGACCGCTATGGCCACCGGTTTAGCCTTGGTGCCTCTCGCATTGGGGGGAGGAAAACCGGGAACCGAAATCCAAACTCCAATGGCGATCATCATTCTGTTTGGTCTATTGACCTCCATGTTGTTGAACATGGTCATCGTTCCCGCCCTATATTTCAGACTGGGCAAGAGGGTGACCAAAAGCTCAGAACAACCATGCGAACTGTGATATTACCTGCCGGTGACCAAGGCAAGGTCCGCTGTCTCAGCACCCCGAAAGGCAGGGCTCGCTGTCCCAGCGCGCCGAGAAGAAAGGCGTAATGCCCCAACTGCGCATTAGAATGTAACTATGTAACTACGGCGCGCTGAGGACAGCACGCCCTACCACGACCGTATAGAATGTATAAAAATGAATCGAAACCACCAAAAACGAAATCTGAATCTCACTCAGTGGAACAGGACAACCAGCATTACCCGGATTCTTCTGACAACCTGCCTGTCCAGCTTCTCTGCAATGGGTAGCGATCTGCCGAAAGATTTAACTTTGGATCAGGCGCTTGCCCTTGCGGAACAGAACCATCCAAACTTAAAGCACGCCATTGCCCGCATTGAGGAGGCAGAAGGGCGGACAGAACAGGCTGCTGCGTTTCCCAATCCTGAGCTATTGACACGGATGGAAAGCGCACCTTTCCGGGGTGCCACCGGTGGGGAAGCCGAGTATCTGGCGGGTTTTTCTCAGGCAATCCCCTTGGGATCACGACTTTCAAAATCCCGTATCGTTGGAGAAAAAAAACAGCTGAGCATGGAAAAATCAAGGGCAGTCACTCTTCAGGAAGTACAGACCGGAGTTAGGGTCGCCTTTGTGAAAACGCTTTTTCAAAACCGGAATATTCAAGTTCATACCCGAATTTTCGACAGTGCAACCAGAGGCTATCAGATCATTCAAAAACGATTTGATGCCGGGGATGCCAGCCAAGAGGAACTCTCACGGTCCAAGCTGGAAATGCTAAGAAACCAACAACACCTTCAGGGCTCCAAGACGGATTTGAACAAAGCATTTTTGGATCTCGCGGCGGCAATTGGAGACAGTCGACAAAATATTTCTTCGGTATCGGGGACCCTGGAAACCACACTGCAAGTTCCCGAACTTAAAACTATATTTAATAATTTAAGCCACCATCCTATTCTAGAGCAATCGACGGCCGACATCGAAACGGCAGAGTCTCAGGTCGATCTCGCCATAGCTGAACGCAAACCCGATGTGAATATTGAGTTCCTCTATCGACGCATCGAAAACGTGTCCGTCGATGCGTTTGACATCGGCGTCCGGATTCCCATACCCTTCTTCAATCAGAATCAGGGACAAATCAAAGCCGCTGAAGCCAATCTGAAAGCATCGAAAGCAGCCACTGAAAACCTTCTGAACCAACTTGTCCGCAATGCGGGCATCCTTCATCTGGAACTTGAGGCAGCACTCGAAAATACGCGTCGTTTGAGTGAGGATACACTCCCTCAGGCCAATACGATGCTGGCATTGGCGGAAGCCCGCTATTCTCTGGGGGATGCCAATCTCACTGAAATCCTTCCCATCCGGCGAGAATGGGCTGAAGGGCAACTAACCTATTTGGAAGCCTTGCATCAAGCCATAAGCGCCTGGTCAAGACTGCTTCCCTACCTTACCGATTAAATCTTATTCAGACAGTGGCAGTGCAGTTCTTACCATGGCCATTCGGTTTAGTATGAAGCAGAGGAATACGGATATCCCTCAAGTCCAATGTGCTGAACCGGATCGTTGATATCTACATCCATCGATCATTTATTCCAATTTCCGACTTCAGCACGTCCTGCTTCAGAGCATACGGGAACACAAAAAAGACCTCAACAGATCATGGCACAGTGATCACGTGAACACATCCAGCGACTTTTTAGCAACAAAAGGTCCTTGAGATTCGGAGTTGTTAAGATGGATAATCAGGCGTGTTTCAAATTCTTGACAAATTTTCTGGGTTTAAAGTGTTTCTGTGCGCTTTTCTGGGCTTATCGATGCAGAATTCAAGATCGGAAGTATATCGATGGGAATCATTTAAAGAATTCAATCGCGCCCAATTGACAGTAAAATCGGGAGGATTTGAAAATGAGGAAGGTTTCGTCTCAATGGATGGAAAAACCACCGGAATTGACTTCATCAACCACTTGACTCAGGAACGTTCACTGAGGAATCAATTGCTTCTGAATGGATCGGGAGTGGCCGCCGGAGATATCGATGGAGACGGCCTTTGTGATATATTTTTCTGTGGACTCGATAGTCCGAATCGTCTGTATCGCAACTTAGGAGAATGGAAATTTGAAGAAATCGCCGTTTCTGCCGGCGTGGCCTGTCCCGGAATGGATTGCACCGGGGCGCTTTTGGATGATTTCAATGGCGACGGACACTTGGATTTGGTGGTCAATCGGTTTTCGGGCAGCAGCTTTCTCTTTCTGAATCAGGGAAAGGGCGTTTTTCGCGATGTTTCTGAGGATTTCGGATTCATGGATGCAGAAGGAAGCATGTCGGCTACAGCTGGAGACTTTGACGGGGATGGATATCTGGATCTGTATATCGCGAATTATAGATCTGAATCCATCATGGATCTACCCAATACCCAGCTTAAACTGAAGAATGAGGGGAGTCGGAAAATCGTCACCCACATGGACGGCCGGAAAATGTCTGAAGTGGAAGCAAAGGCGCGCTTTACGATTTCTGCAACGGGAGGCGTCACCGAGCATGGAGAAGAGGATCAATTGTATCGGAATGATGCCGGAAAGCGCTGGAAACAAGTATCGTTTCACAGCGGCCGATTTCGCAACGAGAATCAGGAATCACTGAAAAAAACCCCAAATGAATGGGGATTATCGGCCCTGTTTCGGGACATTAATCAGGATGGAGTCCCGGATTTATACGTTTGCAATGATTTCGATTCCCCTGACCGAGTTTGGATCAACGAAGGTCAGGGTCGATTCGAAGCCTTACCCAAAACTGGAATTCGGCAATCCAGCTGGTTTTCCATGGGAGTTGATTTTGCGGACATCAATCGTGACGGACGAGATGATTTCTTTATTCTGGACATGCTGAGCCGGGATCACGAATTGCGAATGAATCAATCCGGAATTTCGAATAGACGCATTCCGATCATCGGCAGGACGGAAAACCGCCCCCAATACGTCAAGAACTCGCTTTATCTGAATCGCGGGCAGGGGTTTTATTCGGAAATCGCTTTTTACAGTGGGCTCCACGCTGCGGAATGGGCCTGGGCAGCCGCTTTCATGGACGTGGATCTGGACGGCTATCAGGATTTGCTTATCACAAATGGTAACGAACGGGATGGGCGGAACATCGACACCGGCGCCCAAATGAAAAACATGAGGATATCGCGGCAGATGAAACGTCGGGAGATTCTACAGGCCCGTGTTGAATTCCCCTCGCTCAAGACAAAGAACCTCGCTTTCAGAAACCAAGGGGACCTGACCTTTGAAGAGGTGGGCGCCCATTGGAATTTCCAATCGGCCACGGTTTCCCACGGTCTGGCACTTGCTGACCTGGATGGAGATGGCGACCTTGACGTAGTGGTCAACAACCTCAACTCCCCTGCCGGCATCTACCAAAACCTCGCCGAACGTCCAAGAATTGCCGTAAAATTGAAAGGCCGTGCTCCAAACCAGTTCGGGATCGGTGCCAGAATTGTCCTGAAACATACAGTGGAAAAGGAACAGAGTCGGGAAATGAGCAGCGGAGGCAAGTATCTATCGTCCGATCAGCCGCTCCGAGTTTTTGCGTATCCATATAAATCCGGGACGGCAACTCTTGAGGTGCGATGGCGAAGTGGACGCCTCTCCACGGTTCCCAATGTTTTCCCGAACTGCATTTATGAGATTGATGAAGAAGCCTCCCCTGCCCTGCCTTTGAAATTGAAGAAACCGGGTTCGGAAAAATCGGAAAAATTGTTCATGGATATCAGCTCCAATCTCTCGCACACTCACCACCAGGCAACATTCAATGATTACTCCCGGCAGCCGTTACTCCCTTACCAGTTGAGTCGCCTTGGTCCGGGAATAACCTGGCATGACTTGAACGATGACGGCCGCGAAGATCTTTTGATATCCGGAGGACGGGGAGATCGCTCCGGAGCCTTCCGAAACGAAGGAAACGGGCAATTCACACAAATCAATTCCCCACCGTTTCATTTGAAGAACCGGCTGGCACAAACCAGTTTGCTGATCGTCCCGGCTCCGGATGATTCCCAGATGCTGCTATCGGGTTTCTCGAATTACGTTACTGGGGCAGGCCCCTTGATGGGCAGCTTTAATCTGAATCACCAGAAGTTCCTGGGTGAAATTCCCGAAACTGAATCGGCCACTGGGCCAATGGCGCTTTCAGATATCGACGCAGATGGCGATCTTGATTTGTTCATCGGCGGACGGGTCGTTCCCGGCCGCTGGCCTGAACCGGCTTCCAGTAAACTGTATCGAAACAGGAACGGGAAATGGTTTGAGGATGCGGACAATCAACGAGTTTTCAAGTCTGCCGGACTGATCAGCGGGGCTCTGTTTACTGACTTGAATGGCGACGGCTTTGCCGAACTGGTCCTGGCAACAGAATGGGGACCCTTGAGAATATTTGAAAACCGGCAAGGTCGGTTTCAGGACAAAACCGAAGAATATGGAATGAACGAATTCCGAGGTTGGTGGACCGCCGTAACGGCTGGAGATTTCGATGGAGACGGTCGAATGGATCTTGCTGCCTCGAACTGGGGATGCAATACCCGCTATCAGGAATACCGTGAGCGCCCTTTGAGAATATATTACGGACCGGTCAATTCTCCCGGGACACTCCAGATCGTCGAAGCTTATGAAGATCAGAATTCCAACCAAATTCTCCCGATCCGTCAAATGGGAAAACTGGCCAAAGGCTTTCCCAACCTGCTTCGAAGGCTGAAATCCAACGCAGCGTATGGGAAGGCCAATATCAGCCGGATTCTAGGGGATGAACACGATACTTACGAATTTCATACGGTAGAATGGCTGGAGTCAACCGTGTTCCTGAATCGGAATCATCGCTTTGATGCGGTACTGCTGCCGATGGAGGTTCAGTTGTCTCCTGCCTTCGGCATCACCGCAGCCGATTGGAATGGCGATGGGGATCAGGACCTGTTCATCGCCCAGAATTTCTCTGCATCCCAACCCTGGACCCCCCGAAACGATGCGGGGTTCGGTGCATTGCTGATCGGCAACGGCAAAGGAGAATTTCAGGCAATGAGCGCCGAGGAATCCGGGATCCGGATCTTCGGGGACATGCGGGGAGCGGCATCCTGTGATTTCAATCAGGATGGAAAAATGGATCTGGCGGTGGCGCAGAATGGAGGAGAAACAAAATTGTTTCAGAATCTGAGCCTCCATGATGGAATCCGGATTCGACTGAAAGGCCCGCCTCAGAACCCGCATGGCTTCGGGGCATCGATCCGAATCAAGGAGGATGATCAATTCGGACCGGCAACGGAAATTCATGCCGGATCGGGTTACTGGTCACAGGACAGCCCGATTCCTG
>DUCD01000433.1:9645-12126 GCA_012959985.1 Verrucomicrobiales bacterium | reverse complement strand
CGTTGTTTTTGTCCCAGTTGCCACGAGAAACGGGCGCTGGAGAAGGCCGGCTGGGCGAGTCAACAGGGCAAAGAGAAAGAGAAAGGGCCGTTGCATCAGGGGCTGATTCGGTTGTCGGACAAGAAAAACCCATTTTTTCCTTGTCTTTTTGTCGAAGTTTTTATAGAGATGCCTATTCCCATAACATTTGTTCGACCTCCAATTGAGCGGTTTTGTCCACTGGCAAGACGTCAAAGCGGTGGAATTGCCTTGATTTGTCTCTATTGAGCAAGGTTTTAATAAAGTGAAAAATATGAAAATGCTAAGAAAAACCATACCTATACTACTCATTGCCTTGGGCGTAGGGGCTTTGCCTCTGCGTGCGGGGATTCTGGAACAACTGTTCTATGACGGCATCCCTGGTAATGATGTTCAGGATTTGAAAGACGCTCCGGGTTTTCCAGATGCTTTTGATGCTTTTGGTCCTTTTGACGCGGAAGATGGGTTTGCGACTCTCAGAGCCCAAGGCGATAACTACGGCAGTTTGATCAAGGGCTATATCATGTCTCCAGTGACAGGCACTGTATCCTTTTCGGTCGCCAGTGATGACTCATCAGAACTCTCATTGAGTACCGATGAGACTCCAGGTGGCCTTCAACTGATTGCTTCTAAAACACCGTCGGCTTCAGTGGGCGGATCCGCCGAATTAGTCGAGGGGAGCATCTATTACTTTGAGGCGATTTACAAAGATGGAACGGGCGGCGACTATATGGATGTCAGTTGGCTATTACCGGACGGAACTCAGGAAATCATCCCTTCAGGATTTCTGTTCCCTGCGACCCAGGCAGGTGCACCGGTCGGAGGGGCTCCCGTTTTCGCTCAGGAACCTTTTGATTCGTTTGTGGACGAAGGGGCACCTCTTACCTTGACAGGGCACGTTTCCGGTGCACAACCGATGACCTTCCAGTGGAAAAAGAATGGTGCAAATATTGCCGGCGCCACCTTTGCCGCCTACACCTTCGCTGCTGCCTCCGTTGCGGATGATTTCGCCGTCTTGCAGCTAGAGGCCACCAATGCCAGCGGAAGTGTTGAGAGCTTTGGCGCGACCTTGTTCGTCACCCCGGATACAACCGTTCCGGAAGTGAAAAGCGCCGACGATCGAGGAAATGTCAACGCAGTTTCGATCTTTTTCTCCGAACCTATTGCGGAAGCCGGAGCGCTCAATAAATCAAACTATTCCATCGATGGCGGTGCCATCACCATTTCAGAAATAATGCTTTCCGGTAATAAAGTCGCCAATGGTGTCGGATCACCCGGTGCCACTAGAGTAACGATTACAACCGCCGAAGCCTTCGAGGATGGCTCAGATCACACAATACGCATTAGCGGGATTCAGGATCTAGCTAATACCCCGAATCCCCTCGCTACCGTAACCGTATCATTCAGCGTGGGAAGCACCGGAGATGCCCCGGATTTAGGCCCAGGTACCATAGGTGAAGGTTTGGTGGCTCACTGGGGTTTCGAGGGCGACTTCCTGGATGATGTGGGCGAGTTTCATGGCACACCCATGGGCACTGGTAATCACGATTTCGTTGATGGTCCTGACGGCGCAGGCTTCGGTTCGGCGCTCCATCTTGATGGAGGAGATGATTACGTGGAAATCACCGGTGGAGACGAGAATGACCTCGAGATGGCGGGGGGTGATTTATCCATCTCCGGTTGGTTCCGAGTCGGTGGTTTTGATAAAAACTGGCAGGCTCTTATTGCTAAAGGTGAGGGAGGCCGTTGGCGGGTTCACCGCCGAAGTGGTGGAAACGTCTTGGCTTTTACCGGAGGCGGCGCAGGGGACACTGGCGACACGGGTCCGAATGTGAACGACGGCGAATGGCATCATTTTGTCGCGATCGCCACTGAAGGCGGCATCAGCCAGCTTTATATCGATGGAGAATTTGCCGCCGCAGAGACCGAGGAAGATTCGCTCCAGGACAGTGATGTGAATGTTCAAATCGGCGGAAACCCGGATACGGGAAATCGCACTTGGTACGGTGATATCTATGACATAGGAATATGGAATCGGCCACTCGATACCGACGACGTGGAAATACTTTTTAATAACTCGATCACTGCTATCCTCGGCGGTGGTGGTGCCTTGGGGCCTGTTGGTATTGCTGAGGACGGTGATTTGCCGGAAAGCGTTCTCGTGGCTGAGTTGGTACCGTTTGAAATTAAAATTGAAGTAACTGGCCCAGGTCCATTCGCCTTTCAGTGGCTTAGAAACGGCGATCCGATCGCCGGGGAGACCAGCCGAACTTATTCCATTCCTTCAATCACGGCGGACGATGCAGGTGATATTTCTGTGCTAGTGCAGAACGAATTCAGTGAAGCCGAGAGCAGCACAATGGTAATGGAAGTGGTAACCGATCTGGAAAGTCCGGTAGTTGATAGCTTCGAAGGCAGTGCCTCTTTCGACCGAGCGACGGTTGTGTTTAACGAGGAAGACAC
>DUCD01000433.1:9286-9635 GCA_012959985.1 Verrucomicrobiales bacterium | reverse complement strand
GAGAGGTAGTGGTGGAGCAGGTCAGCGCCACTGGCGAAGTCACAGCCGAAACGGCAGGCGATGCAGCTAACTACGTGATTAATAATTTGGACACAGGGGAAGGGTTGACCGTGGTCGGAGCGACCGTGAAAAACCTGACGACGGTAGTTCTGGAAACAGCTCAGCAAACTCCAAATCAGATCTACCAAGTAACCGTCAACGGGGTTGAAGATGTATCAGATCTGCATAATCCGTCAGTTGACGCTACTGCTAAGTTTACAGCATGGGTTGAACGGAAGGGTGGTGTCGCCCGCATCGCTTGGGAGTCAACAGCGAACAATCTGGATGCCTACCCAGCGGAATTCCGGGG
>DUCD01000433.1:8815-9272 GCA_012959985.1 Verrucomicrobiales bacterium | reverse complement strand
AAAAGGTCGTTTTGATCTCATCGATCTTCCCATCCGGGAAGATGACCATGGATCCACGGCACCCTATTTCGAAACGCCGAATTCCGGTGATATCAATACTGCACCTGGCTCTGAAGGTGGCAATAACTACAAGGCCGCACTATTCGGATTTTTGAATCCACCGGTAACGGGTAATTACCGGTTCTCACTCGCCGCCGATGATAATGCTGAACTCTACCTCAGTACTGACGAGGATCCTCAGAATTCGGTGTTGATTGGATTGGAACCGGGATGGAATCCTGTTCGCGCATTCGGTCGCACTGACCGTCGTGATGCGGCGTTTCCAGAGAATCTTTCCGAGACTCATATTCCGGGAGGAATTCCACTTGAAGCCGGACAAAAGTATTACATTGAAGGTTTCTTTTCCGAAGGGGGCGGTGGTGATAACTTGGCTGCTGCTTGGAAACTCCCTGGGGAC
>DUCD01000433.1:0-8703 GCA_012959985.1 Verrucomicrobiales bacterium | reverse complement strand
ACAGCTTGGAGCTGGGTCCCAATGTGGATGAAGCCTTAGCGGGAGACGCCGTCTGGACCAAGGAAGCGCCTCCGGGTTGGAGTATCGACGACAGTGGTGTTCCCGGTGTCGGCGATCCTTTCACTGACGGAGTCACCGAGTGGGCTGGTTGGAGTTTCGCCAATAAAGACTGGTGGATTCAAACAGCAGGTGATCAGAACCGGTCTCAATTCACATTAGGCGAAGGCACGGTTGCCATTGCAGACGGCGACGAATGGGACGATCAGGCACATGACGGAGGACCTCCCGACGGTCCTTGGTTGGACACCTTCATGAGCACCGGTGCATTCGATATCTCAGGCGTCAGACCCGGGACTCTGGTACTTGAATTCGATTCCAGTTGGCGTCCCGAGGACGACAGCAACTATCACCAGACAGCTAATGTCAAGGTGTCCTATGACGGGGGAGATCCTATTGAAGTGTTGCTATGGGAATCCGTAGCAGGCGACAACTTCCATCCGGACCGTACCAACGAATCGGTTGTATTGCCTCTGGATAACCCAGAAGGTGCGAGTGAAATGGTGATCACCTTCGGTTATTTTGATGCCGGTAATGACTGGTGGTGGGCCATTGACAACATCGAGGTTAACGATTTTGATTTGGCCAGTTCTGGCCCAGATCCAGTCGCTCCTCCTGTATTAGGTGAAGGACTGGTTGCCGTTGACGGTGGTTTGTCCCGAGTTGCCTGGAATGGTCCCGGTGTGGATCTGACCTTTTACCCGGAAGAATCGCGTGGTAAGTTCCGATTCGATACCATCGAATTGGAGTCTCGAAGCGACGATCAAGGTAATTTTGCCACCTTCTTCGAAACACCGAACTCCGGTGACATCAATGTGGCGCCTGAGGGTGATTTCTACAATGATTACGCCGTCATTCTGTATGGCTTCATTCATCCTGGCGAAACCGGAACTTATCGTTTCGCACTCGCAGCGGATGATTACGCGGAATTGCACCTGAGCACGGATGAAGATCCGGCGAATACCGTTCTCCTTGCTTCGGAGCCGGAATGGAATCCGGTCCGCAGCTTCGGCAGCACGGATCGTCGTCCCAATGGTGAAAACCTTTCCGAGGGCGTCGAGTTGGAAGCCGGTCAGAAATACTACGTCGAAGCTATCATGAAAGAAGGCGGCGGCGGAGACAACTTGGCGGTTGCCTGGAAAGGTCCCGGTGACGACAGTGCATTTGCTGACGGAGACCTTCCGATATCCGGAGATTTCCTCTCCGGTTTCGCACCGCCGGTTCCTGGAACATTATATGTCGAAGCCGAAGATTTTGACTTCGATGGCGGTAGTTGGGTATCTGACGCCAATACCGGTCTTAGCGGCCCCTATCCTGGAAATGCCTACGACGGCCTGGGCGGTATTCAAGGGATTGACTTCGATGGCGCAGGTTCAACCCGTGCCTATCGAACCACCGACGATCCGGCGCCTTCCATCGACAAGAATAGCGGGCCGGACGACGTCCGCAATGCCCGTGACGGTTTCATTGTAGAATCCAACTGGATCATGGGTTGGAATGACGCAGGAGATTGGGTCAACTATACACGTGACTTCCCGCACGGCAGTTACTGGATCATCGGAGACTTCTCTTCCGGCGGAGAGGATACTTCCGCTCAACTGGATCGCGTCGTCGAAGGGGCCGGAACGGATGCCCAGACGCTGGAGAAACTGGGCGAGTTCAATGGAGCTGCCACCGGTAACTGGGATGTGTTTGCGCCGATTCAACTGGCAGACGACAGCGGGAATCCTGCTGCCATCGGTCTGGGCGGAGTGACGACATTGCGAGTGAGCTTCCTGCCGGGTAACGCGGATCTGAACTTCCTGAAGTTCGTTCCGAAACAAGCGCTGTATATCGAAGCGGAAGATTTCGATTTCGACGGCGGCAGTTGGATTGCGGGTGGAACCGGCTTTGACGGTCCATACGCCGGTAATGCCTACAACGGCTTGGGTGGTACTCAGGGTATCGACTTCGATGGTGCCGGATCGACTCGAGCCTACAGAACAACGGGTGATCCCGGACCTTCTGTCGATAAAGAGAGTGCAGCAGACGATGTCCGCAATGCCCGTGACGGTTTCGAACTGGAGTCCAACTGGATTCTGGGATGGAATGATCCAGGCGACTGGACCAACTACACCCGTGACTTCCCCGCAGATAACTACGAGGTGGTTGGAATGTTCTCCTCCGGAGGCGAAGATATCTCCGCCCAACTGGATGTGGTGGTCGACGGTGCCGGAACGGATAGTCAGACTCTGGAGAAACTGGGTGAGTTCAACGGAGCCGCTACGGGTAACTGGGATGTGTTTGCGCCAATTCAACTGAGAGACGACAGCGGGAATCCTGCGGTTGTCAGTTTGGCTGGAGTGCAGACCCTGCGTGTCACAACCTTGCCGGGCAACATGGATTGGAACTTCATCAAGTTCTTCCCAAGTGTTGGTGGTGGCGGTGGTGCAGAACCTGGTGAATCGATCAGCATCAGCACCGATGCCGATGGTAATGTGGTCGTCACCTGGACGGGCTTACTGCAATCTGCTACTGATGTAACCGGTCCCTGGACCGATGTCAGTGATGACAGTGCGAGTCCTCTGACTCTGACACCTGACCAAGCCAGACTATTCGGAAGAGCAGTAGCTCCCTGATAAAGACGGAAGTCAAAGAATCTGAATTTTAATACAAAGGCCGAAGCACAATGCTTCGGCCTTTTTTTAGTAAAATCTCAGGTGCGAAACTTTCCTACATCACACTGGGTGTGGTTAAAAGTGCGGGGATATTGGCACTGAACTAAGTGAAATGTCTGAATCGAGAGATCAGAATTGCCGATTTGAAATTTCGCATAAATGTGGTTTCAGCACCCCTGCGAGCCTACGGATAGCGAGTGGAACTGAAGGGAGGGAGAGCGTCTCCGCGAGCCGAAGAATGGGTGAACAGAAAAGTAGCCCACTCCTAATTGTCTTCCTTTCCATGTATGAAGAAATCCATGAATGGCTCGCGAGGACGCTCTCCCTCCCCGCACTGGTCATCGCACCCCAGCACACTGGATGCTTGTCTGCAACCTTGTTAATTTTAAGATTGATGAACAAACTCGCTCAGATTTGTATTAGGTATTAACACAAATTATAGAACAACTGTATTACGTCTCCTTACATGTGTCTGAGGCAATCAAAAGAAGTTGGGGATCTCAACAACAATAATCATTGAATTTCCGTTCTTGTAACCATCAATCCAGGATGCTCAATATTTTTGTGAATTCGAAACGGATCGATTATGATGACGATAACCGTTGCGGTTTATTACAGAAACTCGACAATGAAACTGAACAGGATAGTCCGAGGAATCTGTCTCTAAAGAATGCAAAACAAATCTAAAAATTTTGATGTCATTGTTATTGGTGGAGGTGTAGCTGGTTTGAGTACTGCCTTACAGTTGGGTAGACGAGGAGTAAAGACTCTAGTCGTTGACCGTGGGGCTCTTGGTTCCGGTTCTACCGGTAGGGCGGCTGGACTTCTGGGGCAACTTCGGGGTTCTATAGCCGCCACTTCAATGCTCATGGACGGAGTCAAGATCGTCCAGGATCTTGAAGCCCAATGTCAGTGTGAAATCTTTGTTCAAACAGGCTCACTTCGCATTGCTGAAACTACGGAAAGAGCCGGTGAAATCAGAGATCTTGTGGCCATGGGGAAAAGTATTCAATTTCCGATTGAAACCCTTGATGCGAAACAAGTCGCCGAATTGCTTCCTTATATGAAGACGGACGATTTGCTGGATGCCTGCTATTGTCCAACGGATGGGCATCTTCAACCGGCGGAATTGACCTCTGCCTATATTAAAGCAGGCAGGCAGGCAGGCGTGGAATACAAGACAAACTGCCGAGTGGATTCCATTCTCAATGAAAAGGGGAAAATCACTGGAGTTCAGACGGAACAGGGGATTTCCCATTCTCCAATTGTGGTCAATGCCGCCGGGCCTTGGTCTTACCTTACGGCGGGATCTGGTGATGTCATTCTTCCAACGGCATCAATCGGTCATTATTACCTGACGACCCGTCCAGATCCGGAACAGACCGTGGACCGAAAAAGTCCAGCGGTTCGGGACAGGCATCATCGAATATATTCCCGACCTGAAAGCGGGGGATTGATTGTCGGTATGTATGAGGCCGAGCCTGTTGAATACGACATGGAGCGCTTACCCGATGATTTTGATATGTCTCTTATGAAAGTGGCCCGTGATGATTTCAATGCCGCTCTTTTGATTCATGCAGCCCAGCAACGATTTCCATGGATCAACGAGCGGACACCGATGACCCTAACGACGGGAATTATGACATTCACACCTGATGGTAAACCTTTTTGCGGGAAAATGGACAATTTGGAAGGTCTTTTTCATTGTACCGGATTTTCCGGGCATGGTATTGTCCAGAGCCCTGTTGTTGGAGTCATTATGGCCGATCTAATACTGGATGGATCCACTAAATACGATATTGAAGCAATGGAGGCGGATCGGTACTACGAACTGCCGGGGTTTCAGACTCGATCGGAAATCAAGAGCAAGTGCGCGGCGATGTACGGAAGTTATTACGGTCGAGTCGAACGTCCCGAAATTTTATCAGACTCAGAATGAAGATCTTAGTTACTTGCAAACGGGTGCCGGATCCGGATCAGAAGATCCGGTTACAGGCGGACTCCAGAGAAATCGATTCTGAGAATCTTCCTTACATTCTGAATCCCTTTGATGCGATTGCAGTGGAAGAATCACTGAGAATTAGGGAGACCCACGGTGAGCCAGTGGAAATAGTTGCCATTGGCATTGGAGTTGAGGAATGTGACAAAACCCTTCGGACTGCCTTGGCAATGGGGGCGGATCGCGCTGTCCTGATTCCCTGGGATTCTTTCCTTGATCCTTGGAACGTCTCAGGAATTCTTGAAAAAATAATTCAACGTGAAAATCCATCATTGGTGTTGATGGGGAAACAAGCAGTGGATGGCGATTCAAACCAGACCGGGCAAATGCTGGCCGCTCGCCTGGGTTGGGCCCAAGCCACTTTTGCGTCCCGAATCGAGTTCCAAAGCGGTGGCAAACTGAAGGTTGAGAGGGAAACAGATTCGGGAATTGAGACCCTCGGATTGAATCTTCCTGCAATCATTACAGCTGATCTTCGCCTGAATGAACCTCGATATGCTTCGCTGCCCAGTATCATGAAGGCTCGTAAGAAACCCATTGAAAGGATCGAGACAAGTGAACTTGGGTGGGCTCCTGATCCTAAAGTAGAAATTATTAATATGTCCATGCCGCAAACATCCCGTAAAAAAGTCCGTTTGACGGACATTTCAGATCTGGTCGCACGAATAAAGGAAGCGCTCAAGACGAACTGAGTTTCGTTTATCTATAGAATGAAAATTCTGATTTTAGGAGAATACGAAAAGAACGGAATGAAACGGGCAACCCAGTCGGCCATTCGGTTTGCCCAATCGATCGATCCGGATGCGGAAATCGAAACCATCGTAATCGGTTGGCAGATGGATTCTGTGATTCAGGATTTTAAGCGCTGGTCTAATGTCCTGATTGCCGATCACGAGAGTCTGGCTGTTCCGACCGCGGATCGCTATGGTCGCTTGCTTAAGACGATTGTTCTGGAAAGGAATGCCGATATTCTGTTGGGTGCCACGACGACATTCTGCAAGGATGTTCTGGCCAATGCTGCGGGTCAATTGGGCGGAGCCATGGTGGGTGACATCATCGGACATGATAATCGGGACGGAGAGCTTTTATTTCAACGGCCAATGTATGCCGGTTCTGTAGTGGCCACCGTCCGCCTCATAGGAACTCCAAAAATTCTGACAGTTAGACCCTCCTCCTATCCACCCTCTGCTGAAACTGGGGAAATATTTACGACAACAAAAATGGAAATCGATGCCGCAGTGCTTCCCGATCTGGTGAGATACGAGGGACTGCGTTCTCAGTCGAGCAGTCGACCTGACGTGACCGAAGCTCGAGTCGTGGTTTCAGGGGGAAGGGCATTGAAAAACAGTGAAGATTTTGAAACGATCGTTGGAGGACTTGCGGATGCCTTGTGTGGAGCTACCGGTAGTTCCCGAGTGTTGGTGGACAACGGTATCACTCCTAATGAACTGCAAGTAGGGCAAACAGGAAAGATTGTGGCTCCTGATCTATATGTTGCTTTGGGAATATCAGGAGCAATACAACATCTGGCGGGCATGAAGAATTCCAAGACGATCATAGCGATCAATAATGATTCTGAGGCACCCATTTTCGATGTTTCCGATTACGGAATGGTGGGTGATATCTACCAAATAGTACCCGACTTAATCAAAGCGTTTCATGCAGACTGATCTTACCGGTTGGGTTGTTTGGAAGCTCCAGTTCGCGGCCGCTCCCCTCATGACCCGAGAAGTTTTCGGAAACATTCCCGAAAGTTCTCAACGGATTTTTTACGGAATAGCCTGCCTCAGTCTCCTTGTGTTTGGGGGGGGTGTCTTCAGACGAATACGCTACTGGAAAATGGGGAAGCCATCGACTTCATCGTTTTCATGGCGGGCTCTTGTTCGGCGATTTATCAAGGAAATCATCACTCAAAAGAGGGTGCTTGGGCGGAAAACGGTAGGGATCGCTCATGTCCTCCTGTTCAGCGGGTTTGTCATTCTGGGAATGGGGACCACTCTGATAGGGATCGAGCATTGGAGTGCGGATTTGTTGGGCAGGGAGGCTGACCAGCCTGTCTTTCATTTCGGTTGGTATTACCTGATCTACGAATTTGTTCTTGATACCTTTGGTTTAGCCTTACTGATCGGTTGCGTTTTGTTCATGAAACGGCGTTGGTCACGTCCCTCCAGTTTGGGACACCATCCCTCAGACTGGATTGTCTTGATATCATTTCTTTGTATTGGAGTCTCCGGTTATCTGGTGGAATCATTACGGATTCTTCATCACCCGTCCCCGGCGGATGCCGCCTCATTCATTGGAAGGACAGGCGCTATGTTTCTGAGCAGCTTGAATGTTGACTCCGCCAGTGCGGGCAAGCTGCATTTCGGAATATGGTGGGGGCATTCACTTCTATCGTTCAGCTTCATTGCGGGTTTCCCTTTCACTCGTTTATTCCATGCAATTGCCGGAATGGTGAACATCCTCTGCTGGGATAAGGAAATGGGAAGCATGACGCCGATCACTCTGGAAGAACTCGAAGAAACCGGGAAAACCGGAGTCGAAACCCCTGGAGATTTTACCCGACGTCAACTCATTGAGTTGGATTCCTGTGTGTCCTGTGGCCGATGTGAAGAAGCCTGTCCGGCATTTGAAGCAGGAAAACCCCTTTCGCCCAAGAAATTAGTGCAGGACATCAGAGCGACTGTTCCCACAGCCTACGAGTCGGTCAATCTGAAGGAAGGCAACGGGCATCCTCCCTGTATTGCCGGTAATGCGGTAAAAGATGAAACACTTTGGTCATGCACAACTTGTAGCGCCTGCGTCCAAGTGTGCCCTTTGAACGTCAATCCTCTTGGAATGATAACCGACTTAAGACGTTTTTTGATCGGTGAGGGGAAGTTGCGGGGCTCAGCCGCGAATGCGCTGCAAAAGATTCAACTGTCGGGCAATCCCTGGGGCATGCCGCAGCAGGAGCGGTTCCATTGGGCGGAGGGATTGGAGGTCCCCACTGCAAAGGATAACCCAAAATTTGAAGTGCTGTATTGGGTGGGGTGTGCCGCCTCCTATGATCGAAGAGTCAGTAAGGTGGCCAGGGCAATGGTCCAATTGATGAAAACCGCCAAGGTGAATTTTGCCGTATTAGGAAAAGAGGAACGTTGCAATGGGGAATCCTCCCGAAGGATGGGAGATGAGTTTGCCTTTCAGGAATCGGCCCTCGGAAATATTGAGACCCTGACCCGTTATCAGGTAAAGAAAATTGTGACACATTGTCCCCACTGCCTAAACACTTTTCAAAAGGATTACCCTCAGTTCGGAGGGGAATACGAGGTGGTTCATCATTCGGTCTTTCTTGATGAATTGGTGGCGTCGGGGAAATTGAGGGTTCCTAATTCGCCATCCGAAACTCAGAATAAAACTACAGGCTATCACGATCCTTGCTATTTGGCCCGTGTCAATGGCATTACAGAAGAACCGAGAAAACTCCTGAAGATTAAAACTTCAGAAAAGAATGGAAACGATTGCGGTGTGATCGAATTACCTCGGAACCGAAAACAGACGGCGTGCTGCGGTGCTGGAGGAGGGAGAATGTGGTTTGACGATTCCCCTGAACAGCGTATCGGTGGAAGCCGTTGCAGGGAGGTGAATGAGACTGGAGTTGATCAACTCGGGACTTCCTGCCCCTTCTGCTTGATTATGATGAAGGATGGATTGGCTTCAATCGATTCCGAAGTTGTGGTAAAGGATGTCGCTGAAATTTTGTTGGAAAAGGTATCTAATGATTCAGCAGATGCCCAACCGTAGAAGGGGGGAAGTGCTGTCCCGGCTCGCCGCTGATTCGACCGATGAGATCAATCAAGCGGTGCACTGGGCACTGGGACAGTGCTTCCCACAGCCATTAGGTTAAGGATGGAAACGAAGGAATGCGGACACCGCTGAAGCTGGGGGCGTCGACCCCGGATCAGTGAAATCTGCATGAATTTCTTCCATGTTCCGGCCTCAGCGCGGCCG
>DUCD01000432.1 GCA_012959985.1 Verrucomicrobiales bacterium | reverse complement strand
CCATTAAGAATTCGTCTTAACAGAGTAATTCCTGTGTCCAATACAAAATTCGCATGCAACAATACAAGTGGAATCAGAAGCCACCAGCCATACTCTACAGAGAGCCATAGACACAAACATGCCAGCAAATAAACCAGAGGCGCACTGCTGACATCTCCCATGAACATTCTGGCTTTGGGGAAATTGTGAGGCAAAAACCCAGCACAAACTCCGGCAATAATTGTCGCAAACGTCACAGGATTTTCGGTTCAAACACCTGTTGAAAAACCAACCAATACTGCAGATCCAAAGGGGGTCAACATCGTCTGGCCACTTGCAATGCCATTTATTCGTCCATGAAATTAATGGCCTTTGTGTAGCCTGTAATGCCCCCATGCAATAGTCCGGCCCCGACGCGGCCAGCTTCAGGGCCATTTAGCAGCGCACCTGAAGCCCGACGCGCTGAGCCGGGATTGGTCCAATTTCTGCGATCTTTTCCAACTCTTTAAGAATCACCGCGATTGACCATGTGCGACATGGTTGATATGATAATGCCGATGAGAGAATCGGTCTATTTGGAGACCTCAGTGGTGAGTTATCTCACTGCATGGGAAAGCAGGGACTTAATCGTTACTGCCATTCAACAGCTTACGAAGGAATGGTGGAACAAACGCAGAGTTGATTTCGATCTCTATGTATCCGACATGGTTGTGCAGGAATCACAAGCTGGAGATCCTTTAGCTGCCAATAGGAGAATCGAAATAATACGCAATCTGCCCGTTATCGCACTTAGCGACGAAGTTTTGGCACTGGCTGAGGAATTAGTCCGAAATGTGCCCTTGCCCGCAAAAGCAGTCGAAGACGCCGTGCATATCGCCTGTGCGACGGTCAATGAGATCGATTATCTTCTTTCATGGAACTGTAAGCATATAGCAAATGCGGTTATCATTCCAAAAGTAAACCAGGTGTGCATCATTGGAGGATACCGTTGTCCCACAATTTGTACACCTCAAGAATTGATGGAGAAATCAGAATGAAGGAGTTAACACCAGTAGACGAAATAAGAAAAATCAGAGAAGCACATGCTGCCCGCCATGACTATGATCTGAACAGGATTTTCAAGGATATCAAAGCACATGAAGCTCAACTGCGTTCAGAGGGTTGGAATGTCATTCAAAAGAAAAAGGAGCCAAATAAATCATAAGAATTGTTAGTCGATATAAAGGACCCACTCAGCACTTTCGGGTTTGGATGAGTGTTTTGCGGATATTAACGGTGAGCCAGTTCGCCGGGAAATGGCCAGAGCACAAAATTCACCTGAAAAAGTCCCAAAGAAGATTCGAATGCTTATCACCGCCCCTTCCTTTCTCGATACTTTTTGCCGCTTGATTTGCGGTATCAAACCGGATTTTGTGACCTTAGAAATTTTCTTTCCTCATTCTCTCAATTTCTCCTCTCCTTTACGTTTCCTTTTAACCGATCCACTCATCCCCAGAACCACCAGTCTAAGAAGAGACTAAAAATGGGAGGGCGCGCGTCCTCGCAAGCCACGGACGATAGAAGCCCCTCCCAACGGCTGAACCCCGCCACGCTGCCGGCCTGCCACGCCGAAGCACTTGCGCGAGAACGGTATCTGTGTAGAGAGCATTTCTAGGCAGGGGGAGCTGTCCCAGCGCGCCGCTTTGCTGCATACCGACATATTCGGGGTGCTTTTAAATTTTCTTTGTCCAGACGGCTCGTGAGGACACTCGCCCTCCCATTTTGCCTGCCCTCCGACCTCTGTCTCCCTGTTTTAATTTTCTTCCAAACTTCGTGATCTTCAGGCCGTGAAACGGCCGGGTGTTCACCAAATCCCCGCTTTTGTTTTTATCCTGTCCCCTGAATACTGAATACTGAATACAGTTTCGAAGGAGTGGTCGAGAACAAGGACCCTAAGATAAATCCATCTTGAATCAGTCGCAATTGGAAATCGGAAATTCATGACTGGTCAATAATACGCCCCCCATGAAGAGGAACCCACCATGGGAGGGCGCGCGTCCTCGCAAGCCACCGACGACAAGGAGGAGTCCCCCAACGG
>DUCD01000431.1:11894-12178 GCA_012959985.1 Verrucomicrobiales bacterium | reverse complement strand
GCCGGCCAGGGAATAATCGGAACTTCAACAGCATATTTTTCTCGAAGAATCTGCTGCATGGGATCGGCGTAAAGTGGCGAATCAGAGGGTTCATCCGATCCATCCGGCAACCTAAAGGAGGCGATGGAGCCAATCATCGAATCCGGACAGGGGCGATCCAATTCAAGCGCCTGACAAACCAATTCCCGAGCTTTAAGAACCAACTCACAGTTCCGTTTCATTAAAGCAACCCATCCACCCGGAATTTGCAAACTAACATTATAATCAACCGAATCATTAAACGG
>DUCD01000431.1:0-11884 GCA_012959985.1 Verrucomicrobiales bacterium | reverse complement strand
GCGATTGTAGGCGCTTGTGCCCTCATCCCGTTTTTCATCTGCCGAGTGGCTGCTGGTGACAATGGCCTTGGGCACCCCGAGGTAAGCTGTCGGATCCCAAGTTCCAGTCCAACCGAATTCGATTTGATAACGCGACCGATTGGTTCGTGTCGAGTTGGCCCCATGACTGATACTGAGAGGTCGGATATCAGCCTGACGGGATTTATCTACATAAAGAAATCCGGAACCCTTCGGAGAACACATCCATTTGTGACAATTGGCTGTGTAATAAGTGGGGTTCAATTCTGAAATATTCAATGGAATCATCCCCGGAGCGTGAGCACCATCGATCAGAGTTTCAATCCCACGCTCATTGAAGATTTTGACTAATATATCGATCGGAAATCGAAGCCCGGTCTGACTGGATATATGGTCCAGCATCACCAGTCTAGTCCGGGAATTGACCTTATCCAGAATCCGGGAAATAATTTCATCGTCGCTCGACAACGGAAAAGGGATCTCAACGACGACGACTTTAGAGCCGGTCAAACCGGCAACCATTTCCAGAGCGTTTCGACAGGCATTGTATTCATGGTCACAGACCAGAAGCTCATCACCTGATTTAAACTTCAATGATCTAAGAACCGTATTTATCCCGGTTGTTGCGTTCTGGACAAATACCAAATCTTCGATTCGGCATCCGACGAATCGAGATAGTTCATCACGGGCTTGATCAATTAGATTCTCCAGATCATTGACGAAGAAAAGAACCGGCTGCTTTTCCATTCGGTCGCGTAATTCAGCCTGATATTCTAATACTGGACGCGGACAACTACCAAACGAACCATGGTTCAGAAACGCGAGATCGGTGGGAATAGGCCAGATTGAACTATCATGGGATTCACCATTTTCCACGGGATTCGATTTATTGTAGGACACTACGTTCTTCCAGATTAATTTTTAGAGTTGGATTGATATCTACTGGTGTAGTCATCGATCGTGCGGAAACCCTGGTTTCCGCCTCGGTCGCATGATTCCTCCACCAATTCCCGGCCCGTTCACTGTCCCAAGTTGAAGTCTTCGGACTTTTCTTCAAGGCGTCCGCCAATTCTCTGGTAGAACTCGGACGATTATCGGGATTCTTCTCCAGACATTTCATCAAAACTTCTTCAAAAACTGGACAGATATTCTTCTTAAACCTTTTGGATGGTCGTTCCGCGGGAGTGTTGATGTGGTGACGACAGATGGCAATCGAGGATTGCCCAATGAAAACTTCGTGTCCCGTCAGAAGATAATAGGCCAAAGCACCCAAAGCATAACTATCACTACGGGCATCAATTCCTTGCGAATTCAAGATGATTTCAGGAGACATGTAGTGAGGAGTGCCGGTCACTGAACCATCCTTAGTCAGGTCATATTCAGGTTCTCCCTGACCACTGATGTTCTTGACTAAACCAAAATCCAACACCTTGACCTGATCCTTGACTCCCCCTCGATCCGTAATGATGATATTGGCCGGTTTAATGTCACGATGGACCAACCCCAAGTCATGAGCTTCACTCAAAGACGCACAAACTTGAGACAGGATATAAATGATTCGCCCTTCCGGTTGAGGTCCGTCAATATTAACAAGAGTCCTTAAATTGACTCCCTCAAGATATTCCATCACATAATAAAACAACCCCTCAGGTGTGTGCCCATAGTCGAAAATCTGAATCGTGTTCGGATGGCACAATTGACTGGAAAATTGCACCTCTCTTTCAAATCGGGCGATCGAATCTTTATTGGATTTTTCCGGTTGAAGCAATTTAATGGCCGTAGGTCTTCTCAGTAAGGCATGGCGGGCACGGTAAACTGTTCCCATGCCACCTTCGCCTATTTTTTCCTCCAAAGTATATTGCCCCAATTCCTGGATCTCAGTTTCCGCTTTCTGCACTCGGCGCCTCATGTCAATTGCAAAATAGGAAAAAGCAACCATACAAATGGTACAGATCACCAGCAGCGCAAATAGGATCAGAATGATTTCAGCCAGAACGATCAGGGTCCGGAAAGCTTCCTGGGAATCGATTTTGGTCGCGACTCCAAACCCATATTCAGTCAACCATTGCCAGGCACCCACTACTTTGACTCCGCGATAGTCCCTATACCCTTCCACGTCAACCCCGGATTCACCACGAACAGCGCTGGCGGCCATGCGGGTCAACGGTTGGGTTCGGCGAGGCGTGTCTGTTTTATAATCTCCCAGCAGATCACCTCCGGGATTGCGTATCTGAACATTCAGAACCGAATCGATCTCGGGAAGATCCTCCAATAACCCAACCGCCTTCAGTTGACTGTCAAACCGGCTCTGGGAAATCATGTTTCCACGAATATCAAAAGCAAAAGTCTCTCCGGTTCGCCCAAATCTGGACACTGAAAGAATCGGAGTGAAATCATCCTCAGGTGACAACACCAAACCCATAGCCGCCAATATTTGGCCTTCTTCATTGAAAACTGGACTGGCCACCACCATTACAGTGACTTCCAACTGGTTTTCACTACCCGGTTGCACCGTGGACTTGAAGGGGGTGATCAATTGAGAATCGCCTGTTTCAAACAGTTTATTCAATTTTGTCAGATTCTGAGTCAGAATCCGTTGACCGAGCAAACCATCCGACTGAGCACCCAGAATAAATCCCTCTTTACCGATGATCGCATAACCACTGTACCCAATTGCTTCCAGTCGATTCGTCAAGTATCCCCGTATTCGGCTCTGCAAAGGCAGGTTGGATAGAAACTTGGAACTGACATCCATCCCGGAAGTCCGCTGAGTCAGATCACCAATCAACAGATTCAGTGTCGAATCTCGATTTAAAAGTTTGCAGATCTTCTCTTGAGATTCGATCCACTTCCGCAAAGCAGTCACATCGGCCGATAAATTAGTCTGAAGGTCCTTTTTCAGAGTAGCCCGCATGGCAGATGAAACCGATGTAATCGCCCACCACCCTATTAGACCGACCGCAAAAGCTGCGGTGAGCGGGATGATCCACATTCGGACTCGGTTTTTCGGTTTAGGCGACATATAAAGACAATCTTTAAATCACGGCTTTTCTTTTACCGGTTGAGATCTAGAATTTCGATCAATTATTGCACCGCACAAATGATTGAGTTGATTCCAAGCGAGCTAAAGAAAATCCTTACTAAAGATCCAGCTCTACGCCAATCCTATCTGGTCGGAGGATGCGTCAGAGACTGGTTGATGAAAACACCGAACAAGGACATCGACATCGAAGTATTCGGAATTGATCTGGATTCTCTGGCCAAAACCTTGTCTACCTGGGGGCGAACGGATCTAGTGGGGAAGTCCTTCGGCGTCATCAAGCTGAAAACATCATCAGGAAGAATTTACGATTTCTCTGTCCCGAGGTCTGACCACAAAACAGGCAACGGCCACAAAGGCTTCCAAATAAAAATGGGAATTGAGATTTCACCGAAACAGGCTTGTTCTCGTCGCGATTTCACCATCAACTCCATGATGTTCGATCCCCGGGAGAATCTATTGATGGATTTCTTCGGAGGAAAGTTCGATCTGGAGAACCGAATCCTGAAGCATACCAGTGATGCTTTCTCAGAAGATCCTCTCAGAGTGATGCGAGGAATGCAGATCGCGGCAAGATACGACTTGAAAGCCACCCCCGGCACGCTGGAATTGTGTCGATCGATCCAAGACTCCTTTAACGAACTTGCCTCAGAGAGAATTTGGGAAGAATGGTTGAAATGGGCAACAAAATCCATCCGCCCCTCCGCCGGCATCAAATTTCTCATGGAGACGGGATGGGCAGAACATTTCCCCGAAATCCGCAATCTGGCACAGACCCCACAGGACCCTGAATGGCATCCAGAAGGAGATGTGCTCACTCATACAAATTTCTGCTGTGATGCTATGGTGGAACTTGAAGGATGGAGAAATGCGGATGAGGAATCCCGAATAGTGTATCTCCTTGCCATCCTCTGTCACGATTTCGGCAAACCAAATACAACAATTACCATGAAAAAAGACGGTCGACTCCGCATCGTCTCTCCCGGACACGACCACGAAGGAGGCAGATTGAGTGAAGTTTTTCTTGATCGCATTCAAGCTCCGAAACGCATCCGTCAACGGGTGATCCCATTGGTCAACAACCATTTGGCTCACCTACAGATTCAGTCGGAACGATCCGTCCGCCGGTTAGCACGTCGACTGGTTCCGGAAACCATCCAGGGACTGTTACAGGTAATTGCCGCCGACCAGGCTGGAAGGCCGCCCAGAGACTCCAGTTTACCCGAATCGGCCATCCGTCTCAGAGAGATTGCTCAAGCTATTGATGTAAGCGATCAGGCCCCGAAACCCATTCTCAAGGGAAGACATCTCCTCGAAATCGGAATGACTCCAAGCCCCGAAATGGGCGTCTTGTTGAATACCGCTTTCGAAGCCCAGCTGAACGGTTCATTCGACAGCCTGAATGCAGCCTGGTCCTGGCTGGAGAAAGAGAGAAAAGGTCAATGGGAAACAACAATTCGGGCAGCCCTTGAGCACAAAATCGACTCCGCTGCCACACCCAACCAATCGACGTAACCGAAGATAACCAGTTTCGATCCATCACCTCCAATCACTGGGTCAGGGTAAATCAATGTTTATCCAGACACTGGCTCTCGCAGTCTGCGAGTTGGAAGAAACAGAGATATGCAACGTGGGTAGAGGCAAAATCACCTATGAAATGACCTGCCTTTCCTATCTCTGCCCTACCCTTGTGGGTATGACCATCAGAGGTTCTGCGATTCTCCCTAAAACCGGGTTTTACCAATATTTGTGTAAAAAAACATGAATAGGGCCACCTTTAGAGACTTCCAATGAAGACCCCAAAAGGCTTGATTAGAAATTATCTCATGAAATCTCATTATAAAACATTCACTATATCGGTACTGATCATGGCGATCAGCGGACTATCCCTCCAGGGAGCCCATCACCTCCGCAACAGTTTGAATGAAGGCACCCCGGATATTCAATCCACAGGTCCGATTGCCTTCGGCCCGGAAGGAATTCTTTTTATTGCGGATCCCAAGGGAGCCACCATCTTTGCCGTGGATACCAAGGACCAGACAGCTTCCTCTGGCAATCAATCCCCCATCAACATTGAAAACATCGGCATGAAAACCGCAGCGGTATTGGGCACCTCCAAGGACCGGATCCTGATTCAGGATCTCGCAGTGAATCCGATTTCCGGCAACGCCTATTTATCGGTTTCCCGTGGACGAGGCCCCGAAGGAAAAGCGGTGATTTTAAAAGTCGGGCCGAAAGGAAAACTGTCGATCATGGATACAAAATCCATAAACTTCTCCAAGATCTCGCTCCCCAATGCCCCGGACCCGAATGCGAAAGGCCGACGAGGAAGAAGCCCGCGTCAGCAATCCATTACCGATATGGCCTATCTGGATGGGAACCTAATTGTTGCCGGACTGTCGAATGAAGAATTCGCATCAACTTTACGCTCCATTCCCTTTCCATTCAAGACAGCGGACAAAGGCTCGAGCATTGAAATATATCACGGTGCTCATGGAAATTTCGAAACCCGTTCTCCGGTGCGCACTTTCGTCCCATTCGATATCAAGGGCAAGTCTCACATCATGGCCGCCTACACCTGCACGCCGCTGGTCAAAATCCCGGTAGAGCAACTCAAACCCGGAAAACATGTCAAGGGCATAACGGTAGCCGAACTGGGAAATCGGAATAATCCCCTGGATATGATTGCCTACAAAAAATCGGACCGAAACTGGCTCTTGATGGCAAACACCGCTCGGGGAATCATGAAAATCACAACGGATGAACTCTCTAGTGCTCCTGGCATTACTGACCGTGTATCCGGTAAAAAAGGTGTTTCTTATGAAACCATAGAAGACTGGAAGGGCATTAAACAGCTTGATGCCCTTGGAAGCTCCCTTGCCTTGGTGTTACAGGAAACCGATTCCGGCTCCCAACACTTGGTCAGTCTGCCTCTTCCCTGAATCCACCGGATCCGAAAAGGCCGAACACCAAACAAAGCATGTCGCGGCTGTGGATAAAAATCTTAACCCCGACGACAATCAATTCGATTGTCGTCGGTTTTCTCTTTATCGCACCTGTGTACTCAGGATATCCGGATTCTTCTACCTGGATTGTTCTTGAAAATAAAAATTCAGAGAACCCTGTGTTTCTAGTGAAGAACGCACTGGAAGAGGTCTCTCAAGATAAAACGGAGCCCCCTACCCCACCGGAAAATCTGAGTCAGTTTTTGCAAATCAAGGTCCATACCGGATCCGAACTTGTGCCATTCGATCTGCCGTCCATCATCGGAAACTATCGAATGATGAATCGGGATCTAGAATTTCGACCGACCTTTCCAATGGAAAGAGGACTGACTTATCGAGCTACTTTTCATCAATACAAATTCCGTAAATTTCTGAAGATCCCTACGGATGAAAAAATGTCTGCCATCGTTTCCGGGGATTTCACAATTCCACGCGAAAACAGGATACCTTCAACTCTTGTCAGCGCCATTTTCCCTACCAGCGATGCCATGCCGGAAAATCTTCTGAAATTCTATATTCACTTTTCAGCTCCCATGAATCGAGGAAACGTTTACTCAAAGATTCACCTACTGAATCAGGAAGGCAAACCGGTGTTGTATCCCTTTCTGGAAATCGGCGAGGAACTCTGGGATCCGTTCGTCAAGCGACTCACCGTATTCTTTGATCCCGGACGGATCAAACGAGAATTGCAACCGCGACTGGAGTTTGGATTGCCATTACAAGCGGGTAAACAATTTACCCTGGTGATTGATCCTGATTGGCTGGATGCACAAAACCTTCCCCTTAAGGAAGGTTTCAAAAAACCTTTCAAAGTGATCTCCTCAGATTTCACTTCACCGGATCCGGCTAAATGGCTGGTCACCCCACCGAGACAAGAATCCCGTGATCCTTTGAGAGTCGTTTTCGAAGAACCCTTGGACCACGCGCTGATCAATCGTCTGATCTCTGTAGCGACCCATACTGGAGAAGGAGTTGAGGGAAGCCTCTCGATTCATGCCGGTGAAACCTTGCTGAAGTTCCTTCCTGAAACCCATTGGAAAAAAGGAAGTTACAAACTGATCATCGACAAGGACCTTGAAGATTTGGCCGGAAACAGCGTTGGTCGTCCTTTTGAGGTGGATATCTTCAACCAAGTGGAAAAGCAAGTGGAACTTAAGTTCATGGAAATCCCATTCGATATCCGATAATGACAAGCAAATTATCGACGATAGGCGGAAGTCTTGATTAAGGCGGAAGCGGCCCAACTGCTGGTGGAAATGTGCTGGGCATAACTCCGATACCCTTGTGGTCGGGTGGTTTCAATCCATCCACCGCCTTCCAACTGGGATTCGAGAAGATAGTCTCTTCCACGCCTAATGCGGTCGCCCCAATTCTCCAAGAAAGAATGATCCGGTGTGAGATGATCCATCAAAGCATAAAGGACCAAAGCAGTGTCGAACGGCTCAGGTGCTGCGTTCAGAAATGGTCCCCAACCCCCTTCACTGGATTGACCCTGACGGATCATTTCCAGACATTTCAAACGTATGTCATCAAACTTATCAGGATCCTCTCCTACTAAATTTCCAATTCCAAATAAGACAGATGCGGCCTGATAGACATTCTTAATCGGTGCCTCCATCAACCATTGTTCTGCCCGCTGGATCGCAGCTTTGTTTGACGAATATTTTAATTTTTGCAGACTTCGAACGGAGACAGCCGTCGCCAAATAAGTTCCATAAGTTACGGGCGACCCCGGCCCATAATCCGGCAGGATCTTCCAAGATCCATCTTCGTGCTGATCCTCCTTCAGTAATGCTGAAACCTGACCTGCCAACTCAGGCGATGGGTTCCCGATCGATTCAGTAAAAGCAAAGGCAAATTGAATTCGAGCCAAACGGGGATCTTCGGCTTCCGGTTGATCACTTTGAAAGTCCCATGCATCCGGATCGGAAAGCCAGACTCGGTTGGTTTCAAGCAATTCTTCGGATACAGAAAAACCAAACACCTCCGACTGAAATAGAAACCGGGCGCCATCACCGTTGTTGTGACATGAAAAACAATGATTCTCCATGGGCCATTTCGCCACCTCGCGACTCAAATAGACCAAAGCAGACTTTTCGGCCGGATATTCCACGCCTAAATCTCCGGAACGGCAACCGGCACTCAACACCCCAAAGACACTTAAACTGATTACAATCGTTGACTTTAGAAGACGGGGGCTTTCGATGTTGTAAGCTAGGATTCTCAATGTGCTTTAAAAATCAGACGACCCGGGTAGCGATTGCTGTCCCCCAGCAATCCGATTGACCCATATTATAATCAATCAATTATAAGTCATGGCGCACTGGGACAGCACGCCCTACCTTTCAGCTTTCCCCATCCCTTCATCAGTTCACAGCAATGGTGCGATTTGAATCCCCCTGATTAATGATCTCGATGAAATGAATCATCGGAGCATCCTTCTCGGAGGGGTTCGCCATAGCCGGAATCACTTCCAAGTGCAAATCATCAATGACCTGAATACCTTCAAATTCCTTGATCACCGCTTTGCCGTGTCGTCCACTTTCTCGTAGCACACTGAATTTCTTCAGCACTTGACGTCCTTGAAGTTTCAGACTGAAATACCGTTCCCGTTCCCCATCTTCTTTCGAAGCCACAAATCCGATACGGACTTTGAAAGCGGAAGGCTTTTGCCCATCCAACAGTTTAATACGGCAACTCTTCAAGCCTTTCAAACCACTGGTATAGAGCCAGGGACGCTTGGATCCCTCGATGTTCACACCGCGGAAGTCTCGACGAAACACACCCATCCCCGGAAGCACCGTTTCATGAATATCAAATTTCAATCCATAGTTCTTAAATTCACCTTGCCCGATTTTTGTATCGGGACGCGGATACCCAAACCAGAGCGTTCCTTCATTATCTCTCATATCACCGGGAGCACCGAGGTTGATGGCCAGATGAGAGACGGGAGTCTGTGCTCCGTGAGTAATGAACACACTCCATTCTCCCGGTTCTTTCTGCTTCTTGTGTTTTAACACCACCGTTGAGCGTAAAGCATAGGAACAACTGCAACCCGCGCTGGATTCCTGAAAGTTCAATACGCCATTGGCTGGAAGCAGATTATTCCAGCAACCTGTTCGCATAGCGCCGAACAACTGAAGGCCCGTGTCCTTTTCAACATTGACGATGGCAGCACAATAGGAGCGGAAAAAGATTCCGTTCGGAGCCGCCGTCACGATACCACAACTGTGACCGGGACGGAGGAATTCCCAGGCTACGGATTCTCCTGTGATCGGGTGATCCCTCATCACAATATCCCCCGTATCAAGAGAACAGGCTCTGGGCTCAATATAAATCCGGTTTCCCATGACCAATGGCCTCCTTCGATAATTCAATGGTTTGGACCACAAACACTGTCCGTCGGAACCCGCCAACACAGTGATCCGCCTCCAGTTCAGTCCGCCCTTGACGAACACATTCTGGTCATGATTGCTGTAATGTCCGAAGAGGAGCAGTTTCCCATCATGATAAGAGCTGCCTAGTTTATTGCCACCGCAACCGGTCACATCCATCACCTGACTCCATAAAGTCTCGCCACTCTTGGCATCCAATGCCGTCAATCTTCGGAAATCCTTTTTGTCCACTGGTAGATCCGCCTCAGCGTGTGGAAAGTACACTCCGTCCCGAATCCATTGCAGCCGCTCTTTGGTGGCTGTTTCTTTTTCTTCAGCACTGAGTTCACCATGGATCAAATACAGGTTTCCATCGCCGATTGTGATCGAGATATGAGGCAATTCGGGAGCATCGTATTGCCAGATCAACTTACCGCTGTCCACTTGGAATGCGAAAACTGAATCGCTGACAATCATCGTTTGATCTGTCGGTCCCGGATTATGGTCGGGCCCCCATCCGGGGTACTTATTCATGTATCTCCAATGAATTCCCCCGCGTTTGAAATATTGGTAAGCTTTGGCATCCGGCTTTGGATTCGCTGTAACCATTTTGACGTAGGCCGCCCGCAATTCCTCAACTATCTCAGATTCAGGTTTCCACGCGCCGTTTTCAATCATTGTATTCCAGACAAAACCATATTGATTTTTCAATGGCTCTGCCGTGCTTCCAAAGAGAATACCATCCACCACGGATATATAAGCCCAACGTCTTGCCCTTCCATCCGTTGTTGGAGGCACCTCATATTCCGCTATAGTCTCTCCTGTGGCAGCGTTTAATCGGAAAACTTTCTCATACGCAGCAACAAACAAAGATTGGTCATCGGCATAAATGTTTCCTCCATCTACATCCACCCGAACCCGCACGGCTCCCGGAATTTTCCGCTCCCATAGAAAGGTCCCGTTATACCCATCATATGCCTGGACCAATTCCATTCCCTGGACAAAAAGTCTACCGTTGACCGCCAGGGGACCGACCGTTCTGGAATGACGTTCCAGCATATGTTCCGATCCGGGTTCTCCGAACCACAGAACACCCAAAGGTCCTTTAACAAGTTGGTCATCGGTTGAGGCTGTATTGGCGGCGTTGCCATACAGGCCTTTCCAGCTACCCGAACCTATCAATTGGTTGCGGGTAATCTGATACCAACTCTTGAACCACGACTCCTGCCCAGAAAGATCCGCTACCGTATCCTTTTCAGTAGCCCCGGATTGTTTCCACCATTCCTCTATTGAAAATCCTTCAACACTCTCAACCTGATTCAGGACCCCGAAGACCGCCTCACCACCGAAAGGACGCAGAACGCGGTATATCTCTTCCGGAGAATAAGATCCCGGTTTACCTTCTCGAAGCATTCCTTCTGAAACGATTAAGTTTGCAAAATAGTCAGGAAGTTCCTCCAACTCCCAGGAGACAACCTGGATTTGTCGTCCGTAAATCCCCTGATCGTCCAGCCATTTCCTAGCCTGATCCCTCAAGGTTACATCCGATTCCAGGACCACAACTTTTAATTCACTTCGTCGGGCAATCTCGAAGGCAAGACGCCCTTCCCTACCGTCTAACACCAGGCAAAAGCCTTTTTCAATACCCGTGGAGTTCAGAATCCTCTCAGCCGCCAGTTCCAATGAACCGGAATCCGCGGTGGGAGGTTCCTCAATCCGGGGTGTTGTTGTTGAATGACCTCGCGGCTTGACAGCGGAAAGTCCCTTCACCTCCAGCAACGGTGATCCATCTGACTTTCCAAATGCAAAGATCTCACCCCGGTCGGTACTGAGGAACAGTTTTCCATCGGCGGCAGACATTCCCAAAACTTCGCCATCAATTTCCCTTTGAGCCAATTCTCTCCCGGTTCTGCTGTCCACAGAAACCACGATCCCGTTACCGGACGCAAAAAGGGTTTGATCAGCGAGAATGAAAGACTGCAGGTGCACGTTATCGTATTTCCAATCCACCCTGTTTTCCTTCAACTCAGTTTCTCTTTTGACCAATGTCGCCAATAAGGCGGTCTGTTCTGCCAATCGTTTCCTGAGTGTGCCGAGGGTTGCCTCATCCTCCGAAGATATCCCGTCCCTCTTTATTTTTGTCTGGAGATCCTTGATCTCTTTTCGGAGTGAAGTGATTTCCTTGCTCCTCGCAGCCTTTTGCTCCCCGACGGTCGGTAATTCTTTTTCTGAAAACCGATTCTTTTCCCTGTCCAGAGCAAAGATTCCTTCCTCTGTCAGAGAAAATGCCTTTTCAGAGGTCAGTAACAAATCGAGCCCCGGAAACGAGGCAAACAAGTTACCTTTCTTAGCTCCAGTAGATCCATCATAGGCCACTTTCGCCGCGGTTCCCGGCTTTACACCGAATTCCAGTTCAGACAAAAACCCCTGCACAAAGAACGCAACTG
>DUCD01000430.1 GCA_012959985.1 Verrucomicrobiales bacterium | reverse complement strand
GAGGGGTAAACTACCTGGTAGCTATGCTTGGACCGGAGAGCTTTATAAGAACCTGCGAAAACCAGATGCCTATATAAAAGTTGAGAATCTATCCGAATGGCTAGATGAGTAAGAATCTGAATGGTCCATTTTCCATGCCGGTTTAACTCCACATACATTTTTGTACGGTTGATGGGCTTGATAATCGTTTTACCTTGTCCAGGGTTCCTCCCAATTCATGGCTACTACTGCAGAACTTGTAAAGACACCGTCGACGACACCCAGTTGAAACTAATCGCCCTGACCTTTGTTTTTATCAAGAGCCTTTTCAATTCGTGCGCGTAGGTCTTTCCAGTGCACTTGGGGCAATGCATCCGGAGACTGTTTTTCGACCGTTTTGAGGCGTGAATCGATTTTTATCAATTCCGAACGCGCCAATGCGGGTAAATCAGAATCGACTGAAGATTTCTCCAGAGTTTGTCCAAGATGGCGAAGGTAGGATCGTTGCAGGTTTCTTCGATACAAATCCGGATGTCCTCCCGATTCTTCAAGCTCCGAAAAGATGCCCAAGCTCAAGTCTTTGAGCATTCCTGCTGGGTGATAATATTCTCCAGATGCCTGTTCGGCATGTTCGATCATCCGGTTGATGCGTGTCGAATTAACGAGTCCGGTGATCACCCGCCGTTGGGCGTTGAGAAGTTTTTCGGCAACGCCTTCAGCGGTAATCCGTAGGACGATATCTTGTGAGGTAAACATGGTTGGCGTTTTTAAAGCGTTCTCGATCAGGAACTGCACCGCCTGTTTTTGATATTCGGTTTCCTGTGGAAAAAATCGTTGATCTGCATCTCCGAAGAAAAGATTGATCTGCTTAACTCCGCCTACGACGTTGACAACATGGCCCATCTCCCGATTCCATTGACCGAGGATCTGATCATACATGTTGGACAACAGGTCGTAGTTTTTTCCTTCTCGACAGGTGGCCTCCACCAAGTTTTCCGCTATTCGCTTTAGATTCTTCATTCCAAGTTCGGTCGCACGGACGGCATCCGACCCGAGATCCTCGGTCTGCTGGCTTGAATCCTGTTGGGGATTGCGGTTTCCAAAGCGAAACATCGGCTCGTCCACTTGACGTTTTACAATTTTCTCCAATTCTTCTTCAGTGTCCGTATCGCTGGAGAACCTACGGTAACCCCACTCTACTGCGAAATGATCATAGGGTCCGATCTTCGGCATTAAGCTGGCTCCATCGCCGGGTTGAGCTACATAGTTGAAACGTGCATAATCCATGATGGAGGGTGCTGTTCCGTTTTCTTTCGTCCATTCTGGATCCCGGAGTTGTTCGACCGTGTAGCTGGATGAAGCTTTCATATTGTGTGGAAACCCCAGGGAATGTCCCACTTCATGAGCGACTACGAACTGAATTAATTCACCGATTAAATCATCCGGCATGGGTAGTTTCTGCGCCCTCTCGTCGGATGCAGACGCTTGAACAAAATACCAGTCCCGCACTAATTTCTGGACGTTGTGATACATCCTTGGGTCGTGTACGTGAGGGCCAAACGCGTTTTCAACATTCGACGGGAGCCAACGAATCGTTGAAATCCGGGCATCCTCTGCATCCCAATCCGGATCTTCCCTTGGATCGGGAGCATAACGGCCGAGGATGGCATTTTTGAATCCCGCTTTCTCGAAAGCCGGTTGCCACGCCTCAATACCCGCTTTGACAAAAGACTTCCACTTATCGGGCGTTCCACGGCCTACATAAAAAACAATCGGCTTAATCGGTTTCGACAGTTTCTCTGCGGGGTTCTGTTTTTCCAATCGCCACCGTGTGATGAAACGAACGGTCTCCGCCTCGTGATCGGAGTTGTTTGCAAAATCGACGAAGCTGACATTGAAGAATCCGACTCGGGAATCGTGCCGGCGTGGCAAGCCTATCAATCGGATATTGCAGAAGATTTACAGTCAACATGATAAAATGTTGAGTCGGAGAGAATTCAAATGAAACGCAGAACAAAACGAGACTTGACAATCTTCTTTGGTGCTATCGCAATCATTGTTGTGGTCGCACTGCTTAATGGCCAATTGAGTCGTAAAGGTATG
>DUCD01000429.1 GCA_012959985.1 Verrucomicrobiales bacterium | reverse complement strand
CTCCAGAAATTGAAGCACAAATATCACATCTCGAACAAGTTACGCTACAGGCTTTCACAGTTGATGGCGGAAGCACCGACCTGTTCTTGATTGGAACTTGTCATAAGTTTCTGTCGTTTTACGCTATGGGGCCCCTACGAGATGGGTCCTATATCCCGATCAAAATCAACCGAAGCAACGGGCAATGGCACCCATGGCAAATGCCCAAAAACCAAGATCCGGCAGGAGAAGAGTGTGGATATTCCCGATTTCATTACTCTTGTGTGTAGCCTAAGTCATTCACTCGATCAGGTGAAGGGGAATCATTTGAATGTAAATTTTCGAATTGCACCAGCGCCAAGGGGTTAGTAGCCTCTGACTTATGATTAAGCATCCTGTTTCTTTGACCCGATGGCTCGCCGTTTCCCTTCTCCTTCTGGCAGGACTCCATTCCAGTTTCGCCTTAAATTTGCCAAGGGTTTTTTCCGACCACATGGTGCTCCAGCGCGATGCCCCGGTCAAAATCTGGGGCTGGGCCAACCCCGGCAAAGATGTGACCGTCACTTTTGCAGACCAGAAAAAAACCGTCCGCGCAGGCAAGGATGGCAAATGGATGGCCACTCTGGATTCCATGCCCGCTCGATTCGAGCCGGATTCTCTGCTCGTCAACTCCGGCGATGAGAACGTCACCATTAAAAACATTTTGGTGGGCGAAGTCTGGATCTGCTCTGGTCAATCCAATATGGAATGGACTCTGGGCGGAACCGATAATGCCAAAGAAGCAATCGCCAATGCCAACTACCCACTCATACGCCAGTTCAAAGTAACCCACGTCACCAACGTCAAACCCCAGCGGGATTTGCCCGGTGCGTGGAAGATTTGTTCACCCGAAACCGCCAACAATTTTACCGGGGTAGGCTACCATTTCGGGCTGGATCTTCATCGGGCATTGAATGGCGTTCCCATCGGATTGATCAACACTTCCTGGGGCGGAACCCGCATCGAACCATGGACTGATCCACTTGGATTCAACGTTTCTCCAAAACTCAAGGGAATCACTGAGCAAATCAAAAAGGCGAACCAGAAAAACCGCAACAATGTGGCAACCTATCTTGATCGCTTGGACGCATGGAGTAAGGAATGCCGGGACGCTTTGGCGAATAACAAGGATTTGCCCGCATATCCGGGAGGATTGCCCAATCATCCTCTCAACAAGGCCAATCTTCCCACTGCCATTTATCACGCCATGATTGCCCCTTTGGTTCCTTACTCCATTCGCGGGGCCATCTGGTACCAGGGTGAAAGCAACAACGGTGAAGGCATGCAATATTTTGAAAAAATGAAGGCCCTGATAGGTTCTTGGCGCCGTTTGTGGGATCAGGGTGATTTCCCCTTTCTATTCGTTCAACTTGCCCCCTATAAATACAACCGTCCGGACGCTTTGCCTGGGATCTGGGAAGCACAATTGGCCTCTCTCACGATCCCCAACACCGGCATGGCAGTCATCACAGATATCGGAAATGTGGCGGATATTCATCCACGCAACAAAAAGGAAGTGGGCCGGCGTCTCTCTCTCTGGGCATTAGCCGATACCTATGGTAAGAAAGATTTGGTTTATTCTGGCCCTCTTTACGATTCAGTTGAATTCAAAGGGAAGCTGGCCTTTCTGAAATTCCATCACGCTCAAGGCTTGAAATCAATGGACGACAACCCTCTGAACTGGTTTACCATCGCAGGCCCCGACAAAGAGTTTTATAAAGCCACTGTGGAAATCCAGGACGACACACTCGTGGTCAGCAGTGATCAAGTGACCAATCCCCAATCGGTCCGTTTTGGTTGGAATGAACTGGCCGAACCCAACTTCGCCAATGGGGCTGATCTGCCCGCTTCTCCTTTCAGAACGGACAGTTGGTAATGAGACACCAACTCCTTCCATTCCTCACAGTCATACTCCGAGAACTATTGGAATTCAGGTTCACCAGTTACTCAAGAACGGTATTTCGATAACATCGTCATCAGCACCGGCAGAATCGGTTGCGATTGTGAATCCTCTGGTCGGTCAGTGTCCTTGGATTTCGACGTCGATGGAATACCCGATCGAATCGA